>JAPOVI010000296.1 GCA_026708265.1 Acidobacteriota bacterium
GATGTCGGCGCGGCTCCCGCGGACCGGGCACGGGGCATGGCCCGGCCGGGAGCTCCGGCTCGGGGCCGCCCGCGCGGCATCAGCGAGCGCCCTCCGGCGGCTCGTCCCGCGGGCGGCGCGGCGCCGGACGCGGGATGTGCGCGGGCCACTCGATTGGTTCCGGCCAGTGCTCCGAGAGATACTGGAAGGCACGCTCCGCACGGCGCGTGGTGATGGAGCGGCCGCGACGCAAGCGGGCGATCGTGTCCCCGCTGCCGGTGGCCCGACGGGACACCGTGGACACGCTCTGGCGGGTCTGCTCGGCGAAGAGGTCGCAGAGCGCGACCAGATGGGCTGTCGTGTCATCCATAGCTCAATAGAATGCCACATGCGACACGATTGAGACAACGGCATCTTTCGACATAGCCACGGGCGGTTTTCCAACGGCGGCGTTTTCGGGTATCGTGTCACCGGTGACACGATACGGCGTGGACTATCTGCGGCGGGCCGTCCAGGAACGGGTCCAGAAGGAGGGGCTCCGGCCTTTCTCCGCCCGGACGGGGATTCCGCTCGGTCAGCTCCGCAGCCTGCTCCAGGGTCGCGCCGCGCGCAGCACCACCCTGGAGCTGATGTCGTCGGTCCTGGGGCTGGAGTTCTACATCGGCCCCGCCCGCCGGCGGAGGCTGGGCCGGCCGAGCCTCCCGCCCGAGATCGCGAAGGCGCTCCACCTGCCGAGAGAGGCCGACGTCGCGGACGCGATCGAGGTCATCGACAAGGACGTGATGGCCTCGAAGCTCCGCGAGGGCATGGGCGTCGTGAAGGACCTCGTGGATCGGGCCGCGTCCGCCGCGGCCCTGCTCCCCGATCTGGTCTCCGGGAGCTATTCCCCCGCGGGCCGCGCGCAGCCGGGCGATTCCGTCGTCGTGATCCCGCTCGTCGCCGACGCCCCGCCGGCGACCCCGGCGACCGGCGCGCCGCCGGAGAGGACGCCCGAGGTCTCCATCGCCGTCGCGACGCAGGCCCTGGCGGACTGGGCGCGACCGGAGCGGCTGATGTGCTTCCGCGCGGTGGGGGACGCCATGGAGCCGACGATCCAGAGCGGCGACCTAGTCGCCGCCGACACCGGTCAGCGGACGCCCGAGGACGACGCGCTGTTCGCCCTCCACATGGACTCCGGGCTCGCCGTGCGCCGCCTGCAACGGACCGGCCGCCACTGGTTCGCCACGAGCGACAACCCGGCGTACCTGTCCCAACCGCTGTCCGACAGCGATCGCATCGTCGGGCGGATCGCCTGGTGCGAGCCGCACAGCGAGAACGCCTGACCGGCGCCTCATAGCCCCGGAGCGAGCGTGCCGCGTCCCGGCTACTCGGGCAACGCGAAGACGAAGATGTTGTTGCCGTCGCTGGGCCGGATCTCCGGGGTCATGGCCGTCCAGCGCGAGGCGTTGCCTCCGGTGCCGGTGCCCGCCACCACGTACTGGCGCCCGCCGACCGCGTAGGTCACCGGGAAACCGCTGACCGGCGAGCCGAGGTTGACCTCCCACAGCACCTCGCCGGTCTCGTCGTCGAGAGCCTTGAAGCGGCCGTTGACGTCGCCCACGAAGACGAGCCCCCCGGCCGTGGCCGCGAGCGACATGGTGGCGGTGCGCTGCTGGTGGGTCCACGCCGTCACGCCGGTCTCGGCCGAGATGGCCCACACCGACCCGAGCTGGTCGGTGCCCGGCGCCAGCTCGTTGCGCATGCTGAGGCTGTAGAGCGAGCGGGCGCCGTCGTCGAGCGCCGCCATCCGCGCGCAGGCGTTGCGGAGCGGCATGTACATCGTGTTCGTCCGCGGGCTGTAGGCGCCGGCCTCCCAGTCCTTGCCGCCCATCGCGGTCGGGCAGGCCAGCACCTCCTGCCCGAACGAGCCGAAGACCAGCTCCGGGTTCTCCGACACGGCGCCCGTCGCCCCGTCGATGCCGCTGACGACGTTCTGGGCCACGGTGGGCGTCGCCCAGAGGAACTCGCCGGTGGCGCGGTCGAGGGTGTAGACGATGCCCGTCTTGCCCGGGATGCCGGTCATCACCTGCCGCTCCTCGCCCGGGCGCAACCGCGGATTGATCCAGCTCACCGCGGACGAGTCCGGTCGCACGACGGTGTCGACGAGCAGGCGCTCGAACGGATGGTCGAGGTCCCAGTGGTCGTTCAGGTGCTGGTAGTACCAGACGATCTCGCCCGTGTCGGCGTCGAGGGCCAGGGTCGAGTTGTGGTAGAGGTGCCGGTTGTCGGCGCCGCCGATCATGAACTTGGGGGCCGGCGAGGTGACCGACGTGCCGATGAAGAGGAGGTTCAGGGCCGGGTCGTAGCTCGGCGCCATCCAGGTCCCGACGTGGCGGCGCTGGGCGTCGGGCACGCCGCCCCACGTCTCGTCGCCCGGCTCGCCGGGGCGCGGGATCGTCCGGCGCCGCCACAGTTCCTCCCCCGTCCGCGCATCGTGCGCGGTGACGACGCACGCGTCGGGCCCCCCGGCCGGCATGCAGCTCCGCCCCGAGATGGCCATGCCGTTGACGATGATCGGCCCCGTGCTCTGGTTGGCGGGATGCGTCGTGTAGTCGAGCACCTCGGTCTCCCACACCAGCTCGCCGGTCCGGGCGTCGAGGGCGAAGATGAACTCGTCGACGCTGGTGTCGATGATCAGGTTCTCGTAGATGGCCAGGTTCCGGTTCGTCGTGCAGACGCCGGGCAGGATGCGCTCGCACGCGTCGTCGGGCAGCGAGCGCCGGTACTCCCAGATGAGGTCCCCCGTCACGGCGTCGATGGCCTGGATGACGTCGCTCGGGTTCGGCATGTAGAGGACGCCGTCGTAGACGAGCGGCGTCCCCTGCTGCCGGCCGCCGGCGCTCAGGGCGCGCGACCACACCAGCCGCAGGTCGCCCACGTTGCTCCGGTCGATCTGATCGAGGGGGCTGTAGCCCCAGCCGTCCAGCGTGCGGCGCCACATCAGCCAGTCGTCGTCGGACGGCGCCTGGAGCATCGCGTCCGTCACCGGCACGAACTCGCGCGGAGCCTGCGCCTGGAGCGGGGGCGGGGCGGCAGCGCCGGCGGCGAAGGCGAGAACGCCGAGGACGGCGACCGGCAACCCGTGGTGTGAACGATCCGCTCGCGTTCGCATGCTCTCCTCCTGTCGCGTCCGTACCGCCTGCGTGCGCCGGCGCCCCGGCCGGGCGCGTTGCGAGTCGGTCGGGCGCGCCTGCGCGTAGTCTACGCTCGTCGCCTGGAGGCCGCGGCCGAGACCCGCTGACGGCGTGGCCGGAGGGTTCGCGACGGCCCCGGAGCAGGCGCAAGGGGGCGGTCACGCCGGCCCCGTGTCGCGCAGGAACGCGCGCCAGACCTCGGCGTAGGGCTCGCCCCCGACCAGGTAGGTGTCGTTGTGCCCGGCCCCCGCGATGACGTGCAGCCGGGCCGGGCCGCCCGCCCGCGCGAAGAGCTCCTGCCCGTGGGAGAGCGGGACGATGGAATCGCGGTCCCCGTGCAGCACGAGGACGGGCGCTCGGACCCGGCCGACCTTCGAGACGTTGTCCATCCGGGTGCGGACGAGGAACCCGGGCACGAACGGGTAGTGCTCGTGCGCCAGCGCCCGCACCGAGCGGAACACCGACTCGAGTGCGATCGCCCCCACCGGACGGCGGAGCGCCACCTCGAGCGCGACCGCGCCCCCGAGCGAGCGGCCGAACAGCACGATCCGCTCCGGCCGCACCCCGCGCGCCGCCACCGCGTCGTAGACGGCGAGCCCGTCGGCGTAGACGCCCGCCTCGTCCGGCGTCCCGCCGCTCCGCCCGTAGCCACGGTAGTCGACGAGAACGACGGAGACCCCGAGCCGGTCGACGAACCAGCGGGCGTTGTGCAGCCGGTGGCCGATGTTCCCGGCGTTGCCGTGGTACCAGATGAGCACCCGGTCGCCCGGGCCCTCGATCCACCACCCGTGAAGCATCAGGCCGTCCGGCGTCCGTATGGCGAGCTCCTCGGCGGCGAGCCCGAAGTCGGCCGGCGCCGCCGCCAGCGCGCGCGCCGGGAAGAATATCAGCCGGCGCTCCTGCAGCACGAGGAGCGCCACCAGCGCCAGCCACCCCAGAGCCGCCACGCCGGCCACCCATAGCAGAGCCCCGAGCATCGTCCTTGGGGACACCTGCGGGATTGTATGGGCGTTCGTCCGCGATCCCACCCCCAGCTCGCGATGCTGTCCCGGTGACGCAGTTGATCTGCCAGATCATCGCCGGCCAGCTCCTCAATTACGCGGACCTGGCCCGCGACGCGGCCGTCAGCACCGCGACGGCGCGCCGCTACCTGGAGTACCTGCGGCTGTCCTACCAGGTGGTGCTGCTGCAGCCGTACGCCCGCAACCTCACCAGCGCGACCGTGAAAGCCCCCAAGCTCTACTGGATGGACCTCGGGCTCCTGCGCCATGGAACCCGCAACCGGGGGGAGCTGACGGGGCCGCTGTTCGAGACGCTGGTCGTCGCGGAGGCGCGCAAATGCATCGACACCATCGGCCGCGACGCGGCGCTGTGGTTCTACCGCACCCGCTCCGGTCGGGAGGTCGACCTGCTGATTGCCGCGGAGGGAGGGACCATCGGCGTCGAGGTGAAGAACCGCGCCCGGGTCGGCGCCCGCGACTGCACGGGGCTCCGGGCGCTGGCGAAGGCGCTCGGCGACGAGTGGGCCGGCGGCCTGGTCGTTCACCGCGGCGAAGCGCTGGAAGAGCTGGCTCCGGGCCTCTGGGCCGTCCCGGCCCACCGGCTCTTCTGAGCCCACCCCCGAAGCGCTCGCCGACCGCCGAGCGGAGCCGCAGGCGACGAACGGCGCGCGCCGCCAACCCGCCGCAGGCTCCGTGTTCGGCCCCAACCCCCACCGGCCTGGAAGCCTGCCCCGCGGCCCTCACTCCGTTGGCGTTCTGCGGCACAGGCTCCTAGAATGGCGTGCGCCGATACGAAACGAGGAGGCGGCCATGCAGATGAAGCGATGGGTGCGGGCGGCGGTCGTCGCCGCGCTGGCGGCGGCGCTTCCGGCGGGGCTCCCGGCCGCCCACGCGGGGCAGCTCCCCGACGACGTCAACGCCGAGTCGCGGAGCCGGCTGCCGCCGATCGACCGCGAGGAGCTCGACACCGCGCGCCGCGAGGCGTTCGACGCCGCGGTCGCGAGCCCGGCCGGCGCGCCCACGGGGGCGGCGGGGCTCAGGCTCCACGGCTCGGGCGCCAGCCTGCGTTTCGAGGCCCCCATGGGGCGCCGGCTGACCGAGCTGACCGTGCTGACGACGGCGCGCGAGTACGACCAGCCCTACGAGTGGGCGCTGCACGAGCTCGAGGCCCTCGCCGTCGGGCTCGGCGACGGCGTCATCGACGTCGTGCGCCACCGGAGGCCGCTCGCCGGGCTGCCCGACCGGCAGGCGATCATCATCGAGCTGGGGCGCGAGCTGTTCGGGACGCGCGCCCTCGGGTCCGACACCTACGCGCGGGCCCTGGCGCTCCTCGGCAAGACGAACCTCGTCGACGTGGTCGACGTGATGGGCCGCTACGCGTCCACCGCGGCCACCCTCACCGCGTTCAACCAGCGGATGCCGGAAGGCTGGCGGCAGTCGCTGCCCCTGCCGTTCACGCACCCCGACGACATCCATCCCGACTCGCGGAGCCGCGTGCCGCTCCGGAGCCCGGGCAGCCGCACGTCGGTGGCGGAGCTGTACGGCCGCATGCTCTCGCCCTCCGGGATCGGCCCCGGGGTCATCCGCAGCTACGGCGCGGGCCAGGACACGCTCGAGGCGCGGGTCGGTCGCCGGCTGATGCAGCTCGCCGTCCTGGTGACGGCGCGCGCGCACGACTCGCAGTACGACTGGACCCTGAACGAGCCGCGGGCCCGCGAGGCGGGCCTCGAGCCGGAGATCATCGACGTCGTCCGCCACGGCCGCCCGCTCGCCGGCCTCGACGAGAAGGACGCCGCGCTCATCGCCTTCGGGCGCGAGCTCTTCGGCGACCACAACGTCGTCGCCGAGACCTACGCCCGCGCCGAGCGCGCGTTCGGCGTCCAGGACCTGGTGGACATCGTCGGCCTGATGGGCGCGCACGCCGCCGACGCCGCGGTGCTCGCGGCCTTCGACCAGCACCTGCCGGAGGGCGTCGAGCCGCTCCTGCCGCTCCCGTAGAGGATTCACCCGGAGGAGATGCCCCCCGAGGAGGTTCAGCAATGACGCGCAGACCCATCGCCGCCTCGCCCGCGGCCGCCCTGCCCGCCGCCGCCCTGGCCGCGGCCGTCCTGCTCGCGCTGCCGGCGGCCGGCCACGCGCAGGAGGACCCCATCGGCGTCCCCGTGCCGCCCCTCGGCGACGGCCCCTGGGTGATCGACACCGCCGAGCAGCACGGGATCCGCGTCAGCGTGGTGGCCCGCGGGCTGGAGCATCCCTGGGCCATCGCGTTCCTGCCCGACGGCGAAATGCTGATCACGGAACGGGACGGCCGGCTGCGGGTAGTCCGCAACGACCGGCTTGTGGGGCTGGCCATCTCCGGGGTGCCGGAGCTGCGGACGGACGGCAACGGCGGCCTGATGGACGTGGCCGTGCATCCCGAGTTCGCCGCCAACCGGCTGGTCTACCTCACCTACACCAAGGGGCACGAAGACGGCCGCGGCTCCCCGGCCCTCGCGCGGGGCCGGCTGGTGGGGCACGCGCTGCACGACGTCGAGGACCTCGTGGTCACCGCCCCGTTCCACACCAACTCGGGGCTCAACGGGCGCGTCGCCTTCGGCCGCGACGGCAAGGTCTACATGTCGACCGGCGGCCGCATCCGCTCCGCGGACGGCGACCTGCTCGACGCGCCGCAGGACCCCGTGAGCCTGCGCGGCAAGGTCCTGCGCCTCAACGACGACGGCTCCGTGCCGGACGACAACCCGTTCGTCGGCGAGCCGGGCCACCGGCCGGAGATCTACACCATCGGGCACCGCAACACGCTGGGCCTCATGCTGCACCCCGAGACCGGCAACATCTGGCAGCACGAGAACGGCCCCAACGGCGGCGACGAGCTCAACGTGCTGCTGCCGGGCCGCAACTACGGCTGGCCGCTGATGAGCTTCGGCCGTCTCTACCCCGGCGCCCGCGTCTCCCCGCATCCGACGCGCGACGGCTTCGAGTCGCCCATCGTCGTCTGGCTGCCCGCCATCGCGGCGGCCGGCCTGGCCGTATACACCGGCGACCGCTTCCCGGCGTGGCAGGGGAACGTCTTCGTCGGATCGCTCCAGATGGGGGGCATCCCCGGCACCGGCCACCTGCAGCGCATCGTCCTCAACGAGCACATGGAGGAGTTGCGGCGCGAGCTGCTGCTGACCGAGTTCCGGCAGCGCATTCGCGAGGTGCGCCAGGGTCCGGACGGACTGCTCTACGTCCTGACGGACGACCCGGAGGACGGCGCGCTCCTGCGCATCGAGCCGTCGGAGTGATCCGTGCCGTCGCGGGTTCCGCGGCGCAGGCTCCCGGCGCGACCTCGCGGCCGCGGGCCTCACCGCGTTGCGTTCTACGGCGCAGACTCCCAGCGCCGCCAGACCCGTCGCAGGCTCCGTGTTCGGCCCCAGCCCCCACCGGCTCAGGAGCTTGCGCCGCAGAAATCCACGGCATTGCTTTCTGCGGCGCAAGCTCCTAGCATCACCGGATGCCCGATCCGGCGTCTTCCCGCCACGGGAAGAAGATCGGCCGCGAGGAGCTGCGCCGGCGCCGCGAGGAGAAGCTCGCGGAGCTGGTAGCGGCCGCGTCCCGTGCCCTCGACGGGGGGCGCGCGAAGGACGACAAGTTCGACGAGGCGCAGGAGCTGGTCGACGAGGCGACGCTGCTCAGCCCGGAGGATCCCCGCGTGGCCGCGCTCTGGGCACGCCTCGACGCGGAGCGGCCGGCGCGGGTCAAGGCGTTGCTCGACGAGGCCCGCACGCTGCTGGAAGCGCGCTCGCTCGAGGCGGCCGCCGCGTGCGCCGAGCGCGCCGTCGACCTGCAGCCCGACTCCCGCCCCGCCCTGGACCTCCGGGCCGCGGTGCGCGCGCGCCTGAACGCGGGCAGCCGGCGGGCGCAGGCCGGCTGGCGGATCGCGGCCGGGGTAGTGATTGGCGTCGGGTCGCTGGGCGCCGCCACGCTGGCCCTCCTCCCGGATGCGGGCCCGCCGGCGGCGACGGGCGAGCTGGTCGCGAGCGCCGGCGACGCCGCGGATGCGGACGGGCGCGAGCAGGAATCGGCCCTCGACGGCGGGCTGGACCCGGTGAGCGCCGCCCTCGGCCTGGAGGCCGGTCCGTCGGACGGGTCCGAAGGCGACGAGGGCGACTCCCTCTTCTTCGAGATCGGGCGGGTCGACGGGACCTCGTTGAGCGACATCGCGGGCGCCGCGTTCCCGGAACCGCCGGCCGAGTCGGAATCGGCCGCCTCGCCCCTGCCCGTGCGAACCACCGCCGCGTTCCCCGCCCTCGCACCGCCCCCGGCGCCCGAGGCTGCGGCGGCCGAGGCAACCCCGGCCGCAGCACCCATCGTCGTCGCCCGGCTCTGCGACGACACCGTGACGTGCGGCGCCCTGCGCGTCCGCGTCCAGCCGGCCGCCACCATCCTCTTCAACGGCGTGGAGGTGGGAAGCGGGGCCCAGGGCATGCTGCGGCTGCCCGCGGGTCGCCACCAGATCCGGCTGCGGTCGAACGAGCACGAGTTCCGCCGCATGGTCACCATCGCCCGCGGCGCTCCCGCCGCCCTGGATGTCGACCTCCCGGACGAGGGGCTTCCGCTCCTGCCCCCATAGCGACGGCTGCGAACGATGACGACTCCCTGCCGCCGCGCCGGCGCCTGCATCCCCGCGCACGCGCGCCCCGGCCCGCGGGCGCGAACTGCTCCGTGGCACGTTCTGCGGCGCGGACTCCTGGCCCTCGTCCTCGCCGTCGCAGGCGCCGCGGGCAGCCCGGCAGCCGCGGCCGGCGCCGGAGGCCAGGCCCGGGGCGCGGGTCCGACGAACGACCTCGAGGTCGGGATTGCCTTCATCTCCGAGGGCGACTTCGAAGCGGCGGCCGAGACCCTCGAGGCGGTGACGTTCATCCTGGACGGCCAGCCGGAGAGCCGCGCGGACCTCGCGCGCGCCTCCGTCTACCTCGGCTGGGCGCTGCTCTACACCGACAGCGAGGCGGCCGCGATGCAGCGCTTCTACGATGCGCGGCGGAGCGACCCGCGGTTCGAGCCCCCGCCCACCCAGTTTCCGCGCCGCGTAATCCGCCTCTGGAACGCGGCCGGCAGCCGTGCCTCCCGGCCGAGGTTGCCGCCGCCCGCCCCCGAGCCGGCACCGGACCCGCGGGCGGACCTCTCCGAGTTTCGCGGCGCGCCCGTCGATCCCGCGGCGTGGCTGTCGCGCCGCGGGGACCGGCTGGCCCTGCAGTTGGCGCTCGCCGGGGCGGACCAGCCGTGCCCGGGCGAGATGCTCGTCGACGGCGCGCGCGAGCGGCTGGCCTGGACGCCGTCGGGAACGGCCGGAACCTGCCCCGCGGCGTTCGCCGAGCCGTTCGAACGCGTGGAGTCGATCGGCGCGGCCGGCGAGGGCGGGGTGGCCATCCACGCCGGCGCAGGCACCGGGGGCCGGCGGCTGTTCATCCCGCAACCGTTCGCGGCGTGGTACGACCGGGGCGCGCTCGGGCGCAGTCACCAGGACCTGCCCCCCGAGGCGGCGGTGGCGAACCGGCTCGCGGTCCGGGAGCTGCTGCGGACACTGGGGCGCCCCGCCTCCAGCGCGTGGTCCTTCTACGGATCGCCGGTCGACGTTCCCGCCGCCGCGCTCCTCGCCGCCCCGTCCACCTACGACGGGCGCGCCGTCACCACGCGCGGCCGCTTCGCCCGCGGCGGGTCGCGCGACGCCCCCACCTTCTCGCTCGCCGCGCAGGGGGTGGTCATCGGCCTCGCGCCGGGGCCGGAGACCCAGGCCCTGATCGCCGACAACGCCGATGCGCTCGCCGGGACCGCGATCACGGTGACCGGCGTCTTCCGGCGGCAGCGTACGGCGGAGCAGTCCGGCGGAACGCCGGCGTACTCGATCTCGTTCTGGAGCGCGCAGTCCGACGTGCTCGCCGCCACCAGCGGCGGGGCGCGGCCCCTGAGCGCCGGGCTCGGATCGACCCGCGACGTCGAAGTCATCGGCCAGTTCCGGTCCGGCAACCTCTTCGGCGACGTGCCGCCGCGCTCGCGGCGGAGCGGGGGCCGCGAGCACTGGGTGCTGCGCGACGGCGACGTCTCCGCCTGGGTGACGGGTTCGCGCCCCCGGGGCGACGGCTGGGAGCTGGACCTGCGCAGCAAGCGCGACAGCTCGACCTGGATGCGCGTCCGGGGCCGCGTCTCGGAGGACGACGGCGTCTACTACCTGGACCCGTCGGAGGCGGCGCCGGCGCAGCCGCTCTGGTCCCAGCGCGCGGCGTCGCCCGGCATGCTCGGCTGGGGGTCGCGGCCGCCGGACGTCCAGTTCGCGCTGCCGATGGAGTTCGAGGGAGCCCGCCCCGACAGCCTGTTCGAGGTGCAGTTCACGAAGCCGGTCGATCCGGCGACCCTGGAGGGAAACGTCGAGCTGCGCTACCGGGGCGGCGGGGGCGGCTTCGCCTGGGCCAGCTTCGACTACGCCGAGGAGCGCCGCTCGCTGCACATCGACCCGGGGGCGGCCCTGCGGAGCGGACGCACGTTCGAGATCGTCCTCCGGCCCGGCATCACCGACCAGAGCGGCGCGCCCCTGGCCGGGGCGCGGACGCTGGCTTGGCAGGTAACCGGCGGCTGACGCGCGCCCTGACGGGCGCGTTGGGAGTCTGCGCTCCAACGGAGTACTCCATGGGGGGTTCTGCCGCGCAGACTCCTCGCGCGCCCCCGCCTGGGAAGCCCGCCCACGGAGGCGTTGCGCACCGCGAGACGCCTGACGCGACCGCAGTTCACGTCAGCTTCCTGCGTAGTAGCCTTCGCGGTGGCGGACGCTCAGCTCGGGGCGGTTGCGCACGCGCAGCTCGATCCGCCGCCAGCGGCCGTCCCGGAGGACGTTGTCGGAGACGTAGGCCAGCCCGTACTGGTGCCGCAGCTCCTCGGCCACCTCGGCGAACGCGGCCTGCAGGGCGTCGACCGAGGCCGGCACGATGACCCGGCCGCCCGTCGTCCGGCCCAGCTCCTCGAGCAGCGCCGCCCCGCGCGCCCCCCGCGCCCCGGCCGTGAGCCGCGCGCTCAGGTTCTGGCCGAGGCTGACGGAGTAGACGCTGGCCCGGCTGCGGCGCGCCTCCGACAGCACGACGTCCTCGCTGATCAGCGACGACGAGTCGACGCCGTCCGAGAGCAGGACGACGGCCCGCCGCCGCGACTCGTCGCGCTCCTCGCGGGCCCGCGCCTCGATCTCGCGCAGCCCGCGGAAGACGGCGTTCAGGACCGCCGTGCCGCCGGCGGCGGAGAAGCTGTCGATGGCCGCCTCGAGGGAGGCGCGCCGCGCGCTGAACGTCTCGAGCACCGACACGCGCTCGTTGAACTGCACCATCTGCACGGCGTCGCGCGGGCCGAGGTTCCGCAGCAGCTCGCGGACCGACGCCCGCACGGTGGGCAGCCGGCTCCGGATCGAGATCGACCCGTCGACCAGGACGGCGAACGTGATGGGGCTGTCCGGCGCGTTGAAGATCTGGATCTGCTGCTCGACACCGTCCTCGAAGACCTGGAAGTCGGCCGTGTCGAGGCCCGACACGTAGCGCCCGTTCGCGTCGGTCACGACGGCGCTCAGCCGGACCATGTCGAAGATGACCGCCTGCCGGATCCGCTGCTGCGCGGAGACGCCGGCGAGCGCCGTCGTGGCCACTGCGGCAGCGGCCAGCGCGCCGGCGACGACGCGCATCCGCCGCATCCTCACGGGCCACACGCGCTCGGGCGCGCCGCGGAACCGGTCGCGGGATCGTCCCGGCGGAGTCGAAGCTGCCATCGAAACTCCAGGTGCTGTCGGAATCGAAGGTGGATCGGGAGACGGCGGTGCGACTACCGGAAGTCGAAGGTGATCGACACGTTGAAGACCGACGGCACCCGGAAGCCGTTGCGCAGGGCGGGGCGGTACTCCCACTGCTCGACCGCCGCCTGCGCGGCCGCGTTCAGGAGCGGCAGCCCCTCGACGACGCTGGTGCGCTCGACGATGCCGTCGCGGTTGACGACCACCTGCAGGACGACCTGCACGATGCCCTCGAAGCCCTGGTCGAAGGCCGCCCGCGGGTAGACGGGGGGCACGGCGCGGACGAGCTGCGGCGGCCGGTCGGCCTCGGTGATCTGCCAGGGGCTCCGGCCCTGCACCATGCCGGAGCCGAACGGGGACCCGTTCGGCACGCCCAGACGCCCTCGCGATCGGCCGGTGGTGAGCGCGACCGAGGAGGAGACGACGCGTCGCCGTACGGGCTGGATGTCGTACAGGTCGGCCAGCGGGGTCGTGGCCATGATGGTCGGCGGCTGATTGATGTCCTCTTCCGAGTTCTCCTCGACGGTCTCCGCCGGCACGTCGGGATCGAGGATCTCCGGCGGCGCCGCGCTCCCCAGCAGCGCGGCGGGGAACTCCATGATGGCCATCGGAGTGAACTCGACCGCGGGAACGATGCGGATCAGCGCGATGACCACCCCCGCCGCGACCACGGCGTGCCCGACGATCGAGAGCGTGATCGACAGGGTGCTCGTCGTGCGGCGGGGCGTGCCGGCGAACGCCGTCCCCAGGAGCCACGAGGCGGGCGCGATCGGCTCGCCCGCCGCCTTCGCCCGGCCCTTCCCGGCCTCTCCCGCCGGCGCCGCGTCGCGCAGGCGCTGGGCCTCGTCGAGAATCGCCAGCACGCGCTCGTCGTCCGGATCGAGGAGGCCGGCCTCCTCGGCCGCCCGCACGGCGCCGTCGTAGTTGCCGCGCGCGAGCGCGCGCTCCGCCGAAAGCAACTGGCGCCGGAACCGGACGCTGCGCCGCGCGAGAACCGCGTCGCGTCGGCCGACCGGGGTGGGAGTGAGGTCGCCGAGGCCGGAATCGTCGCCGCCGTACTCGATTGCCATAGGATTCGCCAAGTTCGGAATCCTAACGGGGTGTGCCCGCGGTTGCAAGGGTTCCGCCGCGCGAGAAGCGAGCCTCCATCGCGCGACGCGCCTCGACGGCGGGGAGGGCCGGATCGAGCTCGACGTCCTCCCACCCGACCACCTCGTGCGCCCGCACCGCCCGGGTGAGCGGCGCACCGTGCGCGAGGCCGATGGGGAGCGCCCCGCGCGCGAGCGACGCCGCGGCCGGCAGCAGCTTGCCGTAGACGGTGTAGCCCCCCTCGCCGTCGAGCGTCTCGCCGGCGGCGAGGTCCCGCTTGGCGGTGGCGGCCACGTCGCCGACGAAGCCCTGCGCGGCCCCGGTCGGCGCCCCGAGCAGGGCGGCGGCCAGGATCGACACGTTCAGCTCGAGCCCGATCAGGTGGAACGGCTTGTACATAGCGGAGTAGC
The DNA here is from genome assembly GCA_026708265.1 of Acidobacteriota bacterium. Lineage (GTDB taxonomy): Bacteria > Acidobacteriota > Vicinamibacteria > Vicinamibacterales > UBA8438 > JAGWAJ01. The sequence continues at coordinate 13,454 of JAPOVI010000296.1, forward strand.
GGCCCGAGGCGTCGGTGTTCATGCCGTACTGCCGGAAGCAGGCGGCCGAGTAGTCGTTGGGCGCCTCGACGACGACGTAGACCCCCCAGCGCAGATCGCCGGGCACCGGCCGCCCGTCGCGCTCGAGCGACGACACCACCTCGACCTGCCCCTTGTGGTGGAGCTGCCCGCCCGCCTCCGCCGGCCGCAGCACGTGCGCCAGGTCGTCCCGCCCGCACGGCGGGAAGCGCAGCCCGTCGGGGGGCGGCGCGAGCCCGGTGGCGTTGGCGATCGCCGCCATCTCGATGGCCGACTTCGTGCCGTCGAGGAACGAGTTGAACATCCGGCTGTTCATGCCCGCCGCGGCCGCTTCGTCCGCCGTCAGCCCGTAGTGGTCCCACACCGTGTCGGGCGTCGAGGCGTGGTACGACGGCAGGTACTTGGTCCCCTTGCCCGCCGCCACGACGTCGAAGCCGCAGGAGCGCGCCCACTCCACCAGCTCGCAGGTCAGAGCCGGTTGATCGCCGTAGGCCAGCGAGTAGACCACGCCCGCCTCGCGCGCCTCCGCCGCGAGGAGCGGCCCCGCCAGGACGTCGGCCTCGACGTTCACCATCACGATCGACGTGCCGGCCGCGAACGCGGCGCGGGCGTGCGCGATGCCCGCCGCCGGGTCGCCCGTCGCCTCCACCTCGACGTCGATCGCGGGGTTGCCGCCGGGGTCGCCGCCGCGGCC
>JAPOVI010000434.1 GCA_026708265.1 Acidobacteriota bacterium
CACCGCGCGGCGCGCTCATCTGTGTGCGCCAGGCAGGCGCCTACGGTTTCACCATGGCATCGGCTCTTGCGTCGCGGGCTCTGCGGCGCAGACCCCCGGGGGGCTTCCGCTGGCGGGCGGCGTTCGGCGCCGCCTTCGGCGTCGCGGGCTGGATGCCGCTGCTGCTCCTGGGCACGCTCCCCGCGCTGGGCGGTCGGGAGACGGCCGCAGGTCTCGCCGTCGTGCTCGCTCCCGGGTTCGCACTGCCGTACGCGTTGCTGGGGGCCGCCGGGCTTGCGCTGGGCGGTGCCGGCTGGCGCAACGCGTGTCGTGGAGCAATCGTGTTCGGCGTTGCCGGCGCCGCCGGCGGAGCGTGGCTCGCGGTGGTGGCCGGGCTCGCCCCGGGCGCCGTCGGCCTTTCCGGCTTCGGCGTGCAGGCGATCGGCGGCGGCGCGGCGTTCCTGCTGCCGGCCGCGGCTGGCGGATGGTGGATCGGCCGACGGATCTGGTGAAGCCTTTGGAGAGCGGCGGCATCGAGACGGCTGAGCCGCTCGGGCCGCGATCACGACGCCGCGTCCTCCAGCGCGCGTTCCACCCGCCCGACGTAGACGCAGGCGCTCGCCGACGCGAGGTGCCAGACGATGTGCGGCTGGACCACGTGGGCCCAGGCCGACCCGGCGGCGACGCACGCGATCCCGGCGTGGCCGAGGCCGAGGAGCGCCGCTGCCGGCAGCAGGAGCACGGCGACGGCCCGCAGGTCGCCGCGGATGGCCGGAGTCCGGCGCGCGAATCTCCGCCACAGCCAGAGCAGGCTGGAGGCCTGGAGGGCGACCATCGCGTAGCCGAGCCAGGTGAGCACGAACGGGGCGACGGCGCCCCCTCCCGCGAACGCCAGCCAGAGCACGTGGCTCCGCTCTCGCACGGCATGGCCGCCATGCACGAGGGCCGATGCCAGCAACAACCCGGTGAGCAGCGGTATGGTGGCGAGGTCCAGCCGCTGGAACAGCGCCGCGAAGGAGGCGTGGAACAGCAGCGCCGCCGTCGCGACGAGGCCGAGGATCACGGGCAGGCGTCGCGCCGGGCTTCCCGCGGCGCGCGGACCCGTCTCGCGCCAGACGATCGCGGCCGCCACGAAGTAGGCCAGGGCCGAGACCGTCTCGCCGGGGTGGACCAGCCAGCCCGCGACGTCGGGCTCGCAGGTGTCGAACGCGGCGCGTTCCAGCCCGCTCCAGGGCCCGTCTCTCACCGCGCGAATCTCGTCCGCCGCGCAGCGGTTGTAGCGGTCGTCATCGCGCGGCTGCGGGTCCGCGTCGGGCCCGCTCCGCGAGCAGATGGAGCCAGGCGCGCCGGACGTCCTCCCCGAAGCGGCGGCCGATGGTCACCCACTCCTCGTAGTGGTTCGGGTGGTCGAAGTTCCACCAGCCGGTGTTGTCCGACAGCGGCATCAGGTACGAGAGGTAGTCCTGCGCCGAGCCGATGAAGGCGTGGTGGCGCCCCGGCATCAGGTGGTCGACCCCGGCCATGGCCGGGAAGCGCCACGTGCCCCATGCCGTGCCGTAGTCCGCGACGCTCTCCGGCCGCCCGAGGGCGTACGCCGGGTCGATCTCGCCGGGCGCGGTCAGGATGCTCAGGTCGCCGATCTCGATGAGGCTCACCTCCCCCTGCACGCAGCCGAGCAGGCCCCAGCAGTCGGGCCAGCGGTAGCGCAGACGCTCCTCGGGCTCGACGTCGTGGTGCCAGACCGACCACGTGCCGAGCAGGTGGATGACGTTGTCGACCGGCGTCTCGAAGCGCGCGGTGGCCACGGCGACGCGCGGTGCGGGAACGGGTACCGCCGCATCGAGCGCCCGGCCGGCGGCGTGCGCGATCTCGTACCCCGTCGAGCGGATTTTCTCCCAGCCGTCGGTGACGAGTACGGGGCGGCGGACCTCTTCCGGCGAAGTCTCGAAGGCGCGGCGCCCTGACTCGTCCCACAGCGGGACCGGCGTGCTGCGCAGCCCGCTCATCTGGTTGCCGACCGTCCCGGCTACGAAGACGGCGATGCCGCCGCGAGTGCGCTCCAGGTACTCGCGCAGGTAGTGCGGATAGTCGCTCGAGATCAGCCGGTTGGCGCTCCCGAGCGTGTCGGGGTGGTTGTGCCAGTTGACGAGGGTGGCGATCGTCTCGCCGGTCGCCTCGGCCGTCAGCTCGGCCGCCACGATGCGCGTGTTGCGGACGATCGGATCGCGGAGGTCGCGCTGGATGAGGAAGCGGTCGTAGCCGGCGCGCGGGTCATCGATCTCGTTGTTGATGGCCGGCAGTCGGCAGTCCGGGTCCGACTTGGCGGCGCCCGTGGCGCGATCCAGGCAGGAAGGGTGGGTGGTGGTTGCAGTTCGGAGCGTCGCCGGCTGCATCGCGGCCAGCGCATCGCGCACCGCCGCGTACAGCCACTCCCGGAGCTGCCGGGTGTAGCGGGCGTTGTGGCCGCGCATCAAGGTCGACCAGTACCCGCTCCCGTCCGGCGCCGAGTGCGTGTGCGTGGAGTGCAGGACGACGTGCTCGGCCGGAATGCCGTGCGTGCCGGCGACCCGCCGGCGGACCGGGCCCGTGTGCTTGCGGCCGAGGCCCGGCAGGTCGGCGGCGAGGATGACGACCGTGTCGCCGGAGGCATCCTCGAGCGCCAGCGCCCGCGCCCAGATCGGGTCGTGAATGCCGGCCGCCAGGCGGCTGTCGTCCCGGAACGGGACGTAGGGGCTGAATCCGCCCAGGTGCACCCAGCGGAAGCAGCCGCGGGCGGCGTCGAACTGTTGGGGTTCGTCGTCGGGCGCGGCGTCGTCGCAGAGTTCGGGGGTGATGTCGACCGCGGCCGCTCCGGCCCGGAGTTGGGCCTCGGCCGCGGTCACTCCTGCAAGGCCGGGGAGGCCGGTGAGGACGAGGACCGAAGCCGTCGCGAGCGCGGCGTGCGGGCACCCACGCCGGCGGGCGCCTGGCGCGGACCGCCGAGACCGGGTGAGGGCGGCTGCCGCGAGCACGGCGCGCAAGCACGACACCGGCCGATCGTAGCCCACCGTTCGTCGCCGCGACCGCAAGGTCGCGCTGCGGCCTCCGCTCGGCGCCCAACCCAATCCTTCAGGAGCCCGCGCCGCTCTACGGCGCAGGCTACTGGCGCGCCGCGACCGCTGGTGCGCTATGCTCTTGCGCCAACGCACCGCCCAGCCCAGGAGGAAGCATGTCGCTCAACACCTATCTGACGTTCGACGGCAACTGCCGTGAGGCCTTCGAGTTCTACCGGTCCGTGTTCGGGGGCGAGTTCGAGTCGTTCCAGACCTTCGGCGAGGGTCCGCCGGACTCCGGCGTCCCCGAGGAGGAGAAGGACCGCGTGATGCACGTCTCGCTGCCGATCGGCTCGAGCGTGCTGATGGGGAGCGACCGGGCGTCGGGCTTCGGGCCGCCGCTCACCGTGGGCAACAACTTCTCGATCTCCATCATCGGGCAGAGCCGCGAGCACTGCGACGAGGTGTTCGCCAAGCTCTCGGCGGGCGGCTCGGTCGCAATGCCGCTCCAGGAGACCTTCTGGGGCGCCTACTACGGGCTCTGGACGGACCGCTTCGGCATCAACTGGATGGTGAGCTACACGCTGGCGAAGGAATGAGCTACGCGGTGTCGACGCCGGCCGCGCCCTCGAGCCCGAGCTCGGCCGTGGCGATCTCGCGCATCCGGAACTTCTGCACCTTGCCGGTCACCGTCAGCGGGAACGCGTCGACCAGCTTCCAGTAGCGGGGGATCTTGTAGGTGGCGATCGTCCCGCGGCAGAACGCTCGGAGGTCGTCCTCCGAGGGCGCGGCGCCGGCCTTCGGCTTCACCCAGGCCATCACCTCCTCGCCGTAACGCGCCGACGGCACGCCGATGACCTGCGCGTCCTCGATGTCGGGGTGAGTGTAGAGGAACTCCTCGATCTCGCGCGGGTAGACGTTCTCGCCGCCGCGGATGATGACGTCCTTGATGCGCCCGACGATGTTCACGTAGCCGTCCGCGTCCATCGTCGCCAGGTCGCCCGTGTGCATCCAGCGCGCGGCGTCGATTGCGGCCCCCGTCGCCGCCTCGTCGTTCCAGTAGCCGAGCATGACGACGTAGCCGCGCGTGCAGAGCTCGCCGCTGGTCCCGCGCGGCACGACGAGGCCGGTGGCGGGGTCGACGATCTTGATCTCGACGTGCGGGTGGATCTGCCCGACGCTCCCGACGCGCTTGTCGAGGGGTGCGTCGACCCGCGTCTGGGTCGACACCGGCGAGGTCTCCGTCATCCCGTAGCAGATCGTGATCTCGCGCACGTTCATCCGCTCGCGGACCTGCTTCATGACCTCGACCGGGCAGGGCGAGCCGGCCATCACCCCGGTGCGCAGCGACGAGAAGTCGGTGCCGGCGAACGCGTCGTGGTTGAGCTGCGCGATGAACATCGTCGGGACGCCGTAGATCGACGTGCAGCGCTCCGCCTCGATGGCGGCGAGCGTGTGCCCGGCGTCAAAACCCTCCGACGGCACGACGATGCACGAGCCGTGCGTCGTGCAGGCCAGGTTGCCGATGACCATGCCGAAGCAGTGGTAGAAGGGCACCGGGACGACCACCCGGTCCGCCTCGGTGTAGCCGAGGATCTCGCCGCAGAAGTAGCCGTTGTTCAGGATATTGTGGTGCGAGAGGGTCGCCCCCTTCGGCGCACCCGTGGTGCCCGACGTGTACTGGATGTTGATCGGGTCGTCGAACGCGAGTGCCGCCTCCCGCTCCGCGAGCGCCGCGTCGTCGACACCCGAGCCCTCGTCGAGCAGGGCGTTCCAGTCGGCGTCGAGATCGACGACGTGCTCGAGCGCCGCACACCGATCGCGGACGCGCGCCAGGATCGCGGCGTAGTCGGTCTCGCGGAAGCGCCGGGCGTGCAGCAGCATCCGCGGCCCCGACTGGTTGAGGGCGTACTCGAGCTCGCGCGCCTTGTAGGCCGGATTGACGTTGACGAGGACGGCGCCGATGCGCGCCGTCGCGTACTGCGTGACGACCCACTCGTAGCGGTTGGGGGCCCAGATGCCGACGCGGTCTCCCTTCGCCACCCCGCGTGCGAGAAGCGCCCGCGCGAGCGCCGTCGTCAGCTCCCACAGCTCGGCGTACGTGGCCCGGAAGCCCTCAGAGCGGACGACGAGGGCGTCGCGATCAGGGTGCCGCGCCACGGTGCGCCGCAGGTTGGCGCCGATCGTCTCGCCGAGCAGCGGCACGCTCGTGGTGCCGTGGACGTAGGAAGCTGCACTCACGAGACGGCGATTATAATCGCGTGACGCGCCCCGACGCCCCTGCGCGTCGGCGTGCCGCGGAGTCAGACGTGAGCGACGCCTTCCGGTTCCCGCGGGCCGTCCTGGCTTTGGCGGCGCTGCTGCTGGCGGTCACCGCCTCGGCCGTTGCCCAGGACCCCGCCGCGGACGGCAACCGGCGCTTCCGGTCCGGGGTCGACGTCGTGCAGGTCACGGTGACCGTGCGCGATGCCGGCGGGCGCCTGGTGGGCGATCTCAGCCGCTCGGACTTCGAGCTTTCCGAGGACGGCGTGCGGCAGGAGATCACCCACTTCGACTGGGGCCGCGTCCCGGTGAGCCTCGGGGTGGCGCTCGACGTCAGCCAGAGCATGTATGGCCAGCGGATGGCCGAAGCGCAGCAGGCGCTGCGGCGCTTCCTGGTCGAGCTGCTCGATCCGTCGGACGAGGCCTTCCTCGTCGTCTTCAATCACGACCCCCACCTGCGGTCGCCCTGGACGAAAGGTCCGAGCCGGGCCTACGCACGCCTCGAGGACGTGCGCCCGTACGGCGCCACCGCCATCTACGATGCGCTGGGGATGGCCCTGCCGCTGTTCGCGGAGCGGTCGCACGCGCGCGCCGCGCTCGTCCTGATCTCCGACGGATCGGATACCGCCAGCGACGCGACGCCCACCGACGTGCGGCGCCAGATCCGCCGCAGCGACGCTTTCATCTACGCGGTCGGGATCGACGCGCCGGAGCGCAGGCCGATCAACGACCGGGTCAACGTGCGGCTGCTGCGCGAGATCACCGGCGAGAGCGGCGGCTACACGGAGGTCATTCACGACAGCGTGGAGCTGGTGGCGGCCACCGAGCGCATCGCCGAGGAACTGCGCCACCAGTACTCGCTCGGCTACACGCCGTCGGCGTCCCCCGACGGGCGCTACCGGCGCATCCGCGTGCGCGTCCGGGGCGGCGACTACGACGTTCGGGCTCGGCGCGGCTACGTCGCGTCGGCGCGACCGTGAAGGGGACGATCGGCATGGCCACGATCTGGGCGAGTTGTTCTTCGCCCCCTGCGACGTCGTCCTCTCCGACACCGACGTCGTGCAGCCGGACCTGCTGTTCGTCTCGCGGGAACGCGAGCAACTGCTGAGCGGCGGCGACAACGTCCGGGGTGCGCCCGACCTGGTGATGGAGATCCTGTCTCCCGCCACCGCCGACCGGGACAGGGGGTACAAGCGCGCACTCTACGCCGGGCACGGTGTGGCGGACTACTGGCTAGTCGATCCGACGGCCGAGACCGTGTGGATTCACCGTCCGCGCGGCGGTTCGCTGGAGGTCGCGCACACCTTCGGTCGAGGGCAGACGCTGCATCGCCCCTGCTGGCGGGCCTCGAGCCTCGTCTGGACGGCATCTTCGCGTAGACGGAGGCCTCTGAGACATCCAGAATCGTGGCGCGAGCGAAGGGTCGAGTGGAGATACGACCGTGTGCGCCGACCGATGCGGTCGTGCGGCAGTTGCTGAACGAGCATCTGACCCACATGGTCGACATCTCGCCGGAGGGCAGTATGCACGCGCTCGACGTCGACGGGCTCGCGAGGTCGGACGTTACGATGTGGGCGGCGTGGGATGGCGACCTACTCCTCGGCTGCGGGGCGCTGAAGGCGCTCGGCGCGCGCCGGGGCGAGGTCAAGTCGATGCGCACGCGCGACGCCTATCGGGGTCGCGGCGTGGCCACGAGGATCCTCGAGCGGATCATCGCCGAGGCACGTCGGCGGAGCTACGACACGATACTGCTCGAAACCGGGTCGTGGGCAGCCTTCGAGCCTGCGCGACGGCTCTACGAGCGCCATGGCTTCGAGTACTGCGGCCCGTTCGGCGACTACCTGGAAGATCCGAACAGCGTTTTCATGCGGAAGGCCCTGTAATGGCGGGCGGCGAGCCTGCTCGCGGGCCCCCGGCGACCCCGAGGCCGGACGCTGACCGGATCGTTCCTGGGTGTCAAGGCAGCGCGAGTGCCTGGATTCCTGCAAGTCACTCATAATAAATGGCTTGCTGGATGCCTGCCCTCCCTCATTCCCCCGTCGGTTACCACTTTCAGCGCGGGAATCCGGAGGACCAGCCGAGCCGTCCACGGACCTCGATCAGCCGAATACGGTCACAGACAGCCACCCGAAGAACGCCGCGTTCGCTGCAACCAGCACCGCGCCCAACCCGCCGCGGTGCCGTCGGATCACAACGGAGGCCACGAGAAAAGCGCCGACCGGAAACAACCCCCACACGAGGAAGCGCGGTGTCAACGCAAGGTACGCTGAAACCGGGCCGACTAGGGCCGCGGCCAGCACCAGCAGCCTTGGGCTTCTGCGGACCAGTCCGAACGAGGCCACCAGCACGCTCAGCGCCACCGCCGGCCAGCCGAGCAAGAGCGGCCAGGAACACGAAGTCAACCACTTGCCGTACCGCCGTCCAGCGCCGGCAACTCGTGGCGCACGTCGGCCTCGGAGATGCCCGCCGACCTCACCGTACGCGGCTGCCACAGCCGCGTCAAGGGGCTGGCGTGCGCCGGCGCTGGGCCGCGTCGTCCTCGCGGAAAGCGGTGGGCTTCGGATGGCCCGGCGACCGGCTCCTCGACGCGCTCGACCCGTTCAGGCGGGGTTCAGCCAGCGGCTGCGCAACTCGACCAGCCGCTGAGCTTCCAGAGCTACAGCACCCGCTTCTTCCAGCTACCTCTCCGGAAGGCGACGACGCCTACGGCAGCCATTAGGGTCTGGCACACAGCGACCGTCACGAACACGCCGCTCGGTCCGAGACCAGCCGGGCCTGCGAGCGCCCAAGCGAGCGGCAGCTGCACCACCCAGTAGACGAGGAAGTTGATCCACGTCGGCGTAGTCGTGTCCCCCGCTCCGTTAAACGCCAGCACGGTGACAAGGCCGAAGCCCCAGAACACGTAGCTGCAGGCGACGATGCGCAGGCAGGTGACGGCCAGCGCCACGACGTCCGGATCGGTCGCCAGAAGCCCGACGATGGACTCGGCGAAGATCACGAAGATCACACCGATGACGCCCAGCAGCACCGTGTTCAGACGTGCGGTGAACCAGACCGCGCGCCCGGCGCGATCCGGTTGGCCCGCGCCCAGGTTCTGCCCCACCAGCGTCGCGGCGGCGTTGCCGACGCCCCAGACCGGTAGCAGCACGAAGATGATGATCCGCACGGCGACCGTGTAGCCCGCTAGTGCCGTATCGCCGAACGGCGCGAGTATGCGGATGAGGCCGACGAAGCTCGCCGTCCCGACCAGGTACTGCACGCTGCCGATGCCACCGATACGCAGCAGGCGCAGCAGGGTCTGCGGCTGGAGGCACGCCCGCCGCCAGTCGATGACCACGCGACCGTTGCCGCTCGTGAGCGCGCGAAGCTGGTAGGCGACGCCGAGGCCGCGCCCCACCGTCGTCGCGATCGCCGCCCCTTCGAGCCCGAGTGCCGGGACCGGTCCCAGGCCGAAGATGAGAATCGGGTCCAGCACGATGTTGACGAGGTTCGCGAGCCAGAGCGCGCGCATCGCCAGCACCGGATCGCCAGCCCCGCGGAAGATGCCGTTGATCATGAACAGCAGAGTCACGGTGACACAGCCGCCCAGCATGATCGCCGTGAACCTGCGGCCGCTCGCCGCGAGCTCGGGCGTGGCACCCAGCAGCATCAGCAGATCGGAGGCCCAAACGACCCCGGCCACGCCGATGACGAACGACGCCACGCACCCGGCGGCGATGGCCTGCACGGCAGCGGCCGCCGCTTCCTCGGGCGACCCCTCGCCGACGCGCCGCGCCACCATCGCCGCGGTCCCCATGCTGAGACCCATCGAGACGGCGAACACCAGGGAGATGAGCGCAGCCGACAGGCCGAGAATAGCAACCGCTTCCGACCCGAGGCGGCCCACGAAGTAGAGGTCGACGACCGCGAAAACCGACTGCATCCCCATCTCGAGGACCATCGGTACGGCCAGCAGCAGGACGGCGCGGCCAAGGCTGCCGCTGGTGTAGTCGTGGGGCACGGCGCGCACGGCGTCGCGGACGTCGCCCCAGAAGCGGGCGTTGGCCGCCGCCACGGTGCGGCGGCGGTCGGAAACTAGGTTGACGATGGACATCGGCATCACCTGCACGAGACGGAACGGAGGCACCGGGAACACGAGACCGGGACGCCGCGTCGGATGCAGCGACCGGACGAGAGCGAACAGAGCGATGAAGCTGGTCAGCCGGCGGAGCCGTCGGGAAGGGAGCGGGCGACGCCTATGCGCGCGTGTGGATCGACGACGAGGGTGGTGAACATCGGCAGGGTTTCCTACGTGTCAAGACCTTGATAATAGCTCATGCGTCCAAGGCTGACTCGCCGAGATGCGGATCGGAACTTCGTCGGGTCGGCGCAAGCGAGTGCCCCGGCCTCGGCGCGCCGGAGGCCCCGCAAGACGGCAACCGACGATTCGGGCGGCGCCGCAGCGCGCCCGGCGGGCGGCCGTCGCCTCGGACTCGAGCTCGCGGCCAACCGCAGGGCGTCCTCGTTCGAGACGTCCGGTAGGCTACCGTCCGCAGCAGCCACGGCGGCGTCGAGGGCGTCGTGCGCATCGGCGAGCCACTGCGACCGGACGCGCGCGATCGGCCGCTTCGGGTAGCCCGGCACCGTCTCGTCCACCCCACTCGACCCACTCCGGTGGGTTCAGCCATCGGTCGCGCAGCTCGTCGAGCTGCAGAGCTTCCAGGGCTTCCGACGCCAAACGACTGCAACGTGTTGTAAATAAAGGGCGTGACCGTCGGGTGTGGGGTTTGTTCCCCTCAGCCTTTCCCCGTTCCGACACGGAATCCGACGCACGGTACAAGCCCTTGATGGACTGGACGACTCGACCGTTTGCATCAGGGCTCTGGTCGATCATGCTGGGCGGAGACTATCCTGCGCGGCGGCAAGCGGACGTACTCGCGCCCAGAGGTCCGTTGTTGGGCACGGATGTCCCGGAAAATCTCGTCGACATCGTAACCGCACCGGGCAGCGTGCTCATCCCGAACGGCCCTCAGTTCATCAATGATCGGGTCGGTCTGCTTCGGCATCGTCCGCCTCCATGAGCTCATTGGGGGTGCAAATGACGGGCGGTCTATAGCCTGAACGCCGGCACACGTCTTCGATCCTGGATCGCGTGGCTGCATTGGCGATGTGCCGGAAGTTCCACGTGACCAAGTAGTTGACACCATTCGCGGCCGCAATCGCGATGTGCGCGGCATCGTCACCCGCATTGGGTGGTACGGCCCGGCGGTCCAGCAGGGTCCGCGTGAGTTCGACAGCCTCTTCGGTCGCGTCTAGCACAGGGATCGCGCTGAGGACATTCAGACGAGCGCGAGCAGCATCGGCGTCGCCGGTGGCCGACTCAGAGATGACCAGCGCGGAGGCGTAAAGCACGAACCGGCCCTGAGCAGCGCGCCACCACTCGCGCGTCACCTCCTGATAGGCCGCGAGCACAACATCCCGTGAGGGCCGGGCAGTGAGGTAGCTGACGACCGACGTTTCGACGTAGACGGTGGGGTTCATCGCTGCCTCATGTCCCCTGCCCGTCGAACCACGATGAGCGGCGTGCTTCTGCAGAACTCCCGAACGGCAGAAGGCAGCGTGACCCGTGGCGTTACGGTGTCAGGCAACCTCATCGCTCACCGCCCTCGGCATCTACCGGGGCGAATTGGCCAAGGCCGAAGTGTGCATCCGCTCCGACAGGTCGCGGTAGAACAACTGGCTGGTCGAATTCCAGCTTGAACCAGCAAGCGACCCTCGTCGTCCAACGCCATGTGCCGCGCTGGTAGAAATGCGTGCGGACTGTCGTGAGCCTGCCCAGCAACCCTGAGCCAGAAACGGACGTCACGCGGGGGATTGCGCCCGTGATTCCTTCCATCATCCTCTGTAGCTGCTCGGATGGCGTCAGTGCCCGTCTGCCGCGACGGGAGTGCAACGGAGCCAGGAAGGGGGTCACCGCTTGCCACCGGCGGGAAGGCGTCGGTTCCGGACACATCTCGGCCACACGTTCAGCCACGACGAGGATCGGATAGTCGTCGTCGCAGAGGATGTGTTGGACGCCAAGGAGCGCATCGAGTTCGCGCTGGTCGATGCCATCCGCACCGTCGGGAAGCCAAACGGTGAGGCTTCGCAGGCGCCCCGTGCGCCGGTCAGGCTTCGGCAACCAGAACGCATGCTGATGTCCAGTTGCGATGCTGCCGTCCGCCGCGCGGCCAGTGAGTCGCCGCGATGTTCCTCCAGTCCGTGCGTTGAAGCTCGTGGTGGCCTGATCGCGGATTGCCCGCGCCACTTGTACAAGCTCCGGCAGGCGGATCGGAACCCGACGGAACAAGCCGAAACGGACCGCTGCCACCCGTGGCCGCCTCGCTGGAGCGGTGACCGCGCGACGGGCAAGCTGGCGACGAACGAGCGCCGACGGCAACCCGTAGTCGATCCAGTCCGTGTTCGGAGGCCGCTTTCGTCCCGCATCGATCATCGCCTGCACGAGATGACCCCCTTCGGATTTTGCGGCCCAGAGGCCGGTAGCGAGAAACGTGCCGCGAGCGACCAACACCCGTCGTCGGATGTAGCCGGACGAGGAACGGCCGTCTGCGGGCGCTACCCGCGACAGGTGCTCGGAAGGGGTATCCACAAGCGAAAGGCGGGCCCTCGACTCCGCTCGTCCGAGGTAGGTCATCCGCGCGAGCAGTTGCGCGAGAACGCTCTGCTGCCGCGCCGAGAGGACTACATCGAAGTCGAAGCAGAAGCATGAGCCCTCATTGCCTTCCGACAGCACGGCGAAGTGATCGAAGTGCAGGACGCGATCCTGCGGCGTGCTCGTGAGGATCGGTTGATAGTACGGGATCTCGGCGAACGACACCGGCGGTAGCCACAACGCAGGCGGCGAACCCGTGCCGAGCGCCTGCAGCAAGTCGTCGCGTTCGGTCTCGGAGAAGGGATGCGGGTTGGCGTCGAACCAGGCTGCGGCCAGACCACGCAGGAGCCGCCAGGGCGATGGGGGCCATTCGGGACCCGCCATGGCGTGCTGCGCCTCACCCCAGGGATGAGCGTGGTAGCGCCCCGACAGTAGATTCACCTGGACGATGACGCGTGACACTGCGACTACTTCTTCCCGTAGGTGACGACGGTTTCGATCCCGAGCTCGAACGGGCACAACAGCTCCTCAAAGCTCGGAGGGTCGGCGAGAAGGTCAACGTGGCCGTCGGTCTTCGACGGCTTCACGAGCCTCCTCGGATCCAGGGTGTTGGATTTGCCGAACCGGGCGCCCTGCTTCGATCCCGACCAGTTCACCGTACCGAGTGCCAACGAGCAATCGGCGCGCAGACGCAGTGCGCCCATGGTGTCGCCGGTACGGGCATCAAATGCCGGCGCATTCGTCAGGAACCGGTAGATTTTCCAGAGGGCCAACGCAAGAAGAAACCGTCGCGCCGTCTGGTTGCCCGAGTTTCCAGCGACCCCTTTCCCATCGGATGCCGGAACCAGTGACCGCTCTCGGAGCGCCAGCACGTCGATCTCGAAGGTAGCTTGGATCGACTTGTGCACGTAGCGGGCCTTGGCAGCGATACTCTGGCCTTTGTTGCTCTTCTTCGCCGCCGACGACTCGGGCTCGATCCCATCGACCTTGACGAGCCCGTAGTGGATCTCGCCGTCGTCTGCGAGAACCGCTTCCAGGCGCGAGTGGAGCAGCCTGGCGGCACGGAGACCAACGGCCTCCCATTGCATGAACTGGAAGCCGTGGAGTATTGCGCCCGGATCGAGCGCAAACACGGCCTGCGTGAGTTTCTCGCGTTGGTCCAGCGGCCAAGTCTTGTCATCGAGGCCGAGGTGCTTCTTCAGCCTGTCCTGAAGCGTGGTTCCGTTGACGGAGCCCTCGAGCACGTACGACGAAGCGACCCGGTGAGGCTCGGTCAGGTTGGTCGCAAGCAGTCGTTTCTTCTTGTTCGCGACACGGATCAAAGGGAGCTTGCCGGCGAGCGGTTCCCGCCACACGCCAGGCGCCTTCATGCAGACGGCCTCAAGTCGGTTGGCCATGCTCTGCTCGCTCTCCACGAGGCATCGGAGTTCCCCGGCACCGTCGGTGTAGACGCAGGCGCCGATATCCGGGAAACCGGTTGGCTGGAAGAACGAGCCGTTGGCGAGGTGAAGCTCGGCCGAGATCAGGACGCGGTCCTGGTCAAGAAGCTCGTCAACAAGGTTGGGCTCGGACATGAGCGGTCTCCAATCGGGGTTGGTGTCACGGTTGGTGAGACACGGACGGTACGAGCAGGGTGTTCGCGAGCCGGGCAACGCTCTCCTGGCGCAACGGGACCAGCACGGCCGCCGCCATCAACCTCGCCTGCGGCACCGTGAGATCGACTCTCGGTAGCGCCACATTCTTGCCGCTCGGACGAGCATCGTCAGGCCAGAAACCGGGCAACCCGGCTACGCGCAGCCGGCGCAGGGCGGTGCGACAGGCACTTCTGACCGAGCAGTGCGTACCGGTTGCGATGCCTCGCGGAACGACGCCGTCCAGTGGCCGCCGCTCACCTGATGCTGGCCGCGCGGACAACTCGATCCAAAGCCGGAGCGCGGCGTAGGTCGGCGGTACCGGCCCGCTCGCCATAGTCGGCGGCGGCGCTTCTCCTTTCCCATCCAGGACCAGGAACGCCAAGAAGTACCTCTGCACGTCCTTGATCGCCACGTCACCACGGAGTAGCGCGGCCACGTCGGCGATGTCGGCGGGTCGAGTTCCCCTTGCAGCAAGCACCGGCAGGTTGGCCGTATCGAGCCACCTGCGCCAGGACAGCGCCGCAAGCTCTCCAGCTGGATTTTGGCCGGGCTGCCCAACACGATGTGTGGGTGCCGGATCAGGGACGCCGAGCCCACCCCGGCGGTTGCTCGTCACTGGCAGGAGC
>JAPOVI010000439.1 GCA_026708265.1 Acidobacteriota bacterium
CGTCGACCTTCGGCCGGAACTTGATCTCCTTGACCTCGATCGTCTTCTGGTGCTTGCGGGCCTGCCGGGTCCGCTTCTGTTCCTCGTACTGGTAGCGCCCGAAGTCCATGATGCGGCAGACGGGCGGCTGCGCGGTCGGTGAGATCTCGACGAGGTCGAGCCCCTTCTCGCGCGCGACAGCGAGTGCCTGCTGCGGCGACATCACGCCGAGCTGACTGCCGGTGTCGTCGATGACGCGAATCTCCCGAACGCGAATGCGTTCGTTCACCCGCGTGCGGTTCTGGCGAAAATCGCGTCGTGGGCCGCGTGGCCCGCGTCCTGGAGGAATAGGAGGCTCCTTTCCTGGCCGCCGTAGTTTACTTCGCCGCCGCGTCCCGCTTCCGACGGGTCTCGTCGTCGAGCGCGGCGATGACTGCCTCGACCGGCTGCGCGCCCTGGTCGCCGCCCTTCCGCCTCCGGACGGCCACCGTGCCGTCGGCCGCCTCTCGGTCGCCGACCACCAGCATGTACGGGATCTTCTGGAGCTGCGCCTCGCGGATCTTGAGGCCGATCTTCTCCTGCCGCACGTCCGCCTCGACGCGCAACCCGGCCGCGGTCAGGCGATCGCGGACGGACGCGGCGTACTCGGCGTGCCGGTCGGCGATCGACAGCACCCGCGCCTGCACGGGCGCGAGCCAGAGCGGGAACGCACCGCCGTAGTGCTCGATGAGAAGCGCGATGAAGCGCTCGAAGCTGCCGAATATGGCGCGGTGAATCAGCACCGGCGTGTGCTCGGCGTTGTCGGCCCCGGTGTACTTCAGGCCGAAGCGCCCCGGCATCTGGTAGTCGAGCTGGATCGTGGCGCACTGCCACCGCCGGCCGAGGGCGTCGGTCACGTGCATGTCGATCTTGGGCCCGTAGAAGCTGCCGTCACCCTCGGAGATCGTGTGCTGCGCCCCGGTTGCCTCGATGGCCGCCTTCAGTTGCGCCTCGGCATGGTCCCAGGTGGCGGCGCTGCCGAGGTAGTCGTCGGGCCGCGTCGACAGCTCGAGGGCGTAGTCGAGGCCGAAGTCGCCGTACACGCGGTCGACGAGCCGCAGCAGCCGCTCGACCTCCTCGCCGATCTGGTCCTCGGTGATGAAGCAGTGCGCATCGTCCTGCGAGAGCTGGCGGACGCGGGTCAGCCCGCCCACCACGCCGGAGGCCTCGTTCCGGTGCAGGACCCCCTGGTCGTGGAAGCGCAGGGGAAGGTCGCGGTAGCTGCGGCCCTCGCTGGCGAACATCAGCATGTGGGCCGGGCAGTTCATGGCCTTGAGGGCGTAGTCCAGCCGCACGCCGGCGCGGTCGCCGTCGACCGCCGCCGCGCCGCTCCCCGCACCGCGGCCGCCCGCGCTCCCGTCCCCGCCCGTGTCGTCCTGCACCAGGAACATGTTGTCGCGGTAGTGGTCCCAGTGGCCCGACGTCTCCCAGAGCGCCTTGTTGTAGAGGAGCGGCGTGCGCACTTCCAGGTAGCCCTGTCCCGACAGCACGTCGCGCATGTAGTCGGCCAGCAGCCGGTAGAGCGTCGCACCCTTCGCCTGCCAGAACGGGGCTCCCGGCGCCCAGGGATGGAACGTGAACAGCCCCAGCTCGCGCCCGAGCTTGCGGTGGTCGCGCTCCTTCGCCTGCTCGATGCGCTGCAGGTGGGTCTTGAGCGCCGAGTTCTTGAAGAACGCGGTGCCGTAGATCCGCTGCATCGGCTGGTTGCGCGCGTCGCCCTTCCAGTAGGCGTTCGAGCTCGAGAGCACCTTGAACGCCTTCAGCTTCCCCGTGGACGGAACGTGCGGGCCGGTGCAGAAGTCGATGAAGGCGTCCTCGATCGTGTAGCAGGAGACGACGGGCCCGCCCTTCTCCTCGATGAGCTCCACCTTCAGCGGTTCGCCCCGCTCGCCGAAGAACTCCTTCGCTTCCGCCTTCGGCATCATTCTGCGCTCGTAGCGCAGGTCGCGGGCCGCGAGCTCGGCCATCTTCCGCTCGATCGCCTCGAGGTCCTCGGGGACGAAGGGGCGGTCCACGACGAAGTCGTAGAAGAAGCCGTCCTCGATGGCCGGCCCGATGCCGCACTGCGCCTCCGGGAAGAGCGCCGTCACCGCGGCCGCGAGCAGATGCGCCGTGCTGTGCCGGTACAGGTCCAGCGCCTCGGGGGCGTCCGGCGTGACGAAACGCACCTCCGCATCGGAGTCCAGGGCAAACGTGAGGTCCACCATCCGACCGTCGACCATCGCGGCCAGTGCCTGCCGGGCGAGGCGCGGCGAGATCTCCGCGGCCAGGTCCGCCGCGGGCATGCCCGCGGGCACACCTCTGGCGGAACCATCCGGTAGCGTGACGGTGACCTGACTCATACGGTAGCGGTGACGTCGGGCCGGGCAGCCGGGGCGTGGAAGCTGGTAGGCACGGGCGGACTTGAACCGCCGACCTCCTGCATGTCAAGCAGGCGCTCTAACCAACTGAGCTACGCGCCTCCCTTCGTCCGCAACGGGAGATGATCGTCCAACTCGCCGCGCGGCGTCAACCGCGGCGCGGCGGCACGTCGCCCGGACGCGAAGCGGTGGCGCGCGGACCCGGGATGCGGAGAAGCGCTCGTCGTTCGCGGAGGACTGGTATTCTGTTCCGAGCGGCACGGGCGCCTCCGACCCGCGCCGGAGCCGCGCCTCGCCCGTCAGGCAGGGCCGGCCGGCAGAGCAGTCGGCGGCGTGGCCCTCGGGGAGCTTCATGGCCAGGGCCGGTCGACACGAACCCATGGCGGCACAGTATCGCACGCGGGCGAGCAACCGGCTCGACTGGCACCACTTCTGCGGCAACTGCCCGGACTGGCCTCCGCGGGGAGACCGCGTGGAAGTCGAGACGCCGGAGCTGCACCGCGTCTGCCCGCGCTGCCTTCGGCTGCAGCTCGACGGGCGTTGCGAGCCGGAGATGCCCGACCTCGGCGGCGCCTTCGTCGGCTCCGACGGCTAGGCCCTCAGCGGACCTCGACGAACACGGGATTGGAGTAGAACCAGAGGTCGCCCCACGGATCCTCGCCGCGGGGGTCCGGCGCGGGCTCGAGATCGTCCGTGCTGGTCCCGCGGACGCGCAGGTAGCCGGGGGCCGTTACGGCGCGCAGCGTGTGACGCATCGTCCGGTACTCGCCGTCGCGCGACCAGTCGTCCGGGCCGAAGCGGCGCACGACGCGGGTGGTCGGGTTGCGGTCGCGCGCGGGGTCGGGGGCCGGGCCGGTCACGTCGCCCGCGATCAGGTCGACGCGCGCCACCGCGGGCTGGTGGCCGCGCGGGTTGGGCCCGTCGGGGTCCCGCAGACGGATCGTCACGGCCACGTCGGCGCCGGGCGCGACGGCCAGGCTGCCGCCGATGCCGGCGGCCCGCCCGCCCGACTCCGTGGTCACGAAGAGCTCCGAGACCAGGTCGCCCGTGGTGACGAACACCCGTCCCCGGCGCAGCCCCTCCAGGATCGAGGTGTGCGATTTTTCCGCGTGGACGTAGGTCTTGGAGTACTCGCCGGGCCAGAAGTCGACGCCGCCCTCGCTGTAGTGGACGTGGGAATCGGAGTTGGCGGTGATCCACCAGCGCCGGCCTTCGCCGAGCATCGAGTCCCAGAAACCGCCGACGCGCGCCGTCAGCGGATCGAAGCCGCCCCAGGTGGGGTAGGAGGTGTAGTACCCGCGCGACCCGTCTCCGCGGAGCGTGCGATCGGGGTTGAGGGCGGCCGCCTGGTGGCCCGGCGCTCCTGCCATGCCGACCGCCACGTCGGGGGCGGTGTCGTTCCAGCCCCGGAGCTCGGCCGGGTCGTAGAGGCCGTAGGCGCCGCTCTCCGACCGCGAGCGAGACGGGTGGTTGGCGATCACGACCGGCTTGGGCGCGAGGTCGTGCATCGCCTCGAGCGCCGCGATCATTCGCGCCTCGGTGTCGCGGGCAGGGTCCGCGGGGTACGCCTCCCGCCGGTCGAAGCGCGACTCGAGGTCGAAGAGGCGTTGCGCCTCGTCGGGCCCCTGGGGCACGATGAGGCTGCTGTGGTCGCCGCCCGGCGTGTTCAGCTCCAGCCCGAAGAACTGCACCACCTGGGGCACCTCCTCGCGCGCGCGGAGGAGTTCCGGGTAGGCCATCTCCAGGCTGATCCTGGCGTGGTCGGGTCCGCCGTGGTCGGTCGCCACGGTCCACTCCAGGCCGTAGCGCCGCGCCATTGCGGCGTTCCTCGGGATGGGGTAGATCGCGTCGCGGCCGAGGATCAGCCGCGGCGGATCCACCGTCCGGTCCCAGCCGACGCTGAACTCGCTGTGGATGTGGTGGTCGCCAGCCAGCCAGCGGGGGCCGTCGGCCGGCTGGGCCCGCCCGCCGGCGTCGCCGCCCAGCCACAGCAGGGCGAGGGCGGCCGCCACCAGCCCCATCTGGAACGGCCCGCGCCGAACGCGCATCCGGACGTTCAGGGGCGAGGTCACATCGCTTCCGCGATATGGTCCAGCGCGCGCTCCAGGATCGGGTCTTCCTCGGGGAGAGGTTCGCCCAGCTCCGGCAGCGCCACGTCGACTGCCACGTCCGGCACGACGCCGACCCGGTCGATGGGCTCGCCGTCCGGGGTGAGGTACCGTGCCGACGACAGCCACAGGCCGGTCCCGTCCGGCAGCCGGATCAGCTTCTGCTCCGACGCGCGCCCAGCCGTCCGCTGGCCGACGATCTGCGCCCGTTCGCGCCCCGCCAGTGCGGCCACGAACACCTCCGCCGGTCCCGCTGTCCCGAAGTTGGTCAGGACCACGAGAGGTTGGCCGAAGGCGGCGGCCGTGGAGTCTCCCGGGATCGCTGGGGACCCCACGCGGTACGAGCGCCCGGGATCCTCAAGGCGCTCGAGATCGAATCCTGTTCCGGGTGGGAGCGCCAGGGGCGTCTGGCGATCCCCGTGCTCCTGCCGAATGGCGAGTGTTCCGCCGGGCACGAACGCGCGACTTGCGGCGAGAGCTTCCTCGTAGGTTCCGGTCGCGCTGTTCCGCAGATCCAGGACGACACGAGTGGCGTCGTCGTCGACGACGAGCTGGTCCACTGCGTTGGCAATCGCCTCCGACATTCCGGGGCCGAGGCTCGCCACCCGTACGTAGCCCGTCCCCTCGGCCGCGAGGCGGTGGCTCACGGCGGGCTCGATGAGCCGTTCCCGCACGAAGTCGATGTCGTAGGGCTCCTGCGTGCTGCCGCGAATGAGCGAGACGGTCACCGTCGACCCCGGTTCGCCGCGAAGCAGGCGCTGGCCTTCGATGCTCGACATGAACCTCGTCGGCTCGCCGTCGATCGCACGGATGAAATCGCCGGGCAGTACCCCGGCCCGTGCGGCCGGGGAACCGTCGAGCGGGGCGACCACCTGCAGGTAGTAGCGCCGCCGCACCTCGACGCCGATACCGCCCTCGGGCAACGGCCGACCGCTCTCGATGCGCTCGACGTCCTCTGCCGACAGGTAGGCGCTGTCGCCGTCGAGGCCCTCCGTCAGGCCCCGGAGGGCGCCGTCCATCACCTCTCCGAGGTCGACGTCCTCGACGTAGTTGCTCGAGATGAGCGACACGACGTCCTCGAGGATCCGCAGGTGCCGGTAGGGGTTCTGGCCCGCGGCCTCGCGGCCGAGGAAGCCCCCGACGAGCGTGAAGGCGACGAGGGGGACGGACGCTACGAGAACTGCGAATCGAGTTCTGGACAAGGCATCCCTCCGGCAACGGCGAGTCGAGTCCCGGACGAGGACGTCCACCGGCCGATCTGCGGCGCATCGTAGCAGAACGGCGGTCGGAGGTCGATTGGGGCCAGGCCACCGGCTCGCCGCGATGGTAGGCTGAGATGTTGGGCGGGCTCCGAGCCGTCGGTGCGGCCGGGGCGCATTCGATGCGGGTACTGGGAGTCGACTACGGAGAGCGGCGGATAGGGCTGGCGGTGAGCGATCCGTCGGCGACGCTCGCCCGACCGTTGCGCACCCTCCGGCCGGGAGGCTCGCTGCCGTCGCGCGCCGCTGCCGTCGCGGCGGAGGCGCGCGCGCTCGCGGAGGACGCCGACGGGCTGGCGGCGGTCGTGGTCGGCCTTCCGCGCTCGCTCGACGGCACGCCGCACGAGCAGACGGCGCGCGTCCTCGCCTTCGTCGATCGGCTGCGGGAGGCCATCGATGTGCCGGTTGCCTTGCAGGACGAGCGGCTGACCAGCGTGGAGGCGGAGTCGCGCCTCGCCGCCCGCGAGAAGAGCTGGCGGAAGCGGAGCGAGCGGCTCGACGCCGCGGCCGCCGCCGTCATCCTCCAGGACCACCTCGACGAACACCGGCCGCCGGGCGGGCCGGCGGCGTCGCCGGCGGGCCGGGTCACCGCGACGAGCGGCAGACGTCGATGATCCGCCGTCTCCTCGTCGGTCTGTGTTGCCTGTCGGCCCTTGGCGCGGCAGGGGCTGCCGCCACGTGGCAGGGCCTGCTGGCGCGCATCGAGACGCCAATCCCCGCTCTGCCCTCCGAAGGTGTCTTCGTCGACGTCCGGCCCGGCGACTCGACGCGGGCGATCGCGGAACGGCTCGAGGCGGCCGGCGTCGTCGGCGAGGCATGGACGTTCCGCTTCGCCGCCTGGCGGGGCCGCCACGAACGGTCGCTGCAGGCGGGGGAGTACTACTTCGACGCGCCGGTCTCGCCCGCCGCGGCGCTCGCGAAGATCGTCGCCGGCCGGGTTCATCTCAAGGCCATCACCTTCCCGGAGGGCCTGACCCTGCCCCAGATGGGAGCCATCGTCGAGAAGTGGGGGCTCGCCCCGGCGTCCGAGTTCGCCGCCGCCGCGCGCCGCGTCGAGCTGGTCGCCGACCTCGACCCGGACGCCGCGGACCTCGAGGGCTACCTCTTCCCGGAGACCTACTCGCTGCCGCGGACCGCCACCGTCGACGACCTCGTCGCGGCGATGGTGGCGCGCTTCCGGGTCGTCTTCGACGCGGAGCTGCGCTCCCGCGCGGCGGAGCGCGGCCTCAGCGTGCGCGACGTGGTCACCCTGGCTTCGATCATCCAGCGGGAGTCGGGAAACGGAGACGAGTTCGCGCTGGTCTCGGCCGTCTTCAACAACCGGCTCCGGATCGGCATGCCGCTGCAGAGCGATCCCACGACGATATACGCTCTCGAGCGCGCCGGCCGCTACGACGGCAACCTGACCCGCGCCAACCTGCGCTTCGACTCGCCCTACAACACCTACGTCTACCCGGGGCTGCCGCCCGGCCCCATCGCCGCTCCGGGCGGCGCCGTCCTGCGCGCCGCCCTCGCTCCGGCGGACGTCACGCATCTCTACTTCGTGAGCCGCAACGACGGCACCCACGCCTTCGCCGACACCCTCCGCGAGCACAACCGCAACGTCCGCGAGTTCCAGGTGGAGTACTTCCAGCGCCGCCGGGGGCGCTGACGGAACCTTGGGCGTTTTCGCCGGCGCTCGCCCGGGCGCACACGCGTCAGGGGCGCGGGGGGAGGTAGTCCTGCCAGCCGTCGATCTCGGTGTGGAAGAGGGGCGTGGCGTCGCGGCCCGTGTCGAGGGCGCGTTCGACGGCGGCGGGCGGTGCGGAGGCGCGGGCGGTCTCCGTCAGGGACACGCGATCGAACAGGATGCCGCCGAAGGCGAGGTAGGCCGCGGCCAGGGTGAGGACGACGTTGAACGCCTGCCCGGTGACGTAGAGCTGGATCGGGCGCCCGCCCGCGGTGTGGCGGGCGAGGTCTCGCAGGCTCGACTCCAGGCCGATGCTCATGAAGGCGAGGCAGAACAGCCAGCCGCGCACGTCGGAGGTCAGGTCCAGCATGGCGGCGACGCGCGCCTCCCCGAGCGACGGCGTCAGGGCGAACGAGAAGAGGAGCGACGCCGCCACGAAGCCGAGGATGAACTTCGGCAGCCGGTGCCAGATCTCCATCGCCGCGGGACGCCGCTCGCCGGTCGCCTCGATCCGGGTGACCCAGTAGACCGCCACCAGGAAGGCGACGAGCCCGATCAGGGTGTTCTGGATCATCTTGACGACGGCGGCGATCTGCTCCGCCTGCCGACCCAGCAGGGCGCCGGCCGCGACGACCGCGCCGGTCGCGTCGACGGTGCCGCCGATCCAGGCCGCCCCGACCACGGGGTCCATGCCGGCGGCGCGGATGCCGAGCGGCATCAGGATCATCATCGCCACCGTAAAGATGAGCGACATGCCGACCGCCAGCGTCAGCTCCTGCTTGCGGGCGCGGGCGGCGGCGGCCACCGCGATGGCGGCCGAGACCCCGCAGACCGACGTGGCGGCAGCGATGACGATGACCAGCGACCGGCTGCCGATGCGGAGGAATCGAACGCCGAACTGGTACATGAACAGGATGACGATCGGCGTGACGAGCCAGGCGACGAAGAGCCCCGGCGCCCCGAGGCGCAGGATGTTGCCGAAGAGGACCTCCGCCCCGAGGAGCACGAGGCCGGTCTTGATGTAGAGCTCGCTCCTGAGGGCCGGCTTGATCCACTCCGGCGTGCGGACGGTGTTCGCGATGAGGAGCCCGATCAGGAGCGCCCAGAAGGCATAACCGAAGCCGGCCGCACGGACGCCGGCCTGGTTGGCGAGCGTGTAGGCGAGGACGGCGAGAACGAAGAGGGGGACGAACGCCGCCGCCTGCCGGCGGGGCGAGCGCCCCATCACGCCGACCGCGAGGGCGGAGAGCGCGGCCATGGCGAGACCGAGGACGGCCAGACCGCCGGCGCGGCCGGCGAACGCCTCCGCGGGGGAGCCCGTCCAGCGGCCGACGCCGGGAACGGCGCCGATCAGTCCGCCGACCACCCCGGCCAGGACGAGACCGGCAAGCCAGACCGCCCACCAGTCTTCCGAGGCGAGGAACGGGCTTCGGGGCGTGCGGCGCGAGGTCGTGGCGGGCGGTTCCTGCGGCATGGCGCGCCTATAATGACCGAGTTCCGTTCGCAATGGGAGTGGCGACGATGAAGTCTAGGCAGACGGTGCGGAAGCCGGCGGCGCTCGGCGCTCGGGTCGTGGTGCAGGCGCTGGTCGTGGCCGTGGCGGCGGCCGCGGCGCCGGGCGCCGCCGCCGAGGAGCCGCGGCGCGAGACGATTGCCCTGCCCGGGCTGATCGCTCCGGTCGAGATCGTCACGGACCGGTGGGGCATCTCCCACATCTATGCCGGGAACGAGCACGACCTGTTCTTCGCCCAGGGCTATGCGGCCGCTCGGGATCGACTCTTCCAGTTCGAGGTCTGGCGCCGCCGGGCGACCGGCACCGTCGCGGAGATCCTGGGGGAGCGCGAGCTCGAGCGCGACACCGGCGCCCGGCTCTTCCGTTTCCGGGGCGACCTGACGACCGAGATGCGCCACTACCACGAGCGCGGGGACGCGATCATCCCGGCGTTCGTCGACGGCGTCAACGCGTGGATCGCCCGGACGGAGGAGGACCCGGAGCTGCTGCCGATCGAGTTCGAGCTCCTCGGCATCGAGCCGGGACACTGGACGCCCGAGGTCGTGATCTCGCGCCACCAGGGACTGGTGGCCAACGTCGCCCGGGAGATCGACAACGCGCGGGCCGTGGCCGCGCTCGGGGCGGAGGCCTTCGCCGAGCTCAACTACTTCATCGGCGATCCCGACCTGACGCTCGATCCCGCCATCGACGCCTCGCTCCTCGACGACCGCATCCTCGATCTCTACCGCGCCCACCGGCGCCCCATCGCGTTCGCGCCGGAGGACGTCGCGGTCGCCCACCGGGGCGATCGGGAGTCGTTCGAGCGCCTCGCGTCGGCCCTGCCGTCGGAGATCGATCTGGAGCGCAACGACTACGACGCCATCGGGAGCAACAACTGGGTGGTCCACGGCACCCGGACGCTCGGCGGCTATCCGATCATGGCCAACGACCCGCACCGTGCGCAGTCGGCCCCGTCGCTCCGCTACTGGGTACACCTCGTGGCGCCGGGCTGGAACGTCATCGGCGGGGGCGAGCCGGTCCTGCCGGGCGTCTCCATCGGCCACAACGAGCACGGCGCGTGGGGGCTGACCGTCTTCGGCCAGGACAACGAGGACCTCTACGTCTACGAGACCAACCCCGAGGACCCGAACCAGTACCGCTACCTCGGCCGCTGGGAGGAGATGACCGTCATCCGGGAGACGGTCCCCGTCAAGGGACAGGCGGCCGTCGACGTGGAGCTGAAGTACACGCGGCACGGCCCGGTCGTCTTCGAGGATCCGGCCAGCAACACCGCCTACGCGGTGGCGGCGGCGTGGCTCGACTACGGCTCGGCGCCCTACCTCGCGAGTCTCCGCATGGACCAGGCCGAGACATGGGAGGAGTTCGTCGAGGCGTGCAGCTACAGCCGCATCCCGTCCGAGAACATGGTGTGGGCCGACCGCGCCGGGAACATCGGCTACCAGGCGGTCGGCGTCTCGCCCATCCGTCCCAACCACAGCGGCCTCGTGCCCGTGCCCGGGGACGGACGCTACGAATGGGACGGCTTCCTGCCCATCACGGCCCTGCCCAGCGTGGTCAATCCGCCCAAGGGCTACTTCGGGACCGCGAACAACTACACGCTGCTGGACGTTCCCGGCCGCTACCCGCACTGGGAGGCGCTGCACTACACGTGGGGCGACCAGATGCGGGCGGCCCGCGTCGAGGAGGTGCTGGCGAACGCGCGGCACATGACCGTGGTCGACAACATGCAGCTCATGATGGACGAGCTGTCGGTCGCGGCCCGCAACCTGGTGCCGCTGCTCCGCGGCGTTCCGGACCTGGGCCCGCGCGGCGAGCGCGCCCGGCGCATGCTGCTCGCCTGGGACGGCGTGCTCGACAAGGACTCCGTGGAGGCGGCGATCTACGTGAGCTGGGAGCGCGAGCTGCGCTCCGCCGTGCACCGCACGGTGGTCCCGGCCGCGGCCCGCGACTACGTGCGCGGCGTCAACGTCAAGCGGATGATCGACTGGCTGACGGCCCCCGACGGCCGCTTCGGCGACGACCCCCTCGCGGGACGCGACGACGTGCTCCGCGGCGCCCTGGCCACGGCCCTCGAGGGTCTCGAGCGGCGCTTCGGATCCGCCGACATGACCATGTGGAGGTACGGCGGCGAGCGGTTCAAGCACGCCCTGATCCGCCACCCGCTCAGCCCCGCCGTCAACGCCGAGCTCAGACGCCGGCTCGACGTCGGCCCCGTCCCGCGCGGCGGCTACGGCGGGACGGTGCACAACACCGGTGGGGGGGACAACCAGACCTCCGGCGCGTCGTTCATGATCGTCGCCGACACCGGCAACTGGGACAACTCGGTCGGGCTGAACACACCGGGGCAGGCGGGCGACCCGGCCAGCCCCCACTACCGCGACCTCTTCGACGTCTGGGCGCGCGACCGCTACTTCCCGATCTTCTTCTCACGCGCCCGGATCGATTCGGTGGCGGAATCGGTGACGGAGCTGGAACCGCCGGGACACCGGGCGTCGGCGCCATGACGGTGCGGATTCCTGGAGGTTGGGTCGGGCTCCAGGCGGAGCCGGCAGGCTGAGCGGGTCGGGCGCCCAGCGGAGCCGGAAGGCGAGGATGGCGGGCCGGGCGTCGGCGCCGAAGGTGAGACGCAAGTGCCGCTCGCGGGCGCCGACTCCCAAGCGCGTCGGCCAGCGTGCGCCAGGAGTCTGCGCCGTGGAACGGCGCGGACTCCTGTAGGCTTGGTTGGGCACCATGCGGAGCCGTCAGGCGACGAATGGTGGGCTAGCATAGCCGCGAGGCTGCGGCCACCCGCAGGAGGCAACGCGGGGCTGCGGCAGAGCGCAGGAGGCAGCCGGATGCGTGCAGAGCATCATCGCGGATCGGGAGCGCGGGTGGTCGTCCTGGCGGCGCTGCTGGCCGCATTCGGCCTGCCCGCGGAGACGCGCGCGGCAGAGGTGGCGCCGCTCGTCGCGGCGATCAAGGCGACGGACGCCGACGCCGTGCGTGCGTTGCTCTCGCGGGCCGTCGACGTCAACGCGCGGGAACCGGACGGCACGACGGCGCTGCACTGGGCCGCCCACAAGGGCGACGCGGAAGCGGTGCGGCTGCTGCTTGCGGCGGGAGCCGACGTGGAGGCCGCGAACCGCTACTCGGTCACCCCGTTGATGCTGGCCTGCGCGCGGGGGAGCGCTCCCGTGGTCCAGGCGCTCCTCGGAGCGGGGGCCGATGCGAACGCCACGCTGCCGGAGGGCGAGACGGCGTTGATGACGGCGGCGCGGACGGGCAACGTGCGCGTCATCCGGCTGCTGCTCGCGGCCGGGGCGGACATCGACGCCCGCGAGAGCTGGCGCGGACAGACCGCTCTGATGTGGGCGGCGGCGGAGGATCACCCGGCCGCGGTGCACGCGCTGATCGAGCTGGGGGCTCGCGTCGACGAGCGCTCGACGGCGGGTTGGACGGCGCTGCTCTTCGCCGTGCGGGCCGGCAAGGGCGACGCGGTGCGGGCGCTCCTCGACGCCGGCGCCGACGTCAACGACACCATCCGGCCGCTGGTGTCCGCCGACGACCTGGCGGCGCGAAGGCCGAGCCGGGGCGATCCGGCGGTCGGGACGGACGGGACGAGCGCCCTCGTCATCGCCGTCACCAACGCGCACTTCTCGCTGGCGAGCTACCTCATCGAACGGGGCGCCGACCCGAACGCCGCCGCTCAGGGCTGGACGGCGCTGCACCAGCTCGCCTACACGCGGCGGCCGAACTCCGGCAAGGGGATGCCGCCGGTGGAGATGGTCGACAGCCTCGACACGCTGGCGTTCGCGAGGTTCCTGCTCGACAACGGGGCCGACCCCAACCTGCGCCAGACGAAGCGCTTCAACAACCGCGAGCGGAACAACCTCAACCGCATCGGGGCGACGCCCTACCTGCTGGCCGCGAAGCACGCCGACGTGCCCTTGATGCGGCTCCTCGCCGACTATGGCGCCGACACGCGGCTGCCGACGGAGGGCAACGCCTCGCCGCTGATGGTGGCGGCCGGGGTGGGCATCTTCAACATCGGGGAGAGCGCCGGCACCAACGAGGAGGCCTACGAGGCGGTCCGCCTCGCCTGGGAGCTCGGCGATCGGGACGTCAGCCGGGCGGACGATCGCGGGTACACGGCTCTGCACGGGGCGGCGCTACGGGGCGCGAACCCGATCGTCTCGTTCCTGGTCGAGCGGGGCGCCGACATGCTGGCCCGCTCGTCGGAGGGCTGGACGCCGCTTCGCGTCGCGGACGGCGTGCACTACACGGGCACGGTCAAGCGGGCCGACCACACCGCGGAGCTGCTGCGCGATCTGATGAAGGAGCGGGGCGTGTACGCCGCGGAGCACGAGCGGGACGTGAACAGCGTCGCCGTGGTCAGGCCGGCCGGCCAGCAGTAGCTATTCGGACGGCTCGCACGCGGCGGAGACCATCGCCAGCGCGCTGACGTTGATCCGGTCGCCGGCGGGATTCCGGATCAGGAACCCCTTGACCTCCATGCGGTGCCCGGCGTGCTCCGCCGGGTCCGGGTAGACGCTCATCAGCCCGAAGGTTGCGTCGCCGAACGGGCGCCCCGCGAGCGTCCCGAGCGTATCGGTGTCGGATGCTGCCGGATCGCGCGTTCGCACGGCTTCCGTGCTGCCGGTCAGCATCCACCCGCCGTCCGGGCTCGACACCAGGCAACCGACGACCTGCACCAGGGAGAAGCTCGGCACCGGCCCGGGGCCGTCACGGCCCTCGATGCGGATGTCGGCGAGGCGTGCCGGGTCGAGGTCGCCCTCGCCCGCCGGAAAGCCGTTGTACTGGAGGATGAAAGCGACGCTGTCGAGGTAGATGTGGTCGGGGAGAGTGGCCGGATCGTCGAAGGGCATCAGGTTCCGGACCCGCGTGTACAGCGTGTCGACCGTGTCCTCGCTCCAGTCCTGCATGAAGCGCGATCCGGCGAGCGGCCGCGCCTCCAACGACCCGCTCAGATCGGCGGCGTGACACGAGGCGCAGTGACGGGCGTAGGCGGTCCGTCCGCGCTCGGCCTGCGCCTCGCTGTACACGCCGTCCCACACCGTCCGGCCGATGTCCTGGGCCGCGGCCGGCGGGGGCAGTGCCAGGGCGGCGCCGATCACGAGCGCCGCCGCGAGCGCCGCCAACCCGTCGCAGGCTCCGGGCTCGCCCCAGCCCCCACCGTCCCAGGAGCTTGCGCCGCGGCACGCACTCCGTTGGCG
>JAPOVI010000214.1 GCA_026708265.1 Acidobacteriota bacterium
GACAAGGGCCAGCAGCGCGCCCGTCTCCTCGTCTACGACGATGTCGGAATCGGACAGCGGATCCGGATCCGCCCGGAGAGCGCGTGGCACGGGCTTCGGCTCGCCCACCTGTTCGTCGACGCTGGCGACCGGTGCCGGCGACGCGCCCGCCGGGCCCATGAACGGTCCGCTCGCGTC
Organism: Acidobacteriota bacterium; assembly: GCA_026708265.1. Taxonomy (GTDB): domain Bacteria; phylum Acidobacteriota; class Vicinamibacteria; order Vicinamibacterales; family UBA8438; genus JAGWAJ01. The sequence goes on from JAPOVI010000214.1 coordinate 178, forward strand.
CTCGGGGAGCTGCAGCACATTCGGGTCGTAGGGCGCTTCGTCGATGACTCGGGCGTGTGCCGGCCCGACCGCGTCCGGATTCAGCGGCAGGAGCTTCGCCAACCGGCGAATGACGGTCTTGCGCTGCATCTCGGCCCTGTCGGTCTTCCACGGCCCCTTGTTGCCCTTGTGACGGGTCCGCATCATCACGGAATCGAGTTCGCCGAGCGTCATCACCTCGAACATCTCGCGGTCGTCGGGAAAGCGCGCAAGCGCCCAGGCGTGGGTCACGTCGCCGCGGTCCGGTTCGGGCGAAGGGACGTGTCGCACCCCGCGATGCGGGCCAGTGCCCCGGCTCCACTGGAACTCGTCGCGCTCTCGCACGACGTGGCCCTCGAGAATGATCTGAGACGACCGCCAGGCCAGCTCGACAAACCCGCGGTAGCCGACGATCACGGTCGCCTCGCGCTTGAACGGCACGATGTAGGCGTGGCCCATCGGCGTCTGCGGCTCCAGCCCGAGCTGGCAGCACCGAATAAGTGCGAGCATCACGCTCGCCCGCGAGCACTCACGGAGGTCCGGGTTCGACTCGATCGCGGTGGTCCCGATTTGAATGAACCGCTCCAGGGAGACCCCACGTGGCAGCGCAGCCTCGATCTGAAGGCGGTTGCGTTCGATCACTCCCTTCACGGTGTTCGGGGCGGCCGGTGACGAGCCGCCGCCGGCCTCTTGCAACTTGCGTATTGCGTTCATGCGTTCCTCCAACGTCTGTGGTTGATGATGTCGTTCACTGTCGACTGCGCCATGCCGAGCGCGGCGACGATTCGATGCTCGGCCACGCCCGCCGCGTGCATCCGTCTGATCGTGGCGACGTAGTCCGGCGGGCCTGCCGCCCGGAACTCGTCCAGTTGGTTGTCTCGCTGGGTTGTCGGCCGGAGGTGAGACGGGTTCACGCACCTCCGATTCATGCAGTTGTGGGCTAGTTGCAGGCCCTCGGGTACGGCCCCGTGCCTGGCGACCCAAAAGAGTCGCGCGAGCAGGACGTGTCGACCGTTCACACAGACCCGCGGCCTGCCCTTGCCGTTCTCCGACATCGTCGTGAACCAGCAGCCGTCGTCTCCATCCGGCCTTGACACCGTCTCCATGTACCAGTCGACAGGGTCCACGTTCAGAGGCCGGTTCGGACGACGCGCGGTGCTACGATTCCTCTCAGTCATCAGTCCTCCATGTCAGGGCTGGTCGATAGCGCTCCGGGGCGGTAGCCGCCGCCCCGTTGAGCGCCTCCCGATTATAGATCCGGCTCCGTCACGGTGGTCGACGCCCGGAACGTGCGATAGGTGCGCGATCCCTCGCGCCGCCAAGTCGCGAGCCGCCGACCATCCGCGTCGACGAGTTCGGTCGCGGATCCCATCGTTCTCGTCAACCGGAACCGGGCTCGCTCCTTGTCTTCCTTGGCCGCGGCCTCGGCCGCGTGCGCACGGTGAAACTCCATCAGCGCCGTGATCGCGTGCGCGTCGGCCACGACCGCCGTTTCTTCGGGTTTGTACAGCTTCGCGATGTCCTGTTTCCGGATCGGATCCGGAGGCACTCGCGCCAGCACGTGCCGGTTCCAGAACGCGCCGAGGCGGTCGACGAGCACGCGCTCGAAGCCCGGGTCTCGCCGCAACCAGTACCAGCGGAGCTCCTGTCCGCCGATGAAGACGACGATCACCGCGAGGTCGAGATCGGCGACGGCCATGTAGTGGCAGGCCTGGCAGACGTAGGGCGCCGGGATCTGGTAGGCGGCGGCCTCGGCCGTCGGGAACGTCTGTCCGCTCGCGCCCCAGTCGCCGCTCATGCGCAGGGACACGGCCTTGCCCTCGTAGACGAACTCGCGGCCGTCATCGATGATGGTTCCCAGGCGGTCGACGTGACCGAGCATCCACGAGTGGTCCGGATGCCAGAGCGTCGGCGACGTCCGCAACCGGTGTCCGGTGCGTCGGCTCCACTCGAGGGCGACGGCCGGCTCCAGGATCCGGCCCCACCGCATCGGTTCGGTTTCCTCGCGCTCGTGGCCCTCGACCTTCTCGAGATAGACGTCGAGGGGAGTCGCCCAGGGGTTGATCTCGAGAACGGCGCCGGCATCGGACCCGCCGAGGCCGCGCCGGCGCTCGGCCCGGAGCTGTTCGAGGTACTGAATGCAGTCTGCTAGCTTCGCCACAGCCACCTCTCGTCGGTGGTCAGTCGGTCCAGGGGTCGGCGGGCCGCGCCGCCCCTGTCGACCGCAGTCTACCGTACCCGTGCGAGCTTCTCGGTCACCCATTGCTGCAGTACCGCTGCCGCCCGTGCTCGGGCACGAACCGGACCGGGCAGCCCTGGCAGTCGCGGGCCGTCACCCGAACACCTTGCGGTTCGCGATCTGTTCGCGATCAACCGTGAAGCAGAGGCGCACGGGCACGGCCTTCGGGTCGGCGAGTTCCGGGCTCTCAACGCCGGCGCGGAAGCTCGTGATCTCGCCGCCCAGGAGCTCGACGAAGTGAACGACGGACCTGGCGCCGACGACCTCGGGTACGTGCCTCAGTCCGTCGTCGACCTCCTCGACGAGAGCCCGTGCCCGCCGCAGCGCCTTCTTGTGCTTCTCCTCCAGTCGGTGATCTTCCGAGTTCGCCAGAAGGCTGGTCAGGCCGACAACGACCTCCGAAAGCGGCAGTGCGCCGCTCACGCTCCCGGCTCCTCGGCCACGGCACCGGCCTCGATGAAGAACCCGACACCGTCCGCGGCGTCGGCCACGCGCTCGATCCAGACCTGGTAGTCGTTCGCGTCCGCCATTTCGCGGAGCACGTCCATCGACTCGGCGTCCAGCAGCGAGCCGTCGCGGATCCGAAGCACCCGCAGGTCCGCGTTCTGGCGCATGGCGACCCCACAGGAGACGCGCAGCTGCTCGGCGTCCGACGCCTGGGCCAGTGGCACCCCGTGAAGGTGCACGGTCCCGTCATCGAGCGAGACACCGGGAACCGGCATGTCCGCGGAAGCGACCGCGGCCTCGAACGCTCGCTTGCGCTCGTTCATGCGGTTGTCGATGACCTGGGCCGCCTTCTCCTGGGCCGCGGCCTCGTCGGAGAGCTCGCGCCAGCGTCGGCGCTTCTCATAGGCCTGGTTGCGGTCGCCGGCAGCGGACATCGCGTTGAGGATCGGAGCCGTGTCCACCCGCTCTGGCAGCTTCGTCGCCGCGACCTCGGCCTCGGCCTTCTCGATCCAGGCGAGCCGGTCGTCCATCGCGGCCTTGACCTTCAGCGCCTCGGCCTTCAGCGACTCGATGCGCTCACGCTCACGCTTCGCGGTCCCTCTGTGACTCTCGATCTGCTGGCGCTTGCGCGCGAGCACTTCTCCGGCCTCGGCCCGGTCGGCGTTCGCGGCCTCGGCGTCCCGTAGCTTCGACGTCAGCTCGTCAAGCGACACCGGGGCCTCCGGCGCGTCCTCGGGCACGATCACGGCATCGGCCGCGGCCCGCGCCCGCTTCGCTTCCCTGTTGGCGACGCGACGCAGCTCGTAGTCGTGCTCTTGCTCGCCCTCGAACTCGGCGACGTCGAGATCCGACACGAACGCGGCCAGGGTCTCGAACTGCTCGCGGGGCTGAGCCCGCAGGAACGCGAGCGGGTCGAACGACAGCGACCCGAGCAGGTCGTCGAGCAGGCGCTGGGGGCTCTTGAACCGGGCACCGTCCGCCGACTCCACGGCCAGGCTCGTGGTCACTCGGCCGCTCTCCTGCTCCCTGAACTTCCGGGTGACGACGATCTCGGCGAGGTCGAGCCGTATCCGGGCCTCGGTCTGTCCGTCGCGGATCGGCCGGTCCTGGGCCTGGCGCGCGCCCGCAAGCGCCCAGAACAGGGCGTCGAGGACGGAGGTCTTGCCCTGGGCGTTGCGCCCCTGTATCTCGACGACGTTGGTGGTGGGCCTGATCGCCACCGCCCGCAGGCGCTTGACGTTCTCGGCCACGAGCTCGATCACTCGCATAGCACTGTTCCTTTCCAGAGGTTGCGGGCGGCTCGCACCCGCCGGTAGACGCGGGACGCGGGGACCGCGAACACGGTCGCCGCCTCCTCGCAGGAGAGGCCGTCCGCGACTACAGCAGCCGCGGCCTCGATCAGTTCCGAGAGGTCGCCGGTGTCACGAGCGCTCTCGAGACCGGCCTCAACAGCGACGGCGTGCTCGGTCACGCCGCCCCGTTTCCGAGTGCGCATCGGACAACTATACCGTAACGGGACCGGGTGCCGGAACCCGTAGCCGGCCCCGAACCACAAACGCCCGCGCTGTAACGCGGGCGGGAGGGGGTCAAGAACAAACGACACTCGATTTACGCGCCGATCGACGTCTCGAGGCCCTACGGGACCTCCGCTGCCGGCAACAGCGCCCTGTGCAGGCTCTCGCGGCCCAGGGCGTCTTCTATCGCGTCCAGTTCCTCGGCCGAGGCCCGGACCAGGACCTCGGCCCGCGGCAGCCGCCACCGTTGCGGGTGACGGTACTGGGGCCTCAGCAGCCCGCACCCGGGAACACAGAACCGGGTGCAACCGCAGACCGCGCGCTGCCGCGCGGCCTCGTACGAGGTTTCACCGGGCCGCCGACCCTCGGTGGTTCGTCGCTCAAGGTCTCGGCAGTCCTCGCACTTGCCGTCTTCAAGCGGCGGCGGGCTCCCGCACAGCGAGCACACGGCCTGGCCGCAGGCCGGGCACCTCGAGTCACTCACCGAGCAGGATCCGGCGCACCTGCGGCGTTTCCCGGTCCTCGGACAGCTGATCGAGGATCTGGCCCAGGTACGTGCGCAAGCTCTCTCCGGCGACGGCGTTGTGATGCTCGATGCAGCTCTCGCAGTACCAGCCCGGGTCCAGTCGCTCGTCGCGACAGCCCTTGATCGGCTGATCGTCGTCGTCGAAGGCCTCGACGGTGTAGCCGTCCCACCAGGTCAGCATCTCGGCGGGATAGGTGACGTCGGCCGCGCAGTCCGGAACCTGGCACCCGAACATCGCCTGAGGCACCGGCACCGTCGCCATCGGTCCGGGACCGCATCCCAGGCCGCTCGCGTCGCAATCGGGCCCGTGGTGGCAGGCGACGCGGCCCGGCCGCTGCTTCTCGTTCAGGAGTCGACGGCACAAGGTCTCGAGCTCGCTGCCGCCGTTGCCCTTGGAGTGGAAGTATCGGAGCGTCGAGCCGAGGCCGTACTGCTCCAGGTCGTGAACCAGCGTGTGCCGGCTCGCGTAGGGATGGATGTCGACGCCGTGGACGATCGTCATTCGGGCAGCTCCTTCGGTCTTGGGGTCACGTTCTTGGTCGGCGGCTTCTCGGCCGGAAACGCCTTGTCGATGGCCTTCCGCAACCGGTCCAGCTCCCGGTCGCCGAGGCGCGAGTCGGATCCCGGGACCAGGACCCGGTTCTGGAACAGGGCCCGCTCGAGGTCGTCATGGGCGCGCTCGGCCGCGAACCGGTGCGAGCCCCGGAGTCCGTCCGCCGAGTGCAGGGCCTCGTGAAGACGCACGCGCCAGTCGGCTGCGGCGCCGATGGCGCCGTGCAGTCTCGAGAGCGCGGCCGCGTTCGTCACCGGCGCCGCAGCCTGTCGATGTCCTCGGGCGTGAGCGGGCGCGCCTCGATGGAGGCCCGGAGCATGACCCCGCAGCTATCGCACCGGACCATCCCCGGGACCATCAGCACCTTCACCGGCGCCGAGCACTCCGGGCACACGCTCGAACCGGTCATGTCCGCGGGCTCGCAGTCGTCGCAGAAGAAGGCGAACCCGTTCCCGGTGTCCAGGGACTGGGTTGCCGGCTGCCGGCACCGGGCGCAGGGGAGCGGCGTCATCCGGCCGTCCGCGACCGCGCTCAAACCGGTTCCCACCACACCACCGGCCGTCGCCACCACTGGACGAACGACACCAGGTTCAGCACCTTGGGGACATCGGCTCGGGCCTGTAGCACTCGAATACAGCCGACTACGAGCTCCAGAAGGGTTCTACGCCGGACACGGCGTCGAACGACCGCGTACGCGAGCCCCTCGCGCTCCAGGAGCCGTTTCAGGCAGCTGTCGCCGCCGAAGTGACCCAGGGCGTGGGCGAAGGCGACGTCCCGGCCCAGGTCCGTGTCCCGACTGGCGAAGCGGAGGTGGATGCCGGCAGTCGACACCGGCCTCGAGATCGAGCGGTAGCTCTCGTGCTCGCAGAAGATGTAGTCGACGCCGGCGAGGTCGACCGCGGACGCGGCAACGGCCTCGTCGACGAGCTCGTTCATCTGGTCGCGGGTCAGCATCGCCGGCTACCAGCCCTTCGGGAGCCACTCGCGCTCGGCGAAGGCCGCGGCGACGTCGCGCACGAGTGCCAGCTTCTTCAGCTTGCTGCGCTCGGCGACCCACTCGTCTCCGAGCTCGGCCGCCGCCAGCTCCCGGATCCCGGCTACGGTCAGCCGCTTCCAGAACGCGACCTCGGACCACGGGGACACGCCCTCCTTGCGCGCCCGGGCCTCGACCTGGCCCCGGTCGCCGATGACCAGTTCCGTCAGCCGCTCGAAGACCCCGGACTCGTCGACGAGCCGGGGCACGAGCAGATCGGCGACGGCCCGGGCCAGAACCCGGTCTTTCTGTCCGGGCTTCAGCGCCATGAACTGGTCGAACATCTGGCCCTCGTCGTCGGCCTCGAGCCATTCCCAGGTCGCGCCCTTGCCCCACGGCTCCTCGGCCGCGGCCCTGTAGTCCTCGTCCTTCTGCGCGGGCGGCGTCAGCCGCTTTCGGGAGTTGTGGTTGATGGTGAGCAGGAGAGCCTCCTTGCTCATGTAGCAGCGCCCGGTGTTGAAGCGGCCGTCTCTCGCGAGCTCGAACGCGATCAGGTCGCGGGCCGCCCGCGGGTTCAGGGCCAGGGCCCGGCCTACGACGATCCCGCGAAGGATGCGCAGGTCCTCGAGCACCTTCGCCGGATACGGACCCTTCTTCTCGGCCGCGGCCTTCGCCGAGTCGCCGGCGCGCAGGCCCCCGACCTCGAGAGCGACGGCATCGGGCAGGTCCTCCGGACGAACCAGGCCCCGCGTGATCTCGGCGCGACCCGAATAACCGATGGCGAGCACGGCGCCGGCGACCGCCTTCTGCTCGTCGGTGAAGCCCCCGCGCTTGATCGCGGCCGCGTAGAGGTCCTGCTGCTCCTTGCGTAGCCGGTCGCCCGCGGCCCGGAACTCCTTCCACGCCGGCGAGTCGTAGCCGGCGTCCGCTCCCGGGCGCTCGAGGGCGTCGATCTCGCCGTCGATCGCCTCGTGGCGCTCGTGCTGGCCCGGTTCCCAGGCCGGCACCTCCCGGAGCTGGCCGTACTGCTGGCGCTCCTGCCACTTGAACTCCGGCGCCGTCAGCACCCAGGCCCAACCCTCCTTCTTCATCAGGCGGACGCCGGCCCGCTCCAGCTTCTTGTCGGCGAGCTCCTGGAGGATGTCCGGGTCCAAGAGTCGTTCCTCGTCCGGATCGTTGTCGAACAGCGTCTGCTCGACCCGGCCCCCGGCCTTCTGATAGGCCTTCAGGCCGACATACCGGGCGACGTGCGAGCCCGCGGACGCGCTCTGCTCCTTGATGAGCTGCTCGACCTGCCAGTTGGGAACGTAGCTGTCCTCGTTCTCCTTCAGGATCCGGTTGTAGACCCGCTCGACGAGCTCCAGGTTCTCGGTCATCCCGAAGCACTCGACCGCGTCCTCGCCGATGTTGCCCTGTTTCCAACCGTCGATGATCGGCCGCGGCAGCCGGCCGAGTCGGAGACGCTTGCGCACGGTGGACGTCGCGTATCCGAACCGGTTGCCGATGTCCTCGGGCTCGTAGCCGGCATCGTGCAGTCGCGCGAACGCGAGCACCTGGTCGGCCGGGTGCATGGGCACGCGGGCCTCGTTCTCGGCGAGCGACACCTCCGCGGGATCGACGCCGTCGGGGATGATCAGGCAGTTGATGGTCGGATCCGGATCCGTGCCGTCATCGGCCGCGATCTCGAGAAGGGCCCGGAGTCGGCGGCCACCGGCCGCGACCGCGTATTCCTCGTTCTCGGTCGGGGCCACGGTCAACGGGTTCAGCAGGCCGTGGGCCCGAATCGAGGCCACGAGCTCGCGGTGAGCGTCCTCGCCGGCAACCGTGTGCCGGACGTTGGCATCGGCCACCTTCAGGCGGCTGAGAGGGATGGTGACGATCTCGTTCAATGGTTACGGATGAGGTCGCGTTCGGTCGGGTTCAGAAACACCTGGACCTGCCCGCCGCGACGGTGATTGTGAAAGCTGACGTTCAAAGCTGCCTCCGCTCCATCAGGTAGGCCCAGGCCCCGGCCGGATCCTTCTCCGCGTCGAGGTCGTTCCGGGCGAGGTCGCGATCTCCGCCCGAGGCGATGCCGGCGTTGCAGAGCCGGTTGCGCCGGTCGCGGGCGAGACGGACGATGACGACCCAGTTCTCCTGGACGCCGGGCAGTATCAGGTAGGCGAAGCCCGCGTCGTCGAACTCGAGCATCAGCCGGTGCGAGCCCGGGCCCGCCGGCACCACGGCCTCGCCCGGGTTCGCGCCGGCGCGGTCCCAGGCCTGTTTCAGGTTCTCGGTAGGGCTCAAGGCTTCGCCTCCTTTCGGAGCTCGCGCAGCTGCGCCTGCTCCGTGTCGGTGAGTGGAAACAGTCGGCCCGACACTCCGTCGAGCCGGCCGTAGTCGACGGCCTCGACGCGCGAGAACGAGCCGGAAACCCGGCAGGCCTCGGCGTCGGCGACCGTGGGGTGAAGGTGACCACACCTCCGAAAGACGGAGCTGTAGTACACGAGAGAACAGGCGACGTATTCGCGAGTCATCCGGCCCAGATCACTCCCTGTCGCGGCGCTGCCGACCGCTTGGAGCTGTTGCATGGCCCGTGAAGAGCCTGGAGGTTCTGCGGCTCGTTCGAACCGCCAAGAACCACCGGCACGATGTGGTCGACGTGGATCGCGGGATTCAAGCGATCGTCCTTGAGTCGTAGGGGCGGTAGCCGGCATCCGCATTCCGTGCAGATCCCGTTTTGCGCCGCGTAGAGCTCGGGAAGGTGCTTTCGATATCCGGTTCCGGCTCGGCGTCGCCGCTCACGATTGAGCCGCCGAATCTTGTCGCGGTTCGCGGCTCGGTAGCGGCGGTTCGATTCGAGAACCGTTCGCGCGTTACGTTGCCGGTATGTCCGCATGTACGTGCGGCGACGCTCGCGCTCGCGCTCCAGGTTCTCGGCGTACCGGCGTCGGGCTCGGTCTCGTAGATGCTCGCGGTTCTTCGACGCCCATCGCTGCCACCGCTCGGCGCGACGGCGCTTGAGCTCGGCCTCGGATAGTCTTTGTCTAGGCATCGGACCTCCTTTTCAGGTCAGTTCGCCAGCTCCGAGGGCGGCGGCCAACCGCCCTCGTCGAGCGCCTCCATTCTACTACGGATGCACTCGCCGCCACCGGCAGACGGCCCCGTCGTCGGTGACGGAGGTCCACCGGGCAAGGTTGAAGCCGCCGGCGACCGAGACCACGCGGACCTCGGCGTAGGAGTCGATCTCCAGGACCTCGAGCAGGAGCAGGGCCGCCCTCGCCGCGTCTCCGGAAAGCACGAAGCGGTCTCGCGGGTCCGTGAGCTCCGCGTGCTCGCGCTCGTCGTGCAGGCGCACGGTGATGGCGATGCCGAAACCGGTCAGATGCGAGTTCACGGCAACAGCCCGATGTCGCCGCGGTCTGTCCGGACCCGGACATAGCGGCGCTCGGCTGCCGCCAGCCGGCGACGTCCTCGCGCGTCCGTGACCGGGATCTCGGCGTCGGCCGCGTCAAGGTGGACGGAGGCCCGGGCGTAGAGCTTGATGCGCTCGGCGCGGGGCAGATCCGGATCCCGCTTGATGTGGCCCAGGGCCAGGTTCGCGCCCTGGACGCTCATCGCAGCCTCCGGATCTTCGGGTCCACCTTCGGGAGCTCGGCCGCTCGCTCCACGATGCGGTCGGCGATCTTGTGGGCCTCGCGCGCGGTCTCGGACCGGGACAGGGCCTCGAGCTGTTCCCACACGTCATCGGGGAGCTGGCCCCGGACCCAGGCCAGAGACAGGTTCGCGCGGCGCTCGGCGCCCTTTTTGGTGAAGGCCGGGGCTACCGCTGCCACGTCGACACCAGGTGCATCAGCGCCAGCAGCGCCAGCTGCGAACCGAAGACGGCGACGGCGAGCATGATGCCGCCAGCTGACAAACGACTCCTGATGACGACGCAGGTCGTGCCGTCGGGCTCCCGGTACACGGTGGAGGTGTAGCGGGTCGCCGCCGGCGAGCCCAGGAGCGTCACCGGGCCCTGGTAGCGGTAGGTGCCTGGCCGCAGCCAGTGGAGCGGAACGGAGGCGTAAGTCATCGGTTTTCCCCCTTTTGGGCTTTTTTCCTCTGCTTCAATCGATGGGGTCACTCAAGTTCCTCCGCTGGTAGTTGACGAACCGATGGATTATACCGTAACGGGAACGTGGAGAGGGTTCGGAGCGACCGTGCACCGGTGTTGCGCGAACGGTGCACGAGCGCACCCTGGGCTCGCGCGCGCAGGCGCGTAGGGGCCAGGCCGTGCGACGGCGCGCGACATAATGAGCGGATGGCTCGCACCGGCGACCAGCGCGACCGGCTGCTCCCGAAGGCGGCCCGCGTCGTGTTCGAGGGCGGCTCCAAGGCCGATGCCGCCCGCGCCGTAGGCCGGCACCGGTCATCGGTCGCCCGGTGGATGAACCTGCCGCAGTGGGACCGGGAGATCGCCAAGCTCGAGGCCGAGCACGCGGCGGTTCTCGCCACGATGTCCGAGGCCAGGAAACAGGCCGCGGGCGACCGCGTACGCGAGATCGAGGCTTACCGAGACGAGCTCTGGACCCACCTGAAACGGGTCAAGGAGAAGGCCGACGAGATCCTCGAGAACAACGTCGAGGCCAAGCGCACGAGCAAGCGCGAACAGGTCAAGGTCGTGAACCCGCGCACGGGCGAGGAGACGGTGTTCGACGAGGTCAAGCTCGAGCACACGGACGCGGCCGCTATCCACGCCTCGAAGATGATGGCCGGAGGCGGCTGGGCCCGGTTGCTCGAGATCGCGTACGGGGCCCCGCTCGTTTCCGAGACCTCGGCGGACCTCGACGAGCAGCGCGAGGAGCGCCGGATCACGATCGCCGAGCGCCGGCGCGAGGTCATCGAGGAGGTGGCCCAGGCCCGCGCCCGCGAGCAGGAGGCCGGGTGATGCGCAGGGCCGGGGAGCTGCTGGCCGAGGGCCGCCCCCCCGGTAGGGGGGGGGCGGCCCGGCCCTCGGCCCGCTGCCGGTTGCGGCCCGCGAGCCCATGCCGGCGCTGAGCCCCAGGCAGCTCGACGTCTACGTCGCCGAGGCACCGATCATTCTCGCGGTCGGCGTCATCAGCTCGGGCAAGACCCACGCCGGCTGCCTGGCCTTCACCGACTACCTGCTGACGACGCCGCCCTCGCACCACCTGGTGACGGGGCGGTCGCCGACAGAGCTCAAGGCCGAGGTCCGGCCCCACATCATGGACCGGGCCCGTTCCCAGGGCTGCCACGTCGTCTGGAACAACACCGAGCGCACGCTCCAGATCGACGGGCACACGCTGTTCTTCATCGCGTGGTCGAACACCGAGAGCGCGAAGCGGATCCGGGGCATGACCCTGCGCACGGCCCTGGCCGACGAGGTCACGCTCGTCGGCGAGGAGTTCTTTGACATGCTGATCTCGCGGCTCCGGATGCCGGGCTCGCGGTTCTACGGGCTCACAAACACCGACGCGCCGACGCACTGGCTCAAGACGCGTATCGACGACGGCCGCATCGACTCGGTTTACACCTTCGGCTGGAACGACAACCCGGCGCTCTGGAGCAAGGAGGGCCAGGAGTACATCCGGAGAATGCACCGGCTCTACACGCCGGGCTCCGTGTTCCACAAGCGGTTCATCCTCGGCCAGTGGGCCGCGGCCTCGGGCCTGATCTACCTCTACTTCAAGACGGCGCCACTGCCGCCGCGGGGGCTGGTGACGCGCACGTTCGCGGGCCTCGACTTCGGGATGACGAAGCCCTCGGCCGTGGTCCGGATCGAGGAGTACACCTACGCGCTCGAACGCCGCTACTTCATCACTCACAGTTTCTGTCCGAACGAGGGCGCGTCGAAGGACCTGGCGATCATGCCCTCGGCCCAGGCGCAGCGCATCGCCGAGTTCTACGAGGCCCATCCCTTCGAGGTCCTCTACGCGGACCCGTCGGCGGCCGCGCTCACGGCCGAGGTCCGGCCCCTGGTCGGCTGCGCTGTCCGCGACGCCCGGAACGAGGTCTCGGAGGGCATCGCCGCCGTCGAGCGGCTGCTGGCGCCAGACCACATGACGATCCGCGACCACGAGGACACGCGAATGCTCCGCGACGAGATGGTCGGCTACGTCTGGGATGACAACCCGCGGTCCCAGGACAAGCCGAAGAAGGAGAACGACCACGCCTGCGACGCGATGCGCTACGGCGTCTATTCGCGACTGAAGCGAGGGCGGTCCCTGCTGCCGCTGGAGTAGGGCCCTGGAGCCGCTAGCCTCGATTTACGGGCGGTTCCGGCTGCCGGAGGTCCTAGGCCCCTGATACCGTGACCGCATGAGCGTACAGCGCGTCCGGGAGCTCGCCGGCGACGACGGACCGCGGCAGCAGTGGACCGATGACGAGGTCCAGGGCGCGCTCGACGCGAACAGCGCGAACGCCTACCTGGCCGCGGCCGAGCTCCGCGACCGGCTCCAGGCCCGCGCCGGCGAGAACTTCGGCACGGCTTGGGACGCCTACTCCAAGCGGCTGCGCGAGGAGGGCACGGTCAAGGCCACGGGTTCGCGCGGCATCACGTTCCTCGGCGGAGACTGATGGCGTATCCGCTCGACGTCGAGCTCCGGCAGCCGGCGCAGGATCCCTTCGGGGCCGCGCTCCCCGATGTCGTTCACGAGGTCGGCGGCCGCTGGCTGGGTCCGGCCACCGGCGGCCGAGGCCCCGTCGACGACTCCGAGGCGCAGATCCAGCGTCGCCGGATCTCGCTGCTGTACGCGCCCGCCGGCATCGGCTCGCGGTGGCGCGTCACCGTCGACGGCGTCAGCTGGAACATCGAATCGGCCGACTATCCGCCGAACCGGAACCGCGCCGTGCTCGTGCTCCAGGCGACGAGCAGCCGCGGCCTGATCAACGTCGCCCATCCGGACACCGGGTTCTCGGCCGGGTTCTCCCTGGGCTTCCGCTGATGACGGTTCCGACGCTTGTCGACACGATCGAGAGCACCTGGGAGGCCGCGATCCGCGACTACTTCGAGGGCTCGGGGCAGCGCGAGATCGACACGCTGTCCGAGAACGTCTGGCCCCTGGTCCAGGGCGAGGTCCCGAAGGGCGCCCAGGACCCGAGCCTGCGGTTTCCGGCGCTCGTCTACAGCTCCAACGGCGACGAGAACGTGGAGCTGCTCGGCGGCGACGAAGACACCGTCGAACAGCAGCTGCTCGACTTCCGGGACACGGACTACGGCCGGATCCGGGCGCTGGCCGAGGTCTACCGGAAACTCCTGGACACGGTCGCCGAGTCCGAACGGCTGCCGCCCGCGCTCTCCTGGGACTACCAGACGGACGGCTTCGGCGCCGAGCTCGTGCTGGCGACCGGCCGCTCGCTGACGCCTCGGCGCGTCGCGATCGTGAGGTTCCGCGTGTGATCGACGTCAAGGGAATGCCGCCCGAACGCCTGGCCGCGGCCCTCGCCGAGTTCCGGGCCGCCGAGGACCACGGGTGGAACATGCGCGTTGGCAGGCTACGGCGCCGTATCGAGCGACTGGAGCGGGGAACGGCCGAGCTCCGGGGTCTGGCCCGACGGATCGCGGACGACGCCCTAGCCGCGCTCTAGGGCGCGAGCAGCAGGCCGAGGTAGAACGCGACCAGGAGACTCAAGAGGGCGAGCGGGAGGGTCCAGGCCGGTACCTCGCCGCGCAGGCGCTGGATGAGGAGC
>JAPOVI010000167.1 GCA_026708265.1 Acidobacteriota bacterium
TCGTAGCGGTCGCCGTCGTCGCGGATCTCGAAGAGCTGTGAGAAATCCGGGCTAGGGACGGCGCAGACGCACCAAGGGGCGAGGTATCGCCGCCTGGCGGGCGCGGGGCTCTGCGTGGTCTGCGGGCAGCGTCCGGCCGTCCCGGGGCGCCGCCGCTGCGAGAAGCACGCCGTCAGCGCACGCCAGCGGCAGGCGCGGCGGTACTTCATCCTCCGGATCGCGTATCGCTGCGTCGACTGCACGGCGCGCGTCGAGTGCTGGCAGCCGCGGTGCGACGATTGCCGGGACGCGACCCGAGCGGGCAACCGTGAGGCGGTCCGGCGCTGCCGGGCTCGCGCTCGAGCTGCGCGCAAGGCAGCGGCGCCCCGCCCCCCGCGATCGCGCGAGTCGGCGCCGGACGCAGCGTTGCTGACGCGGTTCGCGGTGCATTTGCCGGGGCGCCCGAATGTGGAGCGCGGCGCAGATTGAAGCGCTGCGGCTCGCCGAGATTGCCTACCTGCGGCGGCTGACGGGCGCCCGCTCGGCCCCCGTCAACGCCCCGTCCGAGTGGATCGGCTGGTCCATCATCACGCCCGACGACGACCGGCGGCGCTACTTGCGGCGCCGCGTCGAGGGTGTCTGTACGCGGTGCGGGGGCCGGCCGCTGGCGACGCCTACACTCTGCGAGCCCTGCGGGGAACGCCAGCGGCGACGATCGGCGGAATTGCGCGCCCGGCGCCGCGGGGCGGGCCAGTGTATCCAGTGCGGGGAGCCGGCCGGCCGGTTCGCGCGGTGCGCCCGCTGCCGGGGAACGGCTGCCCATGCCGGCTGACCCGTGGAGGTAATCACTTGGGTTGGACGCGGCAACCACAGGGCCGCGGTCGGTCGCGAAGAGGACGCGCTATGATGCGGCGAGCCGATGACGGATGAGGCGCGACCGCTGTGTATCGACTGCGGGCGGAACCCGCAGCCGGCACGCCACGATGGCGAGCCCGGCACCCATCACCGGTGCGATCCGTGCGCACAGATATACCTCCGGCGGCGCCGAATCCGGCGACGTCTACTTGAAGGGGAGTGGTTGTATGCCCCGAACTCGAGCCAGTCCAATGCTCTGAGTGCGAGACCGACGTACCGGTGGGTGAGCTGTTCTTCCGGCTCGGGGGCGGCGCAACCGAGCCCGGGGCGCAGACCGTGGTTTGTCACGACTGCGCTGTCGATTCGGGATGGGCCAAGGCTATCAAGAAGGCGATGCCCCGGGTGCCACCATTTCACTCGGCGACTCTCCTGCGTCGCACCGACGACGGCACGCTGTACTTGGGCGTGACAATGCCGCCTGCCATACCGGGCCTGGTAGCGGCCGCGTTTGGTCTCGCCGTGCCAATTGCCAACAACGGTACCCGTGTGGCAATCAAAGCGTCCAACCTCCTTGTGGGAAAGCTAGTGGTAATTGTGTCGGGCGGTAGCGACGCCGAGGCGGTAGACCTTGCAGCGACCTGTGCAGTTTGGCTGACAGCCTTCGCCTCGCGCGTCGCGGTTCCGTCCCAGATGTACCGCCGGATCCGCGAAGTGGTCTACGACTCGGGCGGGATTCGGCGAGCGCGGCGACTCGTACGTCAGCACGCCACTTAGGCAGAGGGCGGTCGAGGTATAGTGAAGAGAATGGCATCCTTTCGAGAGCGCTTGAGCATCATGGGTAACGTAGCCAATATCGGCGCGTTCCTCGTTCTAACCCTCGTGTCGTGGGGTGCACTGCGGACCAGCATCCAAGATTTCTTGGCTTGGTTGGTGTCCGTCTGGGCTGCTGGCACGCCGATGACCCTAGTGTCGACTGTGGCAGAAGCTACTTCCGCGGTGCTGTCTGTCGTGCTGGCGGCGACGATCGTGATTTGGCACCAAGGCCGAGTTGTAAAGAAACTGGAATCTCACTTAGAAACGAAGTTGAGAGCGATATTGGAAGCAGAAAGTGACCCCCAACGATTCGAGAGATCGTCGGATAAGGGCGAGGCCCCTACGGCGTCGTCTGCGTCGGGTGAGAGAACGGGCGTGCTTCTGGGTAGCCTGAACATTGACTTGGGTACCCTGAACTCTGAAACGCTACGGCTCTTCGTGGAGAACAAGGCGCAGTACGCTATTCTTGCCGGGCTCGTTGCGCACGCTGACAAGTCCACCGTGCTTATGGCGTTGGAACGTCAACAGGCGCTCATTAGGAGGGGGATATCGGACGAAGACAAGAAGGCGGAGCTCTTGGCCAAGGTGTCGCAGTATGAAACCCTGGTCAGAGAGTTTTGGGAGTGGACGTCCGGATGACGGGCCACAGCCCGGCGCAACGTGGGTGAGATTGTGGGTATGGCCCGGTGGTTCCTGGTCAACAACGCCTGCAATTGCAGGGTCTCTCCGTCTGGTCTGCCAGTACTTGCCGATCTTGAAGCCCTCGCCGCGGTCGTCGGGGAAGCCGTAGTAGCGACCGGACGGCGACTCCATGTTGAAGACCGGGAAGCGCCCGGGCTCGAACACGTCGGCCTGCAGCGGCTCCGTCCAGAGCATGACCTGCCGCTCGGGCCGGCAGACCGCCCGCAGGTCCGGCAGCAGGGCGCCCACCCAGGGGCCGGCGGTGACGACCAGCTTGCGAGCGTCGTAGCGCTCGCCGGCGGCGTGCACGCGCCAGCCTGCCGTGCGGCGCTCCCAGCCGCGGACGGGAGCGTCGGTCACGATCTCCGCGCCCGCGGCCCGCGCTGCCGCGGCGTACGCCTCGATGGCGGCCTCGGAGCGGACGTAGCCGCCGTCAGGCTGGTAGACCGCCCGCATCGGGTCGGGCAGCCGGTAGCCGGGGAAGCGGCGATTGACCTCCCTGCCGCCGAGCTCCTCGAACGCGAGCCCATGCTCCACGCACGACTGGCGCGAGCCCTCGATGGTCCAGCTTCCCTCCGGCCCGATGTCGAGCCCGCCCGTGACCTTCAAGATCGACCGGCCCGAGACCGCCTCGAGCTCGCGCCAGTAGCGATACGCGGCGCGGAGCAGCGGGACGTACTCCGGCCCCTCGGAGTACGCCAGGCGGATGATGCGCGTCGACCCGTGTGACGAGCCGAAGGCGTGCGGGATGCCGAACTGCTCCACGCCCAGCACCTTGGCGCCGCTCCGCGCGAGGTGGAAGAGCGTCGCGCTCCCCATCCCGCCGACGCCGATCACGATCGCGTCGTACACGGGCGGATGGTACTTCCGTCGCCCACTGGTCCGCGCTTCCGCATCGGGTGAGAATGCGGGCGATGCGGTTCGCGACGACGCGCTGGAGCATGGTGCTTGCGGCGGCGGGCGGCGCGCCCGGCGAGCAGGCCGACCGGGCGCTCGCCGAGCTCTGTGCCGGGTACTGGTATCCGCTCTACGCCTACGTGCGCCGGCGCGGCTACGACGCCGAGGACGCCCGCGACCTGACGCAGGCCTTCTTCGCCCGCCTGCTCGAGCGCCGCGGACTGGCGTCCGCCGACCCGTCGCGCGGGCGGTTCCGCAGCTTCCTGCTCACCGCGATGAAGAACTTCCTCGCCAGCGAGTGGCGCCGGCAAGCCGCAGCGAAGCGCGGGGGCGGCGCCGACGTCGTCTCGATCGACGCCGCGGACGCCGAGCAGCGCTATCGTTCCGAGCCCGCCGACACGCGTACACCGGAGGCGCTCTACGAGCGGCGCTGGGCCCTCGCGCTGCTGGAGCGTGCGGTCGCCGACGTCCGCCAAGGCTACGCCGACCGCGGACAGGCCGAGCTGTTCGACGCGCTCAAGGCCTACCTGGGCTTCGACGTCGCTGAGGTCTCCTACGAAGATCTCTCGGTCCGGCTCGGCCGGAGCGAGCCCGCGCTTCGGACGGCGGTCTCGCGTCTGCGCGCCCGCTGGCGGACCCGTGTGCGCGCGCTCGTCTCCGAGACCGTCCAGGACGGCCGCCTGGTCGACGACGAGCTGCGCAATCTCCTTCGGATGCTCTCTCCGCCATGACGACGCTGCTGGAGCGTCGGCTGTACGGTCCGGATTGCTGCCCGAGGGCACGACACTGGCGCCAGAGCGCCCCGCACGTCACTGGCCGGGCCAGCCCCCCGAGTCGATGTCGGCGAACTCGCGGTTGACCTTGGCCGATTCTGGCGCCCCCAGCGTGTACTCCTTCCGAAGGCGGGCTTCGATCTCCCGCTGCCTGCCGTCGGCGATCCAGTCAGCGAGACACCGGTTGAGCAGACCGCTCAGGGTGCGCGCGTCGGACAGCGCCCGGGCGCGCTCCACCAGCTCGTCCTTCAAGACGACCTTCGTTCTCATGCGCCCGTTCCGTGCAGGGATGACGGCGATCCAACCTCGTCGGCGACGGTCGCGTTCCGGTCGTGGCCTCCGACTCACTCACTCGCCGGCAGGCCGCAACGTCAGCCGGTGTGCGGCCCGCTCCTCCACGGCTTCGCGCGTGTAGAGCAGGGGGAAGTACTCGCCGTTGCCCAGGTTCTCGGCCAGGTTGGCGTAGAAGGGGCTTCCCGGCTGGGACGACTGGCCGGGGGCGTTGCTGGCCACCGAGCGGTCCGGGTCCGCGAGGTCGATGATGCGGCGGAAGTTGGCGCCGGTGGCGTTGACCGCCCCGAAGCCGCCAGGGCGCTCCACCGGGGGCAGGTCGAAGGCCGGGACCAGCATGTGCGCCAGGTCGCTGGCGTGCACGCGGCCGTGGCGCCACTCCGCGCGGTCGGGGCCGAGCTCCTCGGTGAGGCGCACGATGGCCGCCGCCAACCCCTGCTCGATGAGCGCCCGGCGCTCGGCCTCGGGCGTTTCCGGGTCCCGCACCCCATCGTCGACCTCGGCCCGCCAGCGCACGTAGAGCGCGCCCGCGGTGCTCTCGCGCGAGACGGTGCCGTCCCAGTCGGCGATGACGCCGCGCGCCCACTCCACGTCCGCATCGTCCGACGTCCAGCCCTGGAACGCCGGGATGTCCCGCTCGGCCGCGAGCAGCCGGGCGTCGTGCTGGATGCGCTTGTGGTCGTCGACCGAGAGGACCTCGCCCGCGCCGAGAATCTGGTGCAGCCGGGCGATCCGCGACGTCTCGACGCCGCGCGACGTGTGATAGAAGACGGGCCGCCCCTCGTAGCCGGGCGGGTGCACGTTGTTGTTGGCGGTGGCGATGTAGCCCCGCTCCGGATTGAACTCCCGCGGCAGGTCCTCGCGGAAGCCGCGCCATTCGTAGTCGCCGTTCCCGGGCACCGGCAGGCGCCCGTTCCAGCCGTCGCGGTCCGGCGTCAGCCCGGTCACCTGGAGCGCGATGTTGCCGTCGGCGTCGCCGCAGATGAGGCTGTGGGTGGGGACCAGCCAGTGCATCGCCCGCTCGAAGAAGTCCGCGCAGCTCTCCGCCTGGGCAAGCTGGAAGCTCCCCTTGTAGGCGGCGGTGCCCGGCTCCTGCACCACCGAGCGCACGGCGTAGGCGACGCCGTTCTCCCGGTCCTCGTAGAAGACGGGGCCGTGCCGGCTGAACTTCAGCACCACCGGCTCCGGCTCCCGGCCCTTCACCGGAATCTCCTCCTCGATGATCCGGAGCGGCTCCCAGCCGTCCTGCCAGCGCACGAGGTTCGGGTCGTCCGGGTGCAGCTCCTCGACGTAGACGTCCACCATGTCGGTGCCGGCGAAGGTGAAGCCCCACGCCATGCGCTCGTTGCTGCCCGCGTCGACGCCGGCGAAGGGCGGCTCGCCGCCGCCGATGACGTTCCAGCCCGGGGCCACCAGGTGCACGAAGTAGCGCAGCGCCGGCATCTCGATACGCCGGTGCGGATCGTTGGCCAGGATCGGCACCCCGCTCGGCGAGCGTGCGCCGGTCAGCACCCAGTTGTTGCTGCCCTCGGTGGGGATCGGCCGCGGCGAGACCTGCCGCGCCTCGAGCCCCGGCCCCGGGAGCAGCGCGCGGTAGGGCTCGACTATCTCCAGCGCCGGCAGGCGCCCCGCGACGAACGGATCGCCGTCGCCGGCCCGCATCGCGTCGAGGATCTCCTCGGTGATGATGCTGACGTCGAGCCCGTCCGGCACCACCAGGTCGTCCCACGGGTCGGGCGCGAAGCGCCGGTTCGCCTCGTCCGCGCCGTGGCGGGCGACGTCAAGGGCGAGCTGCATCTCGTGGATGGCATGCCCCCGCACGCTCGGCACCCCGAGGGAGGCCCAGCGGAGGACCGCCGTCTCCGCCGTCCACGGGAGCGGCTCGACGCCGGTGAGCTGGAACTCCACCGGCAGGTTGTCGCGGTGCTGCTCGACCCAGGCGTTCACGCCGGCGGCGTGCGCGGTGAACAGCCGGAGGGCGTCGGGGTGGTAGCTCGTCCACTCGGTCTCGTCGAACGGCCCCCGGAACTTCATCAGGCGGGTGCGGCGGTCGTAGTCGAGCGCCTCGGGCCCGAAGATCTCGGCCAGCCGCCCCTCGCGCCAGCGGCGCCACATCTCCATCTGCCACAGGCGGTCCTGCGCCATGACGTAGCCCTGCGCGAAGAAGAGGTCGTCGTCGTTCCGCGCGTAGATGTGGGGCACGCCCCACTCGTCGCGGATCACCTCGACCGGCTCCTGCAGGCCCGGAACCGCCAGCTCCCCGTCGATGGTGGCCAGCGAACGTTGGGCGAGCTCGTCGAGCGATTCCGGCGCTGCCCCGCCCGCGACGCAGGCGGCGGCGCCGGCCGCCAGCACGATCAGCGCCAGCCGGGCGAGGTGACCGACTCGCGAACCGGGATCTTCGGACGTCCTGCCGTGAAACTCTCGCATCGTGGTCCCCTCGACGTTTCGAGCGTGCGTTCCGGAAAGACCGATGACCCGATCGACGGCACCCGGTCGCCGCTGCTTCGACGAGACCGAGTGGCCGCCATAATAGCGGTTCCTCGTGGCGCATACTTCGCGAGGCGGCTGTAACAACCGGCCGGCGATCGCGTAGCAAGGGGTATGACACAGCGAACCTGTCCCGAGTGCCACGCCGAGATCCCGGCCGATGCGCCGCCGGGGGTCTGCCCCTACTGCGCGCTGCGGGCCGGGCTCCGCTGGGAGGCGTCCACCGACGCCGACCGCCGGCGTGGACGGGCTACGCCGCTACCGCCCGAGGAGCTGGAGCGCCGGCTGCCCGACCTCGACGGCTTCGAGCTGATCGGGCCCGGCGGGATGGGGACCGTCTACCGGGCGCGCCACCGGCCGCTCGACCGGCCCGTCGCCGTGAAGGTGCTGCACGCGCACCTGCAGGACGACCCGGCGTTCGCGGAGCGCTTCGCTCGCGAAGCGCGGACGATGGCGCGGCTGGATCACCCGCACATCGTCCGCGTCTACGACTTCGGCGACCGCGAAGGCCTCTACTACCTCGTGATGGAGCTCGTCGAGGGCGTCACGCTGCGGCAGGCAATGGCGAGCGGCAGCCTGGCGCCGGCCGAAGCGCTGGCGATCGTGCCCCGGATCTGCGAGGCGCTGCAGTACGCGCACGACCAGGGGGTGGTGCACCGGGACATCAAGCCCGAGAACATCCTGCTCGACCGGGCGGGCGCGCCGAAGATCGTCGACTTCGGGCTCGCGCTGCTCACCGGGTCGTCCACCGACACCCGCCTCACCGAGCATGCGCGCGTCCTGGGCACGCCGCACTACATGGCGCCGGAGCAGATCGAGCACCCGTCCCAGGTGGACCACCGCGCCGACATCTACGCGCTGGGCGTCGTCTTCTACGAGATGCTCACGGGCGAGCTCCCGATCGGCCGCTTCCCGCCGCCGTCGCAGAAGGTCGAGGTGGACGTCCGGCTCGATCAGGTGGTGCTGCGGACCCTGGAGAAGGAGCCGCGGCGGCGCTACCAGCAGGCGAGCGAGCTGCGGAGCGACGTCCGGCAGTCGGTCGTGGGCGAGGGCCTGCCGGCGGACGGCGCGCAGCGAGTCCACCCACTCGGCGCAACCGACCTGGCGTCGGATGCCGGTTGGACGCCTACACGGCGCGGATGGCGCCGGGGCCGACGGCGGGCCGATCGGACCGGATTCGAATACCGTTCGCGGCGCACCGTGTGGGGCCTGCCCCTGGTCCACGTCGCCCACGACGCGAGCGGCGACCGCGTGGCCTGGGCGCGCGGCGTCGTTGCGATCGGCGATGCAGCGGTGGGGTTGGTGGCGATCGGCGGCTTCGCCTTCGGCGGGGTCGCGCTGGGCGGGATGACGGTCGGCGTCGTGGGCCTCGGCGGGCTGGCGCTCGGCCTGCTGCTGGCCATGGGCGGCCTGGCCGCCGGCGGCTTCGCCGTCGGGGCGCGGGCGCTCGGCGTGGTGGCGACCGGCGCGCAACCGACCTCCCTGCTCGACGTGTCGGCCCCGGCCATGCAATGGTTGTCGCTGGCGGCGTGGGGGCTGGCCACGGCCGTCGTCACGGCGCTCGTGGCGGGCCTGATCCTCTGGCTGCAGGACCCGGGCGCTCGGCGCCGCGTCGCGCCATCGGCGCCGCGGGCGTCGTCGGGGCCGGTCCGGCCAGTCGCGAAAGGAGCTCCCGCGGGGGCGGGAGCGCAGGCGGGGGCGGGGGCGTCCGCGCGGCCGCCGGGAACGGCGGGGGGGAACCGGAGATGACGACTCTCACGCGCGGGTGGCGGGCGTCGCTTCTGCTCGGGTTGCCGCTCGGGTTCGGGTTCCTCCTGCCGGGAGCGATGGCCCCGCGCCTGTCGGCCCACGGCAGCGAGGCGCGCTACGTGCACGAGGTCGACTGGCCCCGGCCGCGCATCGCCCACACCTACGGGCTGAGCTACTCGGAGCTGGGGCTCGGCGCCTATCGCAACGAGGTCGAGACGCGCACCGTCGGCGGCCGGCAGTGCGTCGCGGGCGGTCTGATCGGCTTCGACGTCGACGACGCGTACGGGTACGACATCGATGAGCCGGTCACGCTGACGCTGACCTACGCGCCGGCGCTGACGACGCCGTTCACCGTCGTCTGGGAGCGGAACGGCGGCGAGGCCCTGGGGCGCGCCGAGGTCCGGCCCGAGCCCGGCGACACGCTGCGCAGCAGCGACACGCTGCGCAGCGTCACGCTGACCCTCGACCGCGCGCGCCTCGCGGGCCACGGCACGCGCGGCATCGACCTCGCCGTCGGCAGCCGCGGCGGCGTGTGCCTCTGCGACATCGAGGTGGTCCGGAGCGGCGCCACCCGGGCGCCGGCGGCGCTCGGCCGGGTCCGCCTCCAGGTAACCGACGCCGCCTCCGGCCGCCCGGTGCCCGCCCGCGCCGGCCTCTACGACGCGACGGGGCGGATGCCGCTGCCGTCGGACGATGCCGTCCTGGTGCACCGCTACACCGATGAGGTCCGGCGGGTGTGGGTGACGCCCCGCACCTTCTGGCCGTCGCCGCACCGGCTGGCGTTCTACGTGAGCGGCAGCTACGAGGCGCGGGTGCCGGCCGGAACCTACGAGCTGGTCGTCGCCCGGGGCATCGAGTACCGCGTCCACCACGAGGAAATCGAGATCCGCCCCGGCGAGACGACCACGGTCCCGGTCGCCCTCGAGCGGTACGTCAATCAGCCGGAGCGCGGCTGGTACTCCGGCGACGCCCACATCCACATCGAGCGGCACGCGGTTCGCGACGAGAACACCTGGGCGCAGGTGGCAGGCGAAGACGTGCATGTCGCCAACCTGCTGCAGATGGGCAACATCGCGGGGACGCACTTCGAGCAACCCGCCTGGGGGGCGGCCGGCCGCTTCGAGCGCGACGGACACGCGCTGGTTTCGGGGCAGGAGGATCCCCGCACGGTCCACCGCGGCCACACGATCCACCACAACCTGCGCGAGCCGCTCCACGCCGGGCCGGACGGCTACTTCCTCTACCACGAGGTCTTCGAGCAGGCGCGCCGGCAGGGCGGCCTCTCCGGGTACGCGCACCACGCCGAGCTGTTCAACGGCCGCCGCGGCCTCGCCCTCGACGTGCCGTTCGGGATCGTCGACTTCGTCGAGCTCCTCCAGCTCGGCCGCCTCCCGACCGACCTCTGGTACGGCTTCCTGAACCTCGGCTACAAGCTCCTGCCGGCCGCCGGTTCGGACTTTCCCTACATGGATCTGCCGGGCGTCGTGCGCAGCTACGTCAAGCTCGACGGGCCCTTCAGCGTCGACGCGTGGTTCGACGCCTTCCGCGCCGGGCGCCTGTACGTGACCAACGGCCCGCTGCTGGAGCTGACGGTCGACGGGCGGACCCTCGGCGAAGAGCTGCACGTGGGGCCGGGTGCGCGGGCGGAGGTCGTGGCGGAGGCGTCGCTCAATCCCGATCTCGACCGTCTCGACCGCCTGGAGCTGGTCGTGCACGGAGAGGTGGTGGCCACCGCACCGGCGCGCGGTCGCGACCGCGTCCAGCTCCGGACGACGCTGACCGCGGATCGGAGCCTGTGGCTGGCGGTGCGCGCCTTCGGCGAGCGGCAGGCCGAGCGCAACAGCACCGTGGCCCACAGCGCACCGATCTTCGTGATCGTGGACGGCCGGCCCTTCTACCAGGACGAGCGCGTGCCCGAGCTGGTCGCGCTGCAACGCGCCCGGCTGCAGGAGCTCCTGACGGAGGCGGTCGATCCGGAGGGGGACCTCGAGCCGTGGGAGACGCGCAGCCTGCTGTCGGAGATGTGGCCCGCCCAGCGGCGCCTGCTCGAACCGCGTATCGGGGAGGCGGACGCACGTTATCGGGCCCTGCTGGAAGAGGTCGAGGACGCGCGCCGTTGAGCGGAGCGCCGCAGACAGAGAGGGGCTTCAGATGACGTCTCTGAGCAAGACCAAGGGATGCGGCGGGTTGGCCGGCGTTGCGCTCCTGGCACTGGCCGCCGGTGCGGCGGCGCAACCGGCGGCCGAGATGGGGCCGCAGGCCGCGCTTCGTACGATGGGAGTCGTCGGCTACGCGGACCGGTTCAGCGCGGCGCCGGGCGAGACGATCCGGTTCATGGTGAGCAGTCAGCTCCCCACGTACCGGGCGGAGATCGTGCGTCTGATCCACGGCGACGCCAACCCGAACGGACCCGGGATCAAGGAGGAGGTGGTCGAGTCGGCGGCCAACGGCGACTACCCCGGCCGCCACCAGGACCTGCCGCTCGGCTCCTACGTCACCGTGCCGGACGCGGCGCCGCTCCGCCTCGACGGAAGCTTCACCATCACGGCCTGGGTGGCGCCGACGCGGCCGGGCGTCGTCGGCTGGGTGGGGGAGCCGGGCGCGCAGGGCGTGGTGACCAAGTGGGCGGCGGACCGCGGCTACGGCCTGGTGATCGACGAGCAGGGGCGGCTGGCGCTCTGGCTCGGGGGCGCCGACGGGCAGGTGGCGCGGGTGGCGGCGGAGCCGGCGCTCCGGCGCTGGGTGCCGGCGATTCCCGGCGCGGGCCGGCCGCGGCCCCACGGCGTGCCGACGCAGTGGTACTT
This sequence comes from Acidobacteriota bacterium, assembly GCA_026708265.1. Lineage (GTDB taxonomy): Bacteria > Acidobacteriota > Vicinamibacteria > Vicinamibacterales > UBA8438 > JAGWAJ01. The sequence continues at coordinate 11,333 of JAPOVI010000167.1, forward strand.
CGTGGCCGCGACGTTCGACGCCGAGGCCGGGCGGGTGACGCTCTACCAGGAGCCGCTCGACCGCTACGCGAACGATCCGACGCGGGTGGTGGTCGAGGACGCGACGCCGGTGCGAACGCTGGCAACGCCCGACGTGCCCCTGCACATCGCCGCCTACGGGACCGCCGACGGCGGCGTGGCGGGGCACTACAACGGGAAGATCGACAGTCCGCGGATCTACGCGCGGGCGCTCGACCGGGCCGAGGTGGAGGCGATCGCGGCCGGCGGCCCCGCGGCCGGCGATTCCGCCGCCGGCGCCGCACCGACCGACCCCGTGGCGGCGTGGGACTTTGCGGCCGACATCGAAACCGACCGCGTGCGCGACACCGCGGGCAGCGGGCTGGACGGCCGCACAGTGAACCTGCCGACGCGGGCGGTGACGGGGCACCTGTGGGACGCGACCGAGATGGACTTCCGGCGGGCGCGCGAGCAGTACGGGGCGATCCACTTCCACGACGACGACCTGCTCGACGCCGGCTGGGACGTCGGCTTCGCCTTCGAGGTGCCCGCCGACCTCGCGAGCGGCATCTACGCGGCGCGCCTGCGGACGACGACCAGCGAAGACTACGTGCCCTTCTTCGTCCGGCCGCCGCGCGGAACGGCGACCGCGCGGATCGCGTTCCTGGCCCCGACCGTCAGCTATCTGGCCTACGCCGGGACCGGCGGCACCGGCTTCCAGCCGATGAGCCTGTATTCGACCCACACCGACGGGAGCGGCGTGGCCTACTCGTCGAGGCTGCGGCCCATCACCAACATGCGCCCGAAGATCGACACCCGCAACCCCTGGCAGTTCATGGCCGACACGCACATCGTCGACTGGCTGGAGGTCAAGGGCTTCACCGTCGACGTCGTCACCGATCACGACCTGCACGCGGAGGGGGCGGCGCTGCTCGAGCCCTACAACGTGGTGCTGACCGGCACCCACCCGGAGTACTACTCGTGGGAGATGCTCCAGGGAATGCGGGCGTACCTGGAGCAGCGCGGCCGGCTGATGTACATGGGGGGCAACGGCTTCTACTGGGTGACGCCGGTGGATCCCACCGGCACCTTCATCGAGGTCCGGCGGCGCGACGGCACCGAGCACTGGCAGGGGGCGCCGGGCGAGAGCCACCACAGCCTGACCGGCGAGCCGGGCGGGCTGTGGCGCTTCCGCGGGCGGGCGCCCCAGTGGCTGGTCGGCGTCGGGTTCACGGCGCAGGGGTTCGACCGGAACTCCCCGTTCCGGCGCCTGCCGGACAGCTTCGACCCGCGGGTGGCGTTCATCTTCGAGGGCATCGGCGACAACGAGCTGATCGGCAACCATCCGTCGCTGGTCCTCGAGTTCGGCGCCGCGGGCTCGGAGCTCGACCGGGTGGACTACGCGCAGGGCTCGCCGCCCCACACCCTGGTCCTGGCGCGCTCGTTCGGCCACTCCGACGCCTACCAGCACGTCATCGAGGAGGTCAACACGAGCAACTCCGAGCAGGGAGGCACCGTCAACCCGCTCGTCTACGCCGACATGGCGTACGTGGAGTATCCGAACGGGGGCGCGGTGTTCTCGACGAGCTCCATCGCGTGGAGCGGCAGCCTGTCCTTCAACGACTACGACAACAATGTCTCGCGCCTGACGGAGAACGTGCTGCGCCGGTTCGCGTCGGACGAGCCGCTCCCGGGACCGGGCGCGGCGCCCACCGAGGGCGGAGCCGGTGGCGCCGGCGGTTCCGGCGGCGGACGATGAGATCCTGCGGATGCCAGGAGCCCGCGTGGGTAGCACGCCACGGACCCCCGGGAGGGCCTGGGCGCCAGGCGGGCCATTGGCGACGCCTGACGGGCTGCGGTTGATCGGTCGCCAGCGGGCGCATGTACCAGGTCGAGGCGTGGTCGGCGCTGCGGCGGGCCCGGCGCGGCGCGGGCGCGGGCCTTCAGTGGCCGCACGTCCGCCGCAACGTCTGGGCGCTGGGCTTCACCAGTCTCTTCACGGACGTCTCGTCCGAGATGGTCGGCACCGTGCTGCCTGTCTACCTGGTGCTCTATCTCGGGCTGACGCCGTTCCAGTTCGGCATCGTCGACGGGCTCTACCACGGGGTGACGGCGCTGCTGCGGCTGGCCAGCGGCGTGGCGGTGGACCGGGGCGGCCGCGCGAAGGAGATCGCGTTCGCCGGCTACGGGGCGTCGGCGGCTTGCCGCCTGGGTCTGCTGGCGGCCGGCGCCTCGTGGCCGCTCATCGCCAGCGTGGTGGCGCTCGACCGGGCGGCCAAGGGCGCCCGCGCCGTCCCGCGCGACGTGCTCATCTCGCTGAGCAGCCGGCCGGACGGCCTCGCCACGTCATTCGGGGTGCACCGCGCCCTCGACAGCGCCGGCGCCATGCTGGGACCCCTGGTGGCGCTGGCCATCCTCGCCGCCCTGCCGAACGCCTTCGACGTCGTCTTCGTCACGAGCTTCAGCGTGGCCCTCGTCGGGCTCGGTGTGCTGGCGCTCTTCGTCACCAACGCGGAACGGCCGCCCGCGTCGACACCGGCACCGGCGCGGTCGCTCAGTGGCACGCCCCGCGCCGGTGCGCCGCTCGCCGGCGGACCCCCCGCCGCCGCGCCGCCTGCCGCGC
>JAPOVI010000355.1 GCA_026708265.1 Acidobacteriota bacterium
CGTCTGCAGGATGAGCATGTCGAGAGTCCCCTGCAGCAATCCGAGCTGGTCTTCCTGTCCCGGCGGTCGAGCCATCCCGCACCTCCGGGTAGAACAACTACCAAAGCGACCGGTAGAATGTCAAGGGGATGCCGTAGACCGGCGGTACCCGAAGGATCTGCGCGAGCAGTGAGTGCGGGGCCGCTCCGGAACAGCTTCAGGGGTCTCGTGGAATCCTGCCCACGATGAGGGGTACAACGAGGTAAGCCCAGACAGGCCGTTGACCATAAATATCCTGTTATGAATCAGTTGCGAGAATTCGGCAACTGGTGCAGGCCGAGGACGAGACCGAGAGCGCGGTCCGTACGTGGGGCGGGCAGCACGCCGCGCTGTGGTCGGCGCTGGCCGCGGCCGGCCGCGCCGTCGAGGTGGGTCGTCCTGGGCCGCGACCCGGTGCGTCTGGCGGCGGCCGGGCGGGTGCTCGACAAGTGGGCGGCGACACCCCCGGCTGGCTGACACCCCATGTATCGTCTGTGGCTGAAATTCCGCGTCGGGAAGCCCTTGGACACCGAGGACAGCGCCTTGACGGTGTCGATCGTCGGTAGAACGGTCACGATCGAATCGGAAACCAGGAGGAGCCGCTATCGAAGGCATCCTGGCTCGTCATGAGCTGCCGGGGCTTCGAGACGGAGGCTCAGGCAAGGGAGTTCGGTGAGGAGCTTCGACGCGCGACACACCTGGCTGGGCTGTGCAACCGGTTGGGGGTCGATGCTGGTGACCCGGGCGAAAACCGTACGATGTCGTGGCTCAATCCCGAGATCGTCCGAGATGTGAATCCCGCCATACCGCTGGCGACTGATGTGCATGGCATCGTCATCCTGCCGGATGACGGGAACAACCTCTTCGCTCGCTTTCGGGCGAACCCACAGGTTCTGGCGAACGCCGGGCATTTCGCCCGCTCTCTTGAGGAGTGTCTGCCGGAGGACGATCCACTCCGAAACGGTTCGCCATCGATTCGACGAGCCATTCGAGTGCTGAACCTTGCAGAGATCAACGAGGATCCGATCGCGAAGCTGGTGCTCGCAGTCTCCACGATCGAGGGCTTGGCGGAAGGTCCGCCGTGGTCGGACGTTCAGCGGCAACTGATCGAAGACGCGGCCGCCTGGCTGGAACGAGCACACGGCGACCACGAAGAGGCCCAGCGAGTGGTCGAGGCCATTCGCCAGGTGCGGAGGGAGAGCATTCGCCAGCGGATACGGAAACTGTTGCAGGCGAATGACCTGTCGAACCTGTGGCTAGACTGGGACAGGCTGTACGACAGGCGTAGCGGTCTGTTCCACGGCCGGTCGGAAGCGGGAAGCGAGCACCGGGGCAGCCACCTGGAGCAATCCAACCTACACACGCTGGGGCAGGAGGCGATCAATCGTCCTCTCGATGGCACAGCGAGAGGGCATCGCTGTACCCGGCCGCGCCAAGGTGCATTTCGGAGTCGATTAGCATGCCGGACCGAAACCGACCTTCGAAGGTCGAACGGGGACGCTGTGGCCAGGAAGGGTCACGACGGCGGTCGGCTCACGGCCGAGTCGCCCGCCGGCCGCGCAGGCGTTGCGGTACGTGAGGTCCGTGGGCAGCTCCGATGGTCCCGTAGGTTCCCGTCTACGATGAGGGAATCGACGAGGGAAACGCGGTCAGCGCAACGACTATAAGTCCGGCGCCATGAGTAAGTTGCGGGGCTTTAGGTGCTAGCACTGCCTTGACGACCAACGGCGTCCCGGTAGCGTCCCGTCGTCGCGCGGGAGCCATCCGGAGCCCGCCGTTCTCTGCGAGGAGACGCCGCCCGGGTGTGGCGCACGGTGGTGTTTTCACTCCGAGTGCGGCCCGCAAGCCGATCGGATAGGCTTGGACGAGCGAACCCGTGGCGCGGGGGCCGACGGGGCAGCCCGCCCGCCGCACGGGAGGAGGGCATGAGGATCGTTGCGGGCGCCCTGCTGCTGGTCGTCGGCTGCGCGGCGCGCTCCGCAGAGCCGCCCGAGCGCCGCGCCGAAGCCGTTCCGAGAGGGCATCCGCCCGTCGAACGGTTCCTGGACTGCCTCTCGATGTGGCGTGCGGGCTGGGTCGAAGGCGTCACCCTCTGGGGCAGCGGCGAGACCTACCCCTCGCGCTGGGCCGAAGCCCAGAAGCAGACCTACCGCCTCAACCGCCATCTGGCGGCGAGCATCCTCGGAGAAGCGTGCCACCCCCCGGAGACGTACCAGCACATCGACGGGCGCGCGAGGGTGACGGGATGGATCCGGGCCGACGATCTCGAGGACGACCCATGATGAAGCTCAGCCCCGTCGTCTCCCTGCTGGTGCTCGCCGGCTGCGCGACTGGCCGCTTCGGGGCCGTGCAGCCGACCGTCGCACGCTTCGAGAGCTGCTACGAGCTGCGGGAGGAGTGGCCGAAGGGCGTCAGCGCGCGCGGCGGCCCGCTCGAACGGCGAACCTACGAGCTGAACGAGCACCTGGCCTACGAAGTCGGATACGCCTGCCGGCCCGTCGAGTCGGTCGTCTCGGCAGAGCGCGGCGGCGGGGCTCCCGGGTGGAGGATTCGAAGCAGCGGCGACGGGGGCGACGGGGGCGAGGGCGGGATCCAGCCGCAGACCCCAGCGGCCGCCGAACCGGCGCGGACCGCGGTGCCGCGGTAGGCGCACTCGCTCGATGCGCTATCGCGCGACCGGGTCACGCGCACGAAGAGTGAAGCTCCACTCCGAGTAGATGGCATGCCGCGGCCGCCAGACGGCGCCGATCCGGATTCGCTCGTACTGATACGCGCCGCGCATGGAATGACCAGGGGCGAAGCTCCAGCGGACGCCCAGTCTGGACCGGGACCGCATGAACCCCCGGCGCTCGAAGGCCACTCCCTGGTGGAACCACGGCGACAGCCGGGCCCGCGGGCGTTCGACCTCGACCTGCTGGCGGTAGCGGTTGAAATCGGGGACATCCGCCTGGCCGATGTGGCGCTCGTAGAGGGTCGTGCCTTCCACCCGGAAGTCCCGTCGCAGGAGCGGGTACGTCAGGCCGGTGCGCACGCGGTGATCCCAGCCGTAATGGAGGCCGGTCGGCGCGCGATGCAGGAGGACGTACCCAATCGTCACGCTCACGAGATCGCTCAGCGCGAGATCCACGTCGGTCTCGACGCGCCGGTCGTACAAGGTCTCCAGCGAGTCTCGCACGCGGGCGACGCCCCTCGCGCTCCAGGCGATCCGGTCCGATTCGAGGACGCGCAGCTCGACGTCGGTCCACGACTCGACGTCGTCGGCCGCTCGCGCCGGCTCCGGCAGCGACGGGAGCACGAGAACCGCGAAGGACAGTGCCGCAAGCCTGCGGATCGACGCGCGGAGTCGCATGGGATGAGGATCCAATCACGCGGCGCAGAGGAACGCGGGAGGCTCGCTTGGTAGGATCACGGGAGGCGTTGGCGCCTCGGGATCGGGTAGTGCGTCCGTTGAGTCGCGCAAGAGGCATCGATGCGGACACGAGTCGGTCGGGGACCGATTGTCGTCGCGTGCGGGTTGTGGCTCGCAGGCGCTTCGCCCGCCGTTGCGCAGACGGCGTCCGACCAGCCCGTCGACCCGCAGGGCCTGGCGACGGGCGATCTCCAGGACTTTCTCGAAACCCGCGTGGACGAGTTGCGCGACGATGCCGGGCTCACCGCGGTGGCCGCTGCCGTGATTGTCGAAGGAGACCTCGCGGGGGTTGCCGTCAGTGGCGACCGCAGGCGGAACTCCGGCATCTCGGTGACCGTCGACGACCGCTGGCACATGGGATCGATCACCAAGTCGATGACCGCCACGCTGCTGGCCGTGCTGGAGGAAGACGGGCTGCTCTTCCCCGACGACGCGTTGACGGCACTGCTGCCCGACGTCGAGATGGCGGACGGCTGGAGCGCCTGCACCCTGGACCACCTGCTGACGCATACCGCGGGCCTCGCTGCCAATTTCCCTGACGAGTTCCAGGACGTCTGGCCCGAGACCGCAGAGGAGTTGGTAGCCGAACGACGGCGCTTCATCGCCGCCATGCTCGCCGACGAACCCGAGTCTCCCTGCGGCGAGCGCTTCCTGTACTCCAACGTCGGCTACACCATCGCCGGCCACATCGCTGAGACCGTCGCCGGCGAGCCGTACGAGGCCCTGATTCAGAACCGCGTGTTCTTGCCGCTCGAGTTGATCAGCGCAGGTTTCGGCCCGCCCAGAGGCGAGTACGCGGATCGGGAGCCGGTAGGCCACGCCGTCCTGCAGCTCGGGTCCGTGCGCGTCCGGGTCCCCGTCGATCCCTTCGAGACGCGCGCCGACAATTCCCCCCTCATCGCACCGGCCGGAACCGTCCACATGACGATAGGCGATCTGGCGCGCTACGGTGCGACTCACCTCGAAGGGGAGTACGGGACCGACCCGGTCCTGTTGCCCCAGCCGAGCTGGGAGCGACTGCACGCCCCGTTTCTGGACGACTACGCCCGCGGCTGGGTGCGCCAGGAGCGCGACTGGGCCGGCGGCTCCGTGATCTGGCACAACGGCAGCAATACGTATTGGTACGCACTGCTGATGCTGTTGCCGGCCCGGAACATGACCCTGGCGTTCGTGACCAACGACGGCGACATCGAGGCGGCCAACGCCGCCTTCGGCGATCTGGCGCAAGAGCTGAGCGCCAGTCAGAGCGGCGTGAAGCTGACCGAGGCCCGGGTGAAGTAGACCTCCGTCCGAGCCTCGAATCCCGAGTCGGCGCCGAATAGCAGCCAGGCCCGGCCATCGGGAGACGCGGAGATCGGTTCCGGCGTCGTCCGGCTCCGGAAGGACTTGCGCTCCCACTGGCGCGGCTCCTCGCAGCTTCTGGAGTTGGCGACGTTGCCGAGGACGACGGCATGGGCGCCGCCACGGGACTGATTGCCTACGTCGACGTTCATCCGCAGGTAGGCGCCGTCGCGGACCGGGAGCGGTTCGATCGCGGTCGCGCCGGCCTTGATCCAGACGCTCTCGCCGGGCGCGCCGCCCACGCCGAAGCACCCGGCCGGCGTGGCGGTGGCGATCTCCAGGGCGACGCTGACGCCGTAGAGCGCTCCGGGCCGCAGGCCGCCGACGGGTCCCTTGAAGAACATGAACAGGTCGTCGCTCCGGTTGACGCCGGAGAGGAACAGCGCGGAGTGCGGTTCCAGCGGGGCCGGGAGGGCGCGGTAGTCCGACACCAACTCATAGATCTCCGCGTGGGCCGGCGGATAGTCGGCGAATCCGGCGGTGAACCCCTGCGGCCCAAGATGGAAGTCGAAGGTGAACGTCAGCGCATCGGTCGGCCCGCCCGGAGGGCCCGCGCAGCCGCCGAGCCACGTGGCGAGCGACAGCGTCACGGTCGCGAGGCCGGGCCGCGTGCAGCGCATGGCGGGCAGGGTATCGCATGCGCGGAGACGCCGCGAGCCCCAGCGGCTCGGGCTTGCCCTCTCCGGTCCGCGTCGGCGCTGTCGACGCATCAGCTCCAGCGTTCGCGCGCGTCTCGACGTTCCGGGTGCGCTGGCAAGCTCCACGGCCGGGCCGTATCATTCGCACTTGTGACCTATCCCTCCGGCTCCCGCTGTTGCTCGCGTGGCGCACTCGTCACCGGCCTGTGCATCGCCCTGGCGTCCGTTCCCGAGGTGGCCGCCGCCCAGACCGAGCGGGACGGCTTCTACGCCGGGGTGCAGTTGGGTGTCGCGTTGCCCACCGCGCTGACCGCCGTGCGTACCTACGTCAGCCACCCGACGCGCTGCGACACGCTGCTGTATCCGCCCTCGGTGCGTCCCCCCGCCGACGATCCGGCGTGCCGCGACAGCCGGCCGGGGGCGACGTCCGCCGAGTTCGACCAGGGCGCCGGCCCGGTCGGCGGTGCCATGATCGGCTACGCGAACGGCGGGTTCCGGCTCGAGATGGAGTACCTCAACGCGTCGCCCGGAAGCGCCGAGTCGCCGATCGGCGACACGACCAGCACCGCCTTGCTGACCAAGACCTCGGAGTGGAGCACGGAACAGCCGCCCTACGAGTGGATCGGGGAGTACAAGCTGCACCAGGTGTTCGCCAACGCGTACTACGACTTTCGCAACGACTCCCGCTGGACTCCGTTCGCCGGAGCCGGCATCGGCCTGGCCACCATCGACCTGAACTACTACCTGCAGTTCATCCGCAAGCCGGAAGCGGAGTACCTGCAGATCGAATTCGATCCGGACTGGCCCGACGTGGCCAAGCGCGCCGCCGCGGGGACGGCCAGCATCCTGGACACGTATGCGGGCGCGACCGTCTTCGGTTACCAGGCGCTGGTGGGCGTCGACTACGCGCTGAGCGGGCGCACGTCCCTCGGCGTCGCGCTACGCTGGGCACGGTTCGACGACGTCGATCACGAGGCCGTCTACGACGTCGTCCGCAGCCACGCGGGGGTGCTCGCCGACGGTGTCACGCCGTTCAACAACGAGCTGGAGTTCTCCGGTAGCGGCTATCGGGCGCTGACGGTCAACCTGAAGTACCACTTCTGATCGAAGGAGAGACTCATCATGTTCAGCACGATCCGGAAGTGCCTGCTTGTCCTGGCGTTGGCGGTGTCGCTGGGGGCGGTCACCCCCGCGATGGCGGAGGAGTTGACGGCCGAGGATCACGCACAGATCCATCAGCTCTACGCCCGCTACGTGCAGGCCATCGACTTCGGTGACGCGATCGCGTGGGCGGATACGTTCACGCCGGACGGCTCGTTCGGGGATGCCGTCACCGGTCGCGCGGCGCTGATCGCGTTCGCCGAGCAGTACCACGAGGAGAACGGAGACGCACCACGCCACTGGTACGGCGCGCTCGTGCTGACCCCGACCGCGGAGGGCGCCGAGGCCAGGTGCTACGCCGTGACGTTCAACTCACGCACGCAGAGCCTGATGTGGACGGGCACGTACAGGGACACGTTGGTGAAGACCGCCGACGGCTGGCGGTTCTCGCAGCGTCAACTCACGATCGACCCGACGGGCGGCGAGTAGCGGATGCCGGCGGCGACCGGTGTTGCCAGCCGGTGGCCCCGTCTCACCGCCCGTGGGTCGGTCCGTCTCAGCGCCCGCGGCCCCACGTCTCACGCCCCGTGGGTCGCCCCGCCTGACCGCCAGCGGGTCGCCGTCCACGGGGGCAGGCCGAACGCCGCGGCGTCGCGGGAGCACCCAGGGCCGGTGGGCCGAAGCGACGCGCTCTCAGCGGCCGGCTTTCGCGTCGTCGGCCCGGCCGCCCCGGAGCGTGTTCTCGAGGCCGTAGTTGCCCTCGTGGCACGTGTACTCGAGGATGTGGTAATCGGGCGAGCGGTTCATGGGCAGCTCGACGGTCCACGGCTCCCCGAAGGCACTGGGATCCTCGACTGTCACGCGGTAGAGCATCGTGTTCTCGTCGACCGGGATGAAGCGCTCGGTCACGTGCGTGGCCTCGCTCTGCGGGATGCCCCGGATGCGGCCGGTGGCCACGTTCGTGCCGACGGTCCCCTGCGTGTTGTAGTGCGTGACCTCCACCACCAGGGTGTCGCCCTCCCAGCGGCCCCGGGACACGCCGTCCCACTGGCGGATGCCCGACGGCAACTCCGGCCGGTCGTCCAGCGGAATGATGCGCGAGACGTGGATCATCTCCGAGGAGATCACCACGTAGCCCGGCGTCTGCAGAATCAGGTGGCCGGTGTTGTAGGTCGGGAACATCGCCCCCGGCACCCCGCGCGTGATGCAGCGCTCCCACGGGGTGTTGTGCACCCAGTGGTCGGCGAGGAGCCGCAGGTTCTCGTCCCGGACCGCCGCCGCCGCGGGGAGGATGGACACCACTCCGCTGGGCGGGTCCACGACCATCGACCGCCGGCGCTCGTTGCTCTTGGCATCGACTTCCCCGGGCGAGAAGTCGCCGGAAGGACCGACGCCCGGGCCCCTCATGCCGCTGTTGTCGATGCCGGGGAACCAGGCGGCCAGGGCCTTCAGGCCCGCCCACACCTCGGGGCCCGGCGTCTCGAAGGGCGTCGAGTCGAAGCTCGTCCAGATGCCCGATATGTCGGGCTGCCCGTCCGGCGTCCGCGGAGGCGTGTAGTCCTGTCCGAACGCCGGCGCCGCCAGCGCCAGCGCCGCAACGAGCGTGCAGGTCCAGAGCGTGCGTGTTCTCATCGGTCGTTCTCCTGCGACTCCAGCGGAGCAATCACATCCCGGCGGCCTGCTCGGGGCCGCTCCTGATGACACCTTCGGGCACTGCCGGCTATTCCGGTAGCGCAAATACCCACATGACGCCCGTGCCCTGCGGGATGGTGGTGCCGGTGAACCGCGCGTAGGAGGTCGTCTGGCCGATGCGGCCGCCGGCGCCGACCGCGACGTACTGCCGTCCGCCGACCTCGAAGGTGACCGGGGCGCCCGAGATGTCGCCGTTGAGGCGCCGCTCCCACAGGAGCTCGCCGCTTTCGGCATCGAGCGCGAAGAAGCGCCGGTCCGCGGTGCCCCCGAAGACGATGCCGCCGCTCGTGGCCAGGGCCGCGGCGGTCATGGCGGCGCCGCTCTCCGGACGGTACTCCCAGGCCCGGCGGCCGCTGACGGGGTCGAAGGCCACGAACTCGCCGACGTAGTCGTAGCCCGGCACCATCTTCACCCGCGCCGCGAGCCCGCTGTAGAGCCGGCCCGGGCGGTACTCCTCGGATACGAACGACACGTCCATGCAACTGTTGTTGATGCCGACGTAGTAGAGGCCGGTCTCGGCGCTGTAGCTCGGCGAGTTCAGGTTGCGCGCGCCGTGGTAGTGCGGGCAGACCTCGAAGACGCGGTCCGAGTCGACGTCGTCCATCGTCGGAATGAGCTCGGGGTTGAAGATGGGGCTCCCGCTGTCGGTCCAGCCGGTGATGAGGTTGTCGTAGCCGGTCCGGAACGCGTTCAGGAAGCGGCCGGTCTCGCGGTCGAGCACGATGCCCCAGCCGATCTTGCTGGTCTCGATGAGCGCCTTGTGCTCGACGCCGCCGATGACCAGGTCGACGAGCATGCTCTCGTGCGTGGCGTCGAGGTCCCAGTTGTCGGACGGCACCACCTGGAAGTACCACGCGATCTCGCCGGTGTCGATGTCGAGGGCCAGGATGCAGTTGGTGTAGAGGGCGTCGCCGGGGCCGCGCAGGGTGGACGACCACGGCGTCGGCTGTCCCGTGCCCAGGTAGACGAGGCGCAACTCGGGGTCGTAGCTGATGGTGTTCCAGGTGAGGCCGCCGAGGGGCGGGATCTCGTTCTCGCTCCAGGTCTCGTAGCCCGGCTCGCCCTCCCGCGGCACGGTGTAGGTGATCCAGAGGCGCTCGCCCGTCTCGGTGTCGTGCGCCACCACGGCCCCCCGGGCGCTCCGGTCGCCGCCCGCGAAGCCCATGATCACCTTGCCGTCGGCGATGAGCGCGGGGTGGGTGTGACCGAGCCCCGTCGTGTAGTCGCCGGTGCTCACCTCCCAGCGCTGCTCGCCGGACTGCGCGTCGAGCGCCACCAGCGCCGCGTCGGCCGTGCCCCAGTAGATCGTGTCGCCGTAGATCGACACGCCCCGGTGCCGGTTCATCGCCTGCGACTTGTCGATGTCCTCCGGGTAGCTGCGGGTGTGGATCCAGGCCACGTCGCCGGAGACGACGTCGAACGCGGTCACGCGGCCGCTGCCCTCCGCCACGTACATCAGGCCGTTGGCCACGACCGGCGTCGGGACCCAGCGGCTCCCGTCCCGCATCGAGTATGCCCAGACGAGCTGCAGGTCGCCGACGTTGTCGCGGTCGATCTGGTCGAGGGGGCTGAACCCGGTGACGTCGTAGGTCCGCCGGAAGCTCATCCAGTCGCCGTCCTCGGGGGCGAGCAGGCGCTCCTCCGTGACCGGGTCCCACGCCGGCTCGTCCGTCTGCGCGAGTGCGGCCCCCGCCGGGAGCAGGGCCAGGCCGACGAGGCCCGCCAGCACGATTCGCACGCCGTCACACACTCGCATCGTCGTCTCCCTTCGGCGCCCGGCGTTCCGGGGTCGGCGCGTCACGTTTACTCGATGGCCGCCGCCGACCCCGCGGTGGCAGCGCCGGTTGCCGGATCCATGACCCGAACCCGCGCATCATCGCCGATGCGGTCGATCGGCGCAACCCGGGCTCGGGTGCGGGTACCACCATCGGAGTCCCGTCACCGCGGGTTCGTGTGGTCGCGACACGCGCTATGATGCGTTGCGGGTCATGATTGAGAGGCGCCTTAGGACGCTCTGGGAGCAGTTGCAGGGCAAGAAGCCGCATCTGCCACACTTTCTGGCGGAGATTCACCTTGAGGGCATCCGTGGCATCGACGACCTCCGGGTCGTATTCGACTATCCGGTGAGCGTCGTCGCCGGGGGCAATGCGAGCGGCAAATCGACCGTGCTGTTCGCGGCCGCCTGCGCCTACAAGGTACCGGGCGCGGGGGTGAAGGACTTCGTCCCCTCGACGCTCTTTCCCGATTATCGGCCCAGGGTGGGCGCACGCGGGGACCCGAGGCACGAGATCGTCATCGAGTTCGAGTATTCGACTCCCGACGGTCGGCGTTCCATGCGCTGGCGTCGCGCGAAGGGCTGGAACCGCAGCTTTCTGGGCCGCAAGAATGCCACCCAGCCGGAACGACCGGTCTATCTCCGGACGCTCAGCAACCTCAGTAATCCGTCCGAGGTGCGCGGCGTGCTGAGCATGTCGCGCCTGACCTCGGCACCCCGAGAGACCCCGTTGACGGCGGCACAGATTGCGTTTGCGCAGCAGATGCTCCCCTTTCGGTACGCCGAGGTCGTCGACCTTTCCGGGGGAGGCGGCACCAAGAGCCTTCTCTTCGCCGCGCAGGAACGTGGCGCGGAGTATTCGGAGCTGCACATGGCGGCCGGCGAACGGGCCATCCTCCGCCTCTCGCGGGAGATCGCCCAACTCGACGGCTGCCTGGTACTCATCGACGAAGTCGAAGCCGGTCTGCACCCCTGGGTACAGCAGCTCCTCATGCTGCAACTGCAGCAGCTTGCCTTGCGGAACGACCTGCAGGTCATCGTCACCACGCACAGCCCAGTGGTGCTCGACGCCGTACCCGCCCACGGGCGTATCTTCCTGGAACGGGACGACACCGGCAACGTCACGGTGCGTCCGCCCTACCGCGACGTCGTCCGGAATGCCCTCTATGGGCGGTCCGGCGACGCACTCAATCTCCTCTGCGAAGACTCCATGGCCGAGGGAATCCTGCAAGGCGTGTTCGACGTTCTGCTGCCCCGCGAGCGAATTCGCAGGGAGTCCGTCCGCGTGGGTCGCGACACCGGCGCAGACGAATTCCCAATGCACGCCAGCGCGTTCAGAAAGTTCGGGCAGATTCAGAACTTCATCTTCGTCCTCGACGGTGACAAACGCGCCGGCGATTTGGACGAGACGATACGCGAGAGAGCAGGAAGCGACGTCCCGGTGTTCTTTCTCCCCGGCGACGACGCGCCCGAAGTCTGGGTCTGGGAAGCTATGCGCCGTAACCTCGCCGGCGCTTCCACCGAGCTTGGAGTCGATCCAGCCGATCTGACCGAGCGAATGAACCGCGCGGACGCGGTGTACGAAACCGCGTCCGACCGCCGCGGAGAGATCGCCAAGACAAAGCTCCACGGTCTCGCCGAAGCCATTGGCTGGGCCGAATCCGACATCGGCAGGGTAGTTGCTCGACTGGAGGCCGCCCGCAAGGAAAGCGACATTCAGCCCCTGGTGGGCGGCCTGAAGGGGGCCCTGTTGCAGTGGCGCGCGGAGTAGGCCGGGCGATCATCGCCCATCCCATGGGCGATATGCACGATGCCGGGAGGCCGGCTTGGCGATGGCCCGCCACAAGTCAGGGCAACGGCAGCCGGAGCGCGGCCAGCGAGCCCGGCAGGCCGGGTCCCGCCACCTGCACGACGACGTACTGCCGACCCTCGTGCTCGTAGCCCATCATCCCGTATTGGCCCGAGGCGGGGAGGGCGACGATGCCGAGCCGATCGCCGGTCCGCTTGTCGAGGGCGTGCAGGCGCGGCGTGCCGCCGGTGCCCTCGGCGGTGATCACGAGCGTCTTCGTGACCATCGTCACCGGGTGCGAGAGGAGGCCCGTGTTCGGCAGGTCGACGCCGGCCAGGGCCGGGTGGTCGCGGATGCGCTCCGGGGTGTCGCCGTTCGGCGTCTCCCAGAGGTGCTCGCCGGTGTTCATGTCGATGGCGACGATGCGGCTGTAGGGCGGCTTGAAGATGGGCAGGCCCTGCGGACCCCGGAAGTCGCCGCGGTTGAGGACCGCGAAGTCGGCGATGGTGCGCCCGGTGGTCTTGATGTCGTCCGGCGCGTCGATGAGCTCGCCCACCACGATGTTCTCGGAGCGGCAGCCGCGCCGGGTCGAGACGTAGAGGATGCCGGTCTCGGGGTCGGCCGAGGTCGGCCCGAAGATGTTCGACGCGCCGCTCGGGCAGCTCACGAACGAGCGCAGTCCGGACGGGTGCCCGCGCTCGATCGGCGGGTTGAAGATCGGCCCGATGCGGTAGCGCCGGACGATCTCCAGCGCCTCGGCCCGCAGCTCCGGGGTGAAGTCGATCAGGTCGTCCTCGGTCAGCCCCTGCATCTCGTAGGCGGCCGGCCGGGTCGGCATCGGCTGGGTGGGGGAGAGCTGCTCGCCCGGCACCTCGGACGGCGGCACGGGCCGTTCCTCGATGGGCCAGATCGGCTCGCCGGTCACTCGGTCGAACGTGTAGGCCCAGCCCTGCTTCGTCGTCTGGACGACGATCTCGCGCGGGCGCCCGTCGACCGTCACGTCGAGGGCGACCGGCGCGGTCGGGTTGTCGAAGTTCCAGATGTCGTGGTGGACGGTCTGGAAGTGCCACACCCGCTCGCCGGTCTCGACGTCGAGCGCGACGACGCTGGTCCCGAACAGCCCGTCGCCGGGGCGGAACCCGCCGTAGAAGTCGATGGTCGGCGGGTTGGTCGGGATGTAGACCAGGCCCTGCTCGGGGTCGGCCGAGATCGGCGCCCACGACGAGACGTCGCCCGTCCATTCCCAGGCGTCGTTCTCCCACGTCTCGTGCCCGAACTCGCCCGGGCGCGGGATGACGTTGAACTTCCACCTGTACGCGCCGGTGCGGGCGTCGTAGCCGAGGATGTCGCCGGGCACGTTCTCGATGCGGGTCTGGTTGTAGCCCTGCTCGGCCGAGTTGCCGACCACGACGACGCCGTTGACGACGATGGGCGGCGACGAGCTGGTGATGTAACCGAGCTCGCGCGGGATGCCGAAGTCGGGGTCGTAGGCGCCGTCCCAGCTCAGCCAGGGCCCCCAGTCGGCGATGAGGTCGGGCAGCAGGTCGACCACCCCGGTCTGCGGGAAGCCGGGGAGCGGCACGGGGCGGCCCCAGTTCGGGAGCGGGCGGCCGGTCTTCGCGTCCAGCGCATGGAGGAAGAACGCCGGACTGATGATGTAGATGACCCCGCGGCCGTCCACCTCGGCGTAGGCGACCCCCTTCCCGTAGCCGTTCCGCATGCCGCGGTCGAAGCGCGTCGTGTGCGGCTCGCGGTGGGTCCAGAGCGTCTCGCCGCTGGCCGGGTCGATGGCCGCGACGGTGCGGCGCTCGCCGGCGACGGTGTAGAGCACGCCGTCGACGTAGATCGGCGTCGCGCGCGAGACGCCGAGCGCGCCCGGCCCGAAGTTGTCGCCGCGCCAGATCCAGGCGACCTCCAGCTCCTCGAAGTTGTCGGCCGTGATCTGATCGAGGCCCGAGTAGCGGGTGTGCCCGGCGGCGCCGCCGATGTAGCGCCACTCGCCGGCCGGGGCGGGTTCCGCCGGCTGGGCCGCCGCTTCGCCCGCCGGAGCCAGGGGCATCGCCAGGGCCAGGGCCAGGGCCAGGGCCGGCGCCAGCCCCGCCACCG
>JAPOVI010000333.1 GCA_026708265.1 Acidobacteriota bacterium
CTCTCCAAATACCGCCCAAATCGACAAAATGGTCGGCAATCCTGTTAAACATGGGTTAGCAGACGCGGAGCTCGCTCGGCACGCGGGTGAGCACCTCGCGCCCTTCTTCCGTCACCAGGACGTCGTCCTCGATGCGCACCCCGCCGACTCCCGGCAGATAGACACCCGGCTCCACCGTGAAGACCATTCCCGGGGCCAGGAGGGGGTCCTGCGAGTCCGCCATCGCGGCGTCGCCCTCGACCCGCCGCCGACCTACCCGCGGCGCCTCGTGCACTTCGATCCCCAACCCGTGCCCCGTGCTGTGTCCGAACGCCTCCGCCAGGCCGTGCTCGGCCAGCACCGCCCGTGCCGCCGCGTCGACGTCGCTCGCGCGGATGCCCGGCCGGATCGCGGCGAGCGCCGCAGCCTGCGCGGCGCGGACGGCCCCGTGCAGGCGGCGCGCCTCCGCTCCCGCGCGCCCCACGCAGACGGTTCGACTCAGGTCGACGCAGTATCCGTGGTGCACGCCGCCGAAGTCCAGAACCACGAGATCGCCGGCAACGAGGCGCCGACCCGTGGGGTGCGCGTGCGGCAGCGCGCTGTTGGGCCCGGTCGCGACGATCGTCTCGAACGCCGGCCGCTCGAAGCCCGCATCGCGCAACGCCACCTCGATGTGCGCGGCGAGCTCCCGCTCCGAGCTTCCGACCGCAACACGATCCAGCACGTGGGCCGCGACCGGCCCCAACCGTTCTCCCGCGGCGCGCAGCGTGGTGATCTCGTGGTCGTCCTTCCGCATCCGGAGGCGCTCGACGAGTCCCACCGTCGCAGTGATGCCCGCTTGCAGCGCGCCCTCGAGCCACTGCCAGCGCCGCACGCTGAGATGATCGGCCTCGATGCCGATCCGCTTCCACCCCGCGTCGGATGCCACCCGGCGGAGCGTCTCCTCGTAGCTGCCGTCGACGTCGGCCCGGCGGAGGCCGGATGGGCCCGCCCCCGCCGCCACCAGCTCCGTCGTCACGGTCCGGTAGCGGAAATCCACCAGAAGGTGCACGTCCGCCGGCGTGACGACGAGCATCCCCGCACTCGCGCGCAGGTTCGCGAGGTAGAAGAGGTGGGGAAGGTGAGTGACGACGAGGGCGTCCAGGCCGAGTCGGACCAACTCGGCGCGCACCGTCCGCAGCCGCGCGTCGAGTCTCGACGCGCCGGCCATGCCATCCGCCCTGTCCACCGCGTCCCAACCTATCATGCCCGCCCGGAGGGGCGCTCAATCACCCCGGGGGGCCGCGCGCGGAGGCAGGCGCCGCCTCGACGGACACAGTGGCACTGGCCGTGGACGACGCGCCGAGGTCGTCCGTCACGACGAGGGTGACCACGTAGGTGCCGGCCACGCGATACGTGTGCGTCACGCTGCCCCCTCGCGCCTCGGCCCCGGCGTCGCCGAACACCCAGGCGTGTTCGACGATGGTCCGGCCGGGGCGGGCGACGGAACGCAGCCCGGAGAACGAGACCGGCCGGCCGACGACGGGTCGGTCCGGCGACACGTCGATTGCCGCCATGGGGTCGCCGCTGGCGACGGTGACCTCGCGCGTGGCGGTGGCCGAGTTCCCTCGGTCGTCGCTCACGGCAAGCGTCACCGCGTAGACGCCCGCGCGTGCGTACCGGTGCTCGACCACGCGACCGCGGGCGGCGGTCCCGTCGCCGAGCTGCCAGTCGTAGGCCACGATGGGCCGGGACGACGTCGTGCGTCCCGCGTCGAAGACGATGGACGCACCGGCGTCCGGCAGGGCGGGTGACACGTCGAAGGCGGGTGCGGGCGCCGCTGCCGCATCCACGCCGACGACCCGCGTGGCGGAGGCCGTGCGCTGATACGGATCCGCAACTTCCAAGCGGACCGGGTACGAACCCGGGGCCTCGAAGACGTGTGACACGGTCTGCCCGGCGGCGTGCCTCCCGTCGCCGAAGCTCCACGCGAAGCGGGTCACGAGACGCCGCGGATCGTCCACGCAGGCCGGAGGGCTGGGCCCTCCGCTCCGCGAGGCGTCACAGAAGGGGGCGCTGAACAGCGTGGGGTCCCCGACCGTAGCGGGGTTCGGCGCGTAGGTGAAGCCCGCCGCGACCCGGAACCCCGGAACGACGCGGCCGGGGGGTACCAGCCGGATCGCAACGGCTCGGGCGAGCGCGTTCGCATGGTCCTCCGCCCTCGGCGTCACCCGAATCGTCACGGCAGTGCCGGGGTCGGGCTGCCCGGCGGGATTCGCCGACACGCGCGGCGCGGTGTACGAGAAGCGCGCCCGGCCGTCGGGGCCGGTGACGACGGAACGCGCCGAGAGAGTGCCGAAGTCCTGCAGCTCGCCCGACGCGACGATCTGGAGCGTCAACGGGAGTCGCGGCACGGGTCGCGCGCGCCCGTCGAGGGCGAGCACCGACACGACGGAGCGCGCCACGCCGTCGAGGGGCAGCACGTCGGGAACGGCAGCGAGCTGCAGGGACAGCGCGAGCTCGGACGGACCGACGAAGGGGTGCGGCAACGCCCGATCCTGCACGCACGCGGCGGCGGCGAGCAGACCGGCGGCCACGGTGGCCCCCGTGCCGCGCCTGGACCGCGCCCGCGGCAGCCGCGCACCGGCCCCGCCCACCCATCCGGCGGCGCCCCGCCCGTTCCCGAGGCCCCGGCCACGGGCCGCATCAATCCGCCCAGTCGGCAAAGCTCACCCCGATGCGGCCCGACGCCACGACCCCCGCACCCGTCTGGTCGTGACCATAGAAGTCGATCTCTGCCGTCGCATTCACGATTACGGCTCCACCTCCGCCGGTCAGAGCCCGGAGCGGAGGCTCGAGCTTGGCCGACGCTCGTACGAGGGTGAACGCGGCGGTCTGACTCCCTGCCATCGTCGTCGCCGTCATCGCCCCTTCCAGCGGGTGGGGAACGTCGACGCCCGGGCGGTGGCGACCGTCGCTCCGGACGTAGCGGACGCGATACCGGTCGAGGGTGACGAAGCTGGCGGCGGTCGGCGACGCCGGGCTTTCGGGGGCGCCGGGGTCCTTGAGCCGCAAGCGCGTCGTCACCTGCCCGATGTCGTCGAACACCCGGCACGAGCCGCCGGCCTCGTCCCGCACGCAGACGTCGGACTGCAGGTAGGTGGCGGGCGGTCGGTCGGGTCTGCCATCCGGGGCGGCGACGATCCGCTCGATGATGAGGATCGCGCCCGCCCGCGAACCGGTCATCGCAGGGTCGATGCAGGCCGGCCCTGCCGCCAGCGAGAATGCCACCGCCTGCAACGCCAGCGGAGCACGCCTCCGATGCCTTCCGGTTCGCGCGCGGGGCCGATGTGGCGGTCGCATCGTCACTCGGCCTCAGCGCACGATGTGGGGCGTCAGAAAGATCATCAGCTCGTCCGTGCTCTCCGACCGGGTGCTCCGCCGGAACAGCCGTCCGAGCCAGGGAATGCGGCTGAGCCCCGGCACTCCGTCCGTTCGCCGCTGCCGGCCTCGCTGGTAGATGCCGCCGATGACCGTCGTGGCGCCGTCGGCAACCTGGACCGTGGTCACCGCGCGTTGCGTCACGACCGGCGGAACGCCGTTCACGGACTCGCCGAAGTTGACGAAGTCGTTGTCGATCTCGAGCTGCAGGATCACCGTGTCCGCCGCCGTGATCTGCGGCGTGACGGCGAGCCGCAGCGCCGCGTCCTTGAACTGGACGGTCACGGTGTTGTTCGCAACCGTCTGGATGGGAATCTGATCGCCTTGCACGATCGTGGCCTGGACGTTGTTCTGTGTCGTCACGCGGGGACTGGAGAGCGTCTCGACGTGCCCCTCGTGCTCGGCCGCCGAGAGGACGAGGTCGAGATTGAGGGAGCCGTCGACCGCGCCGAGCGCGAGGCCCACGGCCGAAGTGGCCGCCTGCGCGCCGAGGCTCACCGCGGTCCCTGCGTCCTCCGTGGCCCGCGCGCGTTCGTCGGCGCCGGCCGCCCGCGGGCCCTGGCTTCCGCCGACCCTGCCCGTCACGCCGCCGCGGCTGGGGAACACCAGCGGCGTCGAGTTGCCGAGCTCCGGCGCCACCCGGCCGGTGACTCCCCAGCGGATCCCGAGCTCTCGCGCGTAGCTCTTGCGCGCCTGCACGATGCGGGCCCGAATCTCGACCTGCGGCTCCGCCCGGTCCAGCGTCTCGAGCAGGTCCTGCACAGTGCCGAGCCGGGCCTCCAGATCGGTGACGATGACCGTGTTCGTGCGCTCGTCGACCTGCACCTGCCCGCGGGGGGACAGGACCGTCTGCGTCACGAGGCGTCCCAGGTCTGCCGCCCGCCCGTAGCTCAAGGAGCGCACCAGCACCCGCAGCTCCCCCTCAAGGGCTTGCTGCTGGGCTTGCGCGCGCTGCTGCCGCCGCTCTTCGGCGAGGGCGGCGAGCGGAGCGACGCGCAGCACGGAGCCGTCGAGGTCGTAGCCGAGCCGATTGGCCTGCAGGATGACGTCCAGCGCCTGATCCCACGGAACGTCCACGAGGGCGACGTCGACCCGCCCTTCGATCAGTGGATCGATGACGATGTTGAGGCCGCTGATGTCGACGAACGTCCGCAGCACGGAACGCAGGTCGGCGTCCTGGAAGCTCATCGACACGGGGCGGCCCGCGTACTCGCGCTCCCGGAGGCTTGCGGAAGGCTGTCCGGCCGCCGCGCCGCCCTGACGCCCGGCGCCGATCTCGCGGCCTTGCCCTTCGGCCGCCGGCCCCGGGAGCGTGACCACCAGCACCGCCGCCGTCACCGCCGGCGCCACCACCCGCGGCAGTGACGCTCGTCTTTTCTCTGTTGGCGCCATGGCGGGCGCTGCCTCCCGTTCCCTCGGCTCCGGATCACCAGCGGTGGCCGCGGCTGGCGCAGCCCGAATCGATCGACACGATGCAAGCGACGCGCCAGACGTCGCGTCCCGGCGGCGCGGCGTGGTTCCGATTGCTCGCGAGCGCCGCCCGGCACCAGGACTCCACCTGCGACGCGCGGACCGACAACCACGGTTGCTTCACGGTCAATGCCGGACGCGGCCGGGAGCCCAATGCGCCTGCCGGTGCGGCCTGCCTTGCCGCGGACCGGGCGACAACTCCGGTTGCCCCATCCCGAGGGTCCGGAACGTGGACATGGACTCGCCGCCGACGGGCGCGCCGGCGCCCGGGTCACGGTCCGAGGGGGGGCTCCCCCAGTGCCTTGCGCACGTCGCGCCCGGGGACCATTCCCTCACGACCGTCGTCCAGCCAGACCGCGAAGAGGACGGCCGCGTCCGCAACCTCGCGGACGACGCCGTCCGCAAGTCGGTCGCCCGCGCGCGTCACGTAGCTCCGCCCGTCGGGTGCCTCGAGCACCGCCAGCCGCGCGTCCTCCGTCGCCACGATGCCGACGAGCTCCATCTCGCCCACCCGCAGGCCGGTCAGGCCCCGGGGCCGTTCCGGGGCGGTGCGCGGCGGCTCCGAGGACCGCCTGGCGATGGGCAGGAAGGGGTCGCGAGGGCGAAGCGCGGTGCCCTCCCCGACCTGTGCAGCCGGAGCCTGGGCCGCCCGGACCGGTTGCGCGAGGCGCCCCCCGGCGTGCCCCCCCCACGGTCCGCCGTAGAGGGCCGCGACCGCGAGCCCCAGTGCGGCTCGGCCAACACGAGAGAGAAGACGGCCTCCCTTCACCGTTCCTGGCCCTCGTCGCGCCCATCGAGCGGCACGCCGCTCGGCTCGGTGTCGTGCATCACGAAGGTGAGGGCGGTGCAGTCCGCCGCGATCGTTTCGTTGGGGCCTGGCGTCTCGAGCGCCCGGACGGCGATGTCCTGCAGGTTGATGATCCGGTCGAAGCGCCCGATGCGGTCGAAGAACGCCCCGAGGCGCTCGTAGGTTCCGACCAGCTCCAGCCGAATCGGCCATTCCGTGTACCAGGAACGCTCCACCACCGGACGCGGCAGGAACGCGCGCATGGTGAGTCCGGAGCCCGTTGCCGCGGTTTCCAGCCGCCGCAGGAGCGCCGACGCGTCCCGGCGGGCCGGCAGGCGGGCGCGCAAGCGCGCGAGCCGCGCTTCCAGTCGGCCGATGTCCGCTTCGAGGGCGGGCAACCGCTGCGCCGCCCGCCGCGTCCGCTCCAGCTCGAGACCCTTCTCCTCGAGCGCCCGGCGGCGCGCGGCGAGCATCTCGCGTTGCGGCCCGTCCCACGACAGCTCGAAGAAGAGCAGGCCCGCGAGGCAGACCGCTCCGACGGCGCCCACCTGCGCCGGCCACGGCCACCGGCCGAATCTGATGCCCACCACCCTCTCGCGATCAGCGCGCTCCGGCCAGCCCGGGGGGGCCGCGGAACGCGGCGTGCAGCTCGAAGCGGATCGGATCGCCGACGCTTCCCAGATCGTCGACCTGGCTGTCCACCACCTCCACTGGAGAGGCGAACGACGCGGCCCGCTCCAGCTCGGCGACGAAGTCCGACACGGAGGTCAGGCTCGCGGCGCGGCCCCGGAGAACCACCGTGGCGGCCTCCTGGCGCAACTCGGTGAGCCATGCACCGTCCGGCAGGCTTCGCCCGATCTCGTCCAGCAGTCGCACGGGCTCGTCCTGCCGTCTGCGGCGGGCATCGAGCCAGGCCACGCGCTCCGCCAGTCGGCTGCGCTCGGCCTCACGGTCCTGGAGGCCTTCGAGCACCGGCGCGAGGCGCTCGACCTCGCGCTCCGCGGACGCCATCGCCGACGCCAGCCGGTCGCTCTCCCGGCGAACAGTGCAGACCCGGGTCCCGGCGACCGAACCCGTCAGGAGAACCACCGCGCCGCACGCGGCGAACACCCGGCGCCGCGTCCGGCCCCGGCCGCCCGTGCGATGGGACTCGATCGCCAGCAGGTTGATGCGGATCAACGTTCGTCGCTCCTGCGCAGCGCGAGCCCCACCGCGACGGCAGCGGCCGGAGCGTCGCCGGCAAGCAGGTCGTCGGCGGCCCGGCCCGTCGCCGCCAGCCCCCGAAGCGGCTCGAGCCGCACCACCGGCACGGCCACCCGTTCCGCGAGGGCGTCCGTGAACCCGGGAGCGCACGCCCACCCGCCGCTGACCACGAGGCGGTCGATTGGATCGGCATCGACGTCCGCCCGGCAATCCTCCATCGCTCCCTCGACCTCCCGGGCCACTTGCGCCGCCGACGCCGCCGCCGGGGCAGGCGCCCCGTCGAGGCCGCCATTCCCGAACGCCCCGTCCTCCCTGGCCCCCGGCTCCTCGCCCCGGCCCGAATGCAGGTACGGTGCCAGCGGGGAGCTTCGGACGACCTCGGGCCGTCCGGCCCGCACGACGACGGCGGTGACGCTGCTCGCCCCCGCGTGAGCAAGCACGACCGCATCGCGGCCGGCACCATCGTTCGATGCGTACGCGTTGCAGAGCGCCAGCGCGTCGACATCGACCACGACCGGCACCAGTCCCGCGCGCTCGACGACGCGCGCGAGGTCGGCCACACGGTCCCGGTTCGCGACGACCAGCAGCACGTCCATCGTGTCCCCGGGGTCGCCATCCGTTCCGCGGTCGAGCACCTGGTAGTCGAGAGCGACGTCGCCGATATCGGCGGGAACGTACTGATCGATCTCCCAGTACAGTGATTCGTCGAGTTCGCTGTCGCTCATCCGCGGCACCGTGATCGTGCGCACCAGCACGTCGCTCCCGGAGAGCGATGCGGCAACGGCCCGCGTCCGGAAGGGGTGCGCGTCGAAGACGCCGCGGATCGCGCCCGCAACCGCTTCGACGTCCAGGATGGCGCCGTCCGCGACGGCATCGCGCGGCAGGGGCGCGGAGGCGGCCGCGACGACTCGACGACCCGTTCGCGTCGCCTCGAGCTCGACCGCCTTGACCGCGCTCGAACCGATGTCGAGGCCGACGAGCGCCGGAGAGCGCCGGGTGAGAAGTCTGCTCATCCGCGCCAGGTGCGACATCGATGTACACTCCCGTTACCCGCGAAGAGGCATCGACGGGGGAGGGTCCGCGCGGTCACGTGGACGCCGGGCGAGGATGCCCGTGCCGCCCCGCGGGTGGCGCGCGTCTTGACACCCCGGCCGATGCTCCGTAAGCTCTCCCTCTTGGGGCGGTCGTGGGAGAGTTCACCGCCCAAGCCACAGAGTCCGTTCATGACCGCACGAACGTTCGTCCCGAGCCTGCGCGACCGGGTGCGCGCTTGGCATGTCATCGACGCGGACGCCAAGGTGCTCGGACGCGTGGCCACCATCGCAGCGCGTCTGTTGCAAGGTAAGCACCACCCGGGCTACACGCCGTTCCTCGACACGGGCGATCACGTGATCGTCGTCAACGCGGGCAGCGTGCGGCTGACGGGCGACAAGGAAGGCCGCAAGCTGTACCGGAGGCACAGCGGCTACCAGGGCGGTCTTCGCGAGGAGCGGGCCGTCACCGTGCGCGGACGGCGGCCGGAGCGCATGGTCGAGCAGGCGGTCCGCGGGATGCTGCCGAAGACGAAGCTCGGCAAGGCGATGTACCGCAAGCTGAAGGTCTACGCGGGTCCCCAACACCCGCACGCGGCGCAGAAGCCCGCGCCGTACGAGGTGGTTTGACCGTGGCGCTCGAATACTACGGCACGGGGCGACGCAAGACGTCGACCGTTCGCGTCTTCCTCCGGCCGGGCTCCGGTGCGATAACCATCAACGACGTCGCGCTCGAGAGGCACTTTCCCACCGCATCGGTGCGCACGCGCATCAAGGATCCTCTGGTCGTGACGGAATCGAGCGAGAAGTTCGACATCCTCGCCACGGCCTCCGGGGGAGGCGTTTCGGGGCAGGCGGGCGCGCTCCGGCTCGGAATCGCCCGGGCGCTGGTCAAGGCCGACCCCGAGTTGCGCATTCCGCTGAAGAAGGCGGGACTGCTCACGCGCGATCCGCGCGTGAAGGAGCGGAAGAAGTACGGGCTGGCCGGGGCGCGCAAGCGCTTCCAGTTCAGCAAGCGGTAAGCAGATGGAGGAAGCTTGACGCCGTTGACGATGCAGGAGCTGCTGGAGGCCGGCGTGCATTTCGGCCACCAGACCAAGCGCTGGAATCCGAAGATGAAGCAGTTCATCTTCGGGGAGCGCAACGGTATCTACATCATCGACCTGGGCAAGACGGCGAAGCTGTTCCGCCAGGCCGAGGATTTCGTCGGCCGCCTGGCCGCGGAGAGCCGGGCGATACTGTTCGTGGGAACGAAGCGCCAGGCCCAGGACGTGATCGTCACCGAGGCCCAGCGCTGCGGGATGTTCTTCGTGAACCAGCGGTGGCTGGGCGGCCTGCTGACGAACTTCACCACGATTCAGCGAAGCATCGGGCGCCTGCGCGAGCTGGAGGCGATGGCCGAGGACGGGCGCTACGATACGCTGTCCAAGAAGGAAATCGCCCGCGTCGAGAAGGACAAGCGAAAGCTGCAGAGGAACCTCGACGGCATCCGCCAGATGTCGCGCCTGCCGGACGCGGTGTTCGTTGTGGATACGCGGCGCGAGAAAATCGCGGTCGATGAAGCCCGCAAGCTGAAGATCCCGGTCATCGGGCTCGTGGACACCAACTGCGATCCCGACGACGTGGACTACGTAATCCCGGCCAACGACGACGCCCTGCGATCGATTCGCCTGTTCGTCACGCGCATCGCCGATGCCGTCATCGCCGGCCGCCGGCACCAGGAAGCCTCCCAACCGACATCCGACCGCAGCGGAAGTCCAGGCGCCAGCGCGGGGGCCGGCTCGCAACCCGTCCCGGCTCCGGCGCAGCCGGCTCCGGCGTCCGCGTAGCGTTCACGCTCCTCTGTCGACACGATCCCCGGCGGCTCCGGCCGCCGGCACGCCCGGAGTTCCCAGATGGCAATCAGTGCAACCGAGGTAAAGGCCCTTCGCGACAAGACGGGCGCGGGCTTCATGGAGTGCAAGGCGGCCCTGACGGACGCCGGCGGCGACCTCGAGGAGGCCGTTACCCTCCTCCGGACGCGGGGGCTGGCCAAGGCCGGTCGTCGTGCCGGGCGCACGACGTCGCAGGGACTCATCGGCCACTACATCCACCAGGGAGGACAGGTCGGCGTCCTCGTGGAGGTCAACTGCGAGTCCGACTTCGTGGCTCGCACGGACGACTTCCAGACGCTGGTGCGGGAGATCGCGATGCACATCGCGGCTGCCAACCCGCTCTGCGTCTCTCGCGAAGGAGTGCCGCCCGCGGATATCGAGCGCGAGAAGGCCATCTACCGCCAGCAGTTCGAGGGCTCGAACAAGCCGCCGCAGGTGATCGACAAGATAGTCGAGGGCAAGCTGAACAGCTACTACGAGCAGGTAGTGCTGCTGGATCAGCCTTCCATTCGCGATCCGAAGACGACCATCGGCGCCATGGTGAAGGCGGCCATCGCCAAGCTCGGCGAGAACATCACCGTTGCGCGCTTCGCCCGCTTCAAGGTCGGCGAGCGAGGCGACTAGCGGCTCCGCGCGCCGTCCCGCCGGCGGGGCCGCCGGAGGCGCTGCGATATAATCCCGGCGTCCATGCCTGCGCCCGCGTATCGGCGCGTTCTGCTCAAGCTGTCCGGCGAAGCGCTGATCGGTTCCCAGGCCTTCGGCATCGACTCCGCGGTGGCCGACCAGCTCGCGCAGGAGATTGCCGACGTGCGCGCCCTCGGCGTGGACGTGGCGGTGGTGATCGGCGGTGGCAACATCTTCCGCGGCGTCGCGGCCAGCGCGCGCGGCATGGATCGGTCCACCGCCGACTACATGGGCATGCTGGCGACGGTCATGAACGCCCTGGCGTTGTCCGACGCACTCGAGCGCGTCGGCGCGACCACGCGCGTGTTGACCGCCATCGAGATGCGCGAGGTCGCCGAGCCCTTCATCCGCCGCCGCGCGCTGCGACATCTCGACAAGGGGCGCGTCGTTCTGTTCGCGGCGGGCACCGGCAACCCATACTTTACGACCGACACCGCGGCGGCGCTGCGGGCGATGGAGATTCGGGCCGACATCATCCTGAAGGGAACGAAGGTCGACGGGGTGTTCACCTCGGATCCGCTCACCGATCCGGCCGCGACGCATCTCGAGAGGCTCACGCACCTGCAGGTCATCGAGCAGGGACTGAAGGTGATGGACTCGACGGCCATCTCGCTCTGCATGGACAACGGGATGCCGATCGTCGTCTTCAACCTGCGCACGGAGGGGAACATTCGGCGCGCGGTGTGCGGCGAACGGGTCGGCTCGCTCGTCTCCGCCTGAGCCGGGCCCGGAACGCGGCGGAGGGGATGTCGATGAACATCACAGACCCGGCCTCGGCCCACGCCGAAGCCGAACGGCGCATGGACGGAGCCGTGGAGCACGTGCGGCGCGAGTTGTCCGGCGTGCGCACGGGGCGCGCCTCGGTGAATCTCCTCGATTCCGTGCAGGTCGAGGTCTACGGCACCCGGCTGCCCATCAACCAGGTGGCCGGCCTGAAGGTGCCCGAGCCTACGTTGATCGTGGCGGAACCGTTCGACGCGTCGCAGATCGGAGCGATCGAGCGGGCCATACAGGGCGCCAACCTCGGCCTGAACCCGAGCAACGACGGGCGTGTGATCCGCATCCCGATTCCAGCCCTGACCGATGAGCGGCGCCAGGAGATGTCCCGGCTCGTGCACCGGCTGGCCGAGGAGGGGCGCACGGCGGTGAGGCAGGTCCGTCGCGACGCGAACGATGCGCTGAAGAAGCTGCTCAGGAACCACGAACTGTCGGAGGACGACGAGCGCCGCGCCCTCGACGACATCCAGAACCTCACGGACGAGCACGTCCGGTCCATCGACGACCTGCAGAAGGCGAAGGACGACGAGCTTCTGCACCGCTAGCAGCCTGCCCCGCACGGAGTTCGTGCGTCGCGGCACTACGGCGCAGACTCCCGGCGGTCGGCGCCTCAGGACCGGCGCCCCGCGAGCGAGCCGCGGAGCCGTGGGGCAGGGCACCCGCATGACCTCGACCCTGACCTCGCTCACCTGCTCCGCGTCGTGCGGGGCGGGTCCGTTCGACCCGGATCGCACCCAACACCTCTGCCCCGCGTGCGGCATGCCGCTTCTCGCGCAGTACGACCTCGCTACCGCGGCGCAGTCCTGGGATCGCGCGTCGCTCGCCGGCCGCCCGCGGACGATGTGGCGCTTCCAGGAAGTGCTGCCGTCCGGCGGCAGGGCCGGACCCGTGTCGCTGGGCGAGGGCTGCACGCCGCTCCTCCATGCCCGGCGGCTCGGCGCCTCGCTGGGCCTCGACCGGCTCTACGTCAAGGACGAGTCGGCGAACCCGACCAACTCCTTCAAGGCGCGCGGGCTGTCGGCGGCCGTGACCGTTGCGCGCCGGCTGGGCGCGGCGACGATCTCGGTCCCGTCCGCCGGCAACGCCGCAAACGCCCTGGCCGCCTACGCTGCGCGAGCGGGCGTGGCCGCCAGGGTCTTCATGCCGCGCGACGTCAAGACTCCCTTCGTGCGGGAGTGCGAGCTCTACGGCGCGGACGTCACGCTCGTCGACGGGCTGATCACGGATGCCGGGCGGGTCGCCGCGGAGGCCGGCGCGGCGCACGGCTGGTACGACGTCTCGACCCTCAAGGAGCCGTATCGCGTGGAGGGCAAGAAGACGATGGCCTACGAGGTGGCCGAGCAGCTCGGCTGGGAGTGGCCCGACTGGATGATCTACCCCACCGGCGGCGGGACCGGCATCGTCGGCATGTGGAAGGCGTGCGCGGAGCTCGAGGCCCTCGGATGGATGCCGGCCGGCCGGCGGCCGCGGATGGTGAGCGTGCAGGCGGAGGGGTGCGCGCCCATCGTGCGCGCGTTCGAGGCCGGCGCCGACCGGGCCGAGCCGTGGGAGGGCGCCCGGACCGCGGCCGACGGCCTCCGTGTGCCCCGTGCCATCGGCGATTTTCTGATCCTGCGCGCCCTCCGGGAGAGCGGCGGGACGGCCCTGGCCGTGAGCGACGACGCGATGGTGGCCGCCATGCGCGAGATGGGTGCCGCCGAGGGCCTCAGCGCCGCTCCC
Source organism: Acidobacteriota bacterium (assembly GCA_026708265.1). Lineage (GTDB taxonomy): Bacteria > Acidobacteriota > Vicinamibacteria > Vicinamibacterales > UBA8438 > JAGWAJ01. The sequence goes on from JAPOVI010000333.1 coordinate 12,945, forward strand.
GAGGGGGGCGCAACGCTCGTTGCCCTCCGCGCCCTGCTGGCCCAGGGGACAATCGCGCCATCGGACCGGGTAGTGCTGTTCAACACCGGCGGGGCGCTCAAGTACCTCGACCTCCTCGACGGCACGGTCTGAAGGCGTCGCGATCCCGCTCCCCCGAGGTCGCATCGGACGCGCTCGGGGCACGCCCTCCCTTCCGTCGCGGAGTGCTCTCCACTGCCCCGAGCCTCCCGCCACGGAGCCGGTATACAATGTCGGGTCGGCCGTGCGGCGCGGATCGCGCCGGGCGGTCACAGCCACCCCGCCGGACGGGCCGCTAGCTCAGCTGGGAGAGCGCTGCGTTCGCAACGCAGAGGTCGTGGGTTCGAATCCCATGCGGTCCACCACACCCACAAGCCTCAAGCCAACGATGATCGGGCGGACTCGCGGGTCCCGGTGCGACCCGGCACAACTGAATCAGCCGCGCGGCAGGCGTCGAAGCAGCTCCTCAGCAAGGCCTCGGAATTCGCCGTAGCACTGCCGGACGGCCTGCAGGTGCGCGCCGATGGCGCCGTGCGCCGGCTTCAGCAGGAACATGGGCAGGTTCGCCTCCCGGGCCATCAGCATGAGCGATCGGTAGTCCTTCAGGTGGGCCAGACAGCTGGGGTCCTGCGATCCCGGGATCGGCGACTGTTCCCTTCCAGGCACGGCCCTCGCGTATTCCGACGGAATCCTGTCGATCCAGCGGCCGTAGCAGCCCGTGGCGGAAGTGTGTTTCGCTGAGCTGCCAGGTCAAGTGGCTTGA
>JAPOVI010000066.1 GCA_026708265.1 Acidobacteriota bacterium
TCCTGGGACGGTGGGGGCTGGGGCCGACCCGGAGCCTGCGACGGGTTGGCGGCGCTAGGGCGGCCGCTCGACGGCGTCGCGAACCAGTCTGGAGACGCGCGCCCGAACGACGCGACGCGCCGGGATCACGATGCTCTGGCCGCTGACGGGGTCGCGGCCGCGTCGCGGGCGCCGCGTCTCGACGACCAGCTTCGCCACCTTCGAGATCGAGAACTGGCCCTCCTTCGCCAGCTCGCGGATGCAGAGCCGCTGCAGCTCCGCCAGGAACTCGCGGGCGTCGTCGCGGTGGAGCGGCCTCCCACCCTTGCTCCGAGCGCGGTCCCGGAAGTGGCTGACCATGTGCTTGCACAACTGCGCCTTGGTCATGGCGACGTATGGTGCCTGAATGCATCTGACTATTGGGCGACGTAGATATGCACTTCGGTGGCAAATTGGAGACCGTGGCCTCCTTGTTCGTGTCCCCGCCCTCTGTTCCGCCCGGGTGTTGCAGAACGCCGCGTCCCCGTCGCGATGTGCGACGGCGGAAGCGACGCGGCGCGGAACTCCTCCTCCGCAGGGCGATTCGACGCGTTCCTGACGCCTTGTGCGACACGCCGCAGTGTCGCGGCCGCTGCAGATCGCCGCGGGCGGGGAACGAGCCTTGTAGCGTAACCACCTGGGGACGGGGCGGTTGCGGGTGGCGGCGCAAGTACGGATCGGGTCTTGCTTATCAAGGAATCTCCCACTGCTCGGGACCCGCAGGGAACCCGGCGTTCCCTGGGGTTCGGTTCGCCGGCAGGGGGATGGACCACTCGACGTGCCCGCGACGACGCCACACGAACTCCCGACGCCACACGCCCAGATCCTCATCGTCGACACGGACCCCGCCCGAACGGCCCTGTCGGAGGCGGTGAGCCGCCTCGGTCACACGGTCTGCCATGCGGCGGAGCCGGGACCGCAGGTGTTCGACCTGCCCCCCGGCGCGAATCCCGATCTCGCCCTGATCGGCCTCGAGGCCGAGGGGAGCGAGGACGCCCTGGAGACGGCCCGGCAGGTCGCGTCGCGGCTCGACGTGCCGATCGTCTACGTGACGGAGACGACGGACGCCGGGCTGCTGGAGCGGGCGCGGCGCACCCGACCGCACGGCTACCTGCTGCGGCGGGCCGACCCGCGCCAACTGGACCTCACCATCCGCGGGGCCCTCGGCGCGGCCGCGAGGGATCGAAGCGGAGCCCGCGCTGCGTGGAACTCGGCGGTCCTTCAGGGCCTGTTCGACAGGCTGAGCGATGCCGTGATCGTGGCGGACGTCCGCGGCAGGTTCGTGGCGATGAACGCGGCCGCACGGGCCATCGGCCCGTACGATCCGGCGCGTCCCGAGGTCTGGCCCGATCGCCATGCGATCTACCAGGCAGACGGCGAGACGCCGTTCGCCGCGCACGAGCTGCCTCTCACGTGCGCCATCCGCGGGGAATCCACCGGAGGGGCCGTGCTGCGGCTGCGGCCCCTCCGACCGGAGGCGGGGTCGGAGGACATCTGGCTGGTCGCCAGCGGGTACCCGTTGCGGGATGCGAGCGGCCGGTGCATCGGGGGCGCCGTCGTGATGCGGAACGTCACGTCCGCCTCGCAGGAGGCGGCGAGGGCCCGGACAATCGAGGCCGAGGTGCACGAGCGCGTGCAGGTGCTGGACGCGATCATCCGCAGCATGGGCGACGGCGTCGTGGTGACCGACGCGCAACTGCGAATCACGCTGGCCAACCCGAGCGCGAAACGCATCATCGGGAACGACGTTCCGGACCACATCCCCGACGAATGGGCCGACGACAGCGGGCTGTTCTACCTGGACCGGACGACTCGCGTGCCGGCGGAGGAGATGCCGAGCGTGCGCGCCGTGCGCGGCGAGACGATCGAGGACCTCGTGCTCTTCGTCCGCAGCCCCGGCATCCCGGAGGGTGTCTACATCAGCGTGAACGCGAGTCCGCTGCGCGATGAGGCGCGTCGGATCGCCGGCAGCGTAGCCGTCTTCCGCGACGTGTCGGAGCGCAAGATGCAGGAGGAGGCCCTGTTCCAGGCCTTCGCCCACGGACGCCTGGAGGTCATCGACACGTTGCAGCACAACATCGGGAACGCGATCAACAGCGTCGCGACAGGGGTGGACACGCTGCACGGGTGGCTGGAGGACAACGAGCTGGTCAGGCGCTTCGACGCCCTGGCGGGCCTCGTCCGCGAGCACGAGCGCGACTGGATCGACTGGCTGGCGCATGACGATCAGGGCCGCCGGATCAGGCCCTTCCTGCTTGCGCTGATCAGCGACCTGACCCGGGAGCAGCGCAGCCTGTGGAGGACGTCCACCCGCGTGCGGGAACGCGTGCGGCACATCGTCGATATCATCCGCGCGCAGGCCGCCTTCACGAACGGCGCGGTCGAGCGCAAGACGATCGACCTGGCCCAGACGCTCGCCGATGCGGTGACGGTCGTGCAGGAAGGGCTCGGGCGCCGCGGCGTCGAGATCGAGGTCGACTGCTCGCGCGCACCGGGCGAGCTGCTGGTTCAGGAGGGCCGGTTCCAGCAGTTGCTCGTCAACCTGCTCGTCAACGCGCTGGAAGCCACCGACGAGAGGGCGGCCCGGCTCGGTACGGACGGCTGGCGGCCCCGCGTCCGTTTGTCCGCGTACCGTTCGAGCGAGGAGGGAAGGCTCACGATCGACGTCATCGACAACGGGATCGGCCTCGAGGCGTCGCAGCTCCCCTCGGTCTTCGCCGCGGGCTACACCACCAAGAAGGACGGCACGGGGCTCGGCCTGCACTCCGCCGCGAACTTCGTCATCGGGTCCGGCGGGAGCATCCAGCCCCTCAGCGACGGCATCGGCGCCGGCACGACGATGCGCGTGACGCTGCGCCTCTCGGAGCCAAGCCCGAAAGAACCGGCGTCGGACTGAGGGGACGAGCGGGCGCGGCCGTGACGATGCGCGCAGGAGGATGACCCTGACAGGCGGATGACGCTGCGGGTGCGGGCTGCCGATACTCCGCCGCGTACGGCGGTCTCGTCTTCGGCATCGCGGACGCTCCTCCTCCCCAACAGGATAGGTGTCCACGAAACCGGGCAACTTCAGGTGCTCGATCCTGCAATCGTCGGAGACACACTCCAGGTATGATTTGCTGACTCGCAGCAGCTTATGCCCCTCGAACCCCTGCTGGTCGGTGACGGGCAGCGGGCTGTGGGCCAGGCGCCGATCCGCGGAGCACCACGTTCTGGGGCTGCTCGTGGTACGGTGGCGGCCTGCTGAAATGTATCCCTTTCCGCCCGAGCATGAGGACGGGAACTGCTACGATGGCGATTCGATCGCGAAGTTCGATCCCGGCCCGGAAGAGTGGACCAGCTATTCCCTGCCGACGATCGGCACCAAGACCCACGGGCTGCAGGCGGTGACGGTGAATGGCCGCACCCAGATCGGCATGGGCTACCTTGGGGCCGGGAAGGTGGCGAAGCTGGAGTTCCGGTCGCGGGAGGAGCTGCAGCGACTGAAAGCGGAGACGAGACCATGAGCATGGCTCAGTACGTCCTGCGATGCCTCGGGCTGGCCGGCGCCCTCGCGGCGCTTCCGTGCTCGGCGCTGGCGCAGCCGGCCGACGAGGCGGGCCCGCCCCGTACGCCCTGGGGCGTGCCGGATCTCCAGGGGACCTGGTCGCTTCCCACGATGACGCCCCTCGAGCGACCGGCCGAACTCGAGGACAGACTTCGTCTCACAGAAGAAGAAGAGGCGGAGTTTCTTGCCACTCAGCGGAGGAGCATCCGCGAGGGGCTCGCTCGGGCCCTGAGCGCCGACTTCGAGCTGGGCGATGGCGGGGTCGACCAGTCCATATTCGACCATCCGCTGCTGGACGGGCGCACGTCGCTCGTCGTCTCACCCGAGAACGGGCGGATTCCACGCACCGAGGAAGGCCGCTACCGGGTGGGCCTGCCAGGTCGGCGCATGAGCGGCATCCCGGAGGGCCCCGAGGACCGGGCACTGGACGAACGCTGCCTGGTGGGCGGGATGCTGCCGCTCCGAGGGAGTGCGTTCCCGGCCCGGATCTTCCAGACCCCGGATCATGTGGTCATCCATTACGAGTTCATCAACGCCACGATCACGGTCCCGCTGGACGACCGGCCGCAGGTGTCCAGCGCCATCCAGCAGTGGACCGGGACCTCGCGCGGCTCCTGGGACGGCGACACCCTGGTGATCGAATCGACGAACTTCGACCCGCGCTGGACCTTTGCGGGGTCCGGGGCAGGTATGCGTCTGGTGCAGCGTCTGACGCGGATCGACCGGGCCACGATGCATCAGGAGTACACGGTCTACGACCCGGACTCGTTCACGGAGCCGTGGTCGGCGGAGTACCCTCTGACCAACACCGAGGAGCCGATCTACGAGTTTGCCTGTCACGAAGGCAATCGGAGCATGACGCTGCTGTTGAACGGCGCGCGGGCCACCGAGCAGAAGGCCCGGTTCGTCGGCGCGTTCGGTCTCTCGTCGTTCGAGCGGGTCGGTGGGGCGGCCGCGGACGGTTCGGCGTTCACCGACGGGATGCTGTCGAATGACGCCAGCGGCCGGGTGTCGGTCCAGCTGTCAAGCCGTGAGAGCTATCTGGCCTACTACGGCCGATATGACGTGAACGTCTTTCGGAGAGTCGTCGAGCATGAGGTCGAGGGCGGGTCTCGACCGGATGTGCGGGGCGCGACGCTGAGCTACTCGTACGACCTCGCGGACGACGGCGACACGCTGGTGCTGTCGCTGATGGGTGACGACGGAGTGGAGAGCCGCGCCACCTGGCAGCGTCATCGCTAGTCCCTGCGTCGAGTCGGTCGGCGCCATCAGCCTGAGCCAGCTCATCACCGACTCGACCGACCTCAACGTCGTCGGCTTCCAGCCGCCGACCGAACACGGTGTTGTCGAGCGATGCTCGTGTGGGCCGGCGGGGCGCCGTCCCGCATCGGTCGCTGGGCCTGGGCAGTCGACCGTCCGTGCGGGAGGATTCGGACCCTATCTGGACCCTATGGGCGCCAGGGCGGCCCGGGGAGGATTCCGGTTAGTCCTTGGGATCAAGCGACTTGAAGGTGGTGCCGAGGGCCAGAATCGAACTGGCGACACCATGATTTTCAGTCATGTGCTCTACCAACTGAGCTACCTCGGCCAGCATGCCCGCCGCGAGCGACGCGAACCACCAACATATCGCAGGGCGGCGCTCGGGGGCAAGACCGCTGCTGCTTGGCGCCGGTCGGGGGACTGTGCCAGACTCAAGCCGTGGAGTTCTGCAACATGACGCATTCGATCGCACGCCCGACGCGGAAGACGCTGCGCCGGCTGCTCCCCGCCCTGGCGCTGGCCGCAACGCTCTTCGCGGCGCCCGCGGCGGGCCAGGACGTGCAGGTCGTCGAGCACACGCTCGACAACGGCCTCACCCTGCTGCTCGTGCCGCGCCCCGGCGATCCCAACGTGGCCGCGGGCTGGATCGCCAAGGTCGGGTCGGTCTACGAGCGGCCGGGCATCACCGGGGTGGCGCACCTCTTCGAGCACATGATGTTCAAGGGGACCCAGACCATCGGCACCCGGAACATCGAGGAGGACCTGCAGATCATCGCCCGCCTCGACGAGCTGCGGGCGGAGATCCAGAGCGCCCAGATGGAGCTGGAGCGGGCCTACGAGCTGGGGCGGATCGAGGACGCGGACGACCCGGTCGTGCGCACGCCGCGGCACCAGGAGGCACTCGACGAGTTCGAGGAGTTGCTGGCCCGGCAGAGCGACCTGCTGATCAAGGAGGACTTCAGCCGCATCTACACGGGCCAGGGCGCGTCCGGCATGAACGCCGGCACGAGCTACGACTTCACGATCTACTTCGTCAACGTCCCGGCCAACAAGCTGGAGCTCTGGTTCTGGATGGAGAGCGACCGGCTTGCCAACCCGGTCTTCCGCGAGTTCTACGCCGAGCGGTCGGTGGTGCACGAGGAGCGCCGGCTGCGGACGGACAGCACCCCGACGGGCAAGTTCGAGGAACAGTTCAACTCGCTGTTCTGGCAGTCTTCGCCCTACGCCACCCCGGTCATCGGCTGGCCGAGCGACCTGGAGGGGATTACCCGCGACGAGGCGCTGACCTTCTTCGACGTCTACTACGCGCCCAACAACCTCGCGGCGGCGCTCGTCGGCGACTTCGACCCGGACGAGGCGATCGCGCTCGCCGAGCGCTACTTCGGTCGGCTCGAGCGAGGATCCCGGACCCCCGAGGAGCCCCGCACGCGGGAGATGCCGCAGCTGGCCGAATCCAGGATGCTGGCCTACGCCGACACCAACCCGCAGGTCGCCATCCGCTACCACACGGTGCGCGACGGCCACGTCGACGAGCCCGCCCTGGTCGTCCTCGGCCAGCTCCTGAACGGCCGCACGGGAAGGCTCTACAAGGCGCTGGTCGAGGAACAGGAGGTCGCCACGCGGGCGTCGGGCGGCCAGGCCGGTTTCAGCTTCGAGGGCATGTTCGAGCTGCGCGGCACGGCGCGGCAGGGGCGCACTCCCGAGGAGGTCGAGCAGGCGATCTACGTCGAGCTCGAGCGCCTGAAGACGGAACCGGTCGGCGACCGGGAGCTCCAGAAGGTCAAGAACCAGAACGCGGCGGGCAACTTCCGCGGCCTCCAGGGCAACTTCCAGTTGATGATGCAGTTGCTGATCCGGGAGGGCAATCGCGGCTGGGAGCACATCAACACGGATCCGGCGCTGTACGACGCCGTGAGCGCGGACGACGTCATGCGCGTGGCGCAGAAGTACTTCACCCCGGAGTCGCGCGCGGTGGCCGTCTACTACCGCGAGGGAGGCGAGGACGCCGAGCCCGATCCGCTGCTGGCCGGCCTGAGCGACGACGAGCGGCAGCAGGTGGAGCAGTTGCGGGCGATGATGGGGCAGATGGGGGAGGAGCAGTTGCGCCAGTTCCTCGCGCAGGCGGACCAGATGCGCTCCCAGTTGCCGCCCGAGAGCCAGGACATGGCCGACGTGCTGCAGGAGCTGCTCGAGCGGCGCCTCGCGGAGCTCGGAGGTGAACCCGGAGGTGAACCCGGAGGTGAGCGATGACGCGCGCGCGCCCCTTGCGCGGCCCGCTCGTGGCCGCCTGCCTGATCGTGCTGGCCGGGTGGCCCGCGGCGCCGGCCGGCGCCCAGCCGATTCCGGCCCATCCGAGCGACCTCCGCTTCGAGCCGCTGGAGTTCGACGCGCCCGACGCCGCAAGCCACCGGCACGTCCTGTCGAACGGCGCAGTCGCGTTCGTCGTCCCCGACCGTACGCTGCCGCTGGTTACCGTCAGCGTCCTCGTGCGCACCGGTTCCCACCTCGAGCCGCCCGGCAAGGCGGGCCTGGCGTCGCTCGTCGGCGGCCAGATGCGCGCCGGAGGCACGGCCGGCCTGGCGCCGGGCGACTTCGACGAGGAAGTGGCCTTCCTGGCCGCCAACGTGCGTTCCGGCATCGACGACACCGTCGGGCGCGCCAGCATGAACTGCCTCACGAAGGACCTCGACGAGACGCTCGATCTCTTCTTCGACATGCTGCGCCATCCAAGGTTCGACCCGGACCGGCTCGAGCTGGCGAAGAGCCAGCTCCTGCAGCAGATGGAACGGCGGAACGACAGCACCCAGAGCATCGAGCAACGGGAGTGGGGGCGTCTGCTGCGCGGGGACGGACACTTCACGACCCAGCCGGTCACCCGGGCCTCCGTGGACTCCATCACCCGCGACGACCTCGTGGCGTTCCACGGCGAGCACTACCACCCGGGGCGCTTCCTCTTCGCCATCTCCGGCGACGTCGAGCCGGAGGAGATCCTCCCGAAGATCGAGGCCCGGCTGGACGGTTGGCCCGCAACCGACGCGGCGGCGGGCGCCGTGCCGCGGCCGAACCACCAGCCCCGGCCCGGCCTGTACCTGGTCGACAAGGACGACGTCAACCAGGGGCGCGTGTCGATTGGCCATCTCGGCACGACGCGGGACAACCCCGACCGCTACGCACTGACGGTGATGAACGACATCCTGGGCGGCGGCGGCTTCAGCGCCCGCCTGCTGACGCGCATCCGGTCCGACGAGGGACTGGCCTACGGAGCCTATTCGTCCTTCGGGCTCGGCACCTACTACGAGGGGACGTTCCGGGCCAGCTTCCAGTCGCGGAGCGAGACGGTCGCCCGCGCCGCCGCCATCGTGCTGGAGGAGATCGACCGGATCCGGTCGGAGCCGGTCTCGGAGGCGGAGCTCGCCACCTCCATCGCGTCGTTCGTCGAGACGTTCAGCCGAAACTTCTCGAGTGCGAGGTCCACGGCCGGCCTCTTCGCCAACGACGAGTACACGGGGCGCGATCCGTCGTACATCACGACCTACCGCGAGCGCATCGCGAGCGTGACGGCGGACGACGTGCTCCGGGTCGCGCGGGAGTACCTGCACCCGGACCGGCTCGTCCTGCTCGTCGTGGGCGACCTGGCGACGATCGCGGAGGGCGATCCGGACAACCCGGACTACACCCTGGACCGGCTGGCCGAGGGGGCGACCCGCATCCCCCTGCCGGACCCGTTCACGATGGAGTACCCTTCTTCTCCGTGAGCAGGGCGAGCACGCTGGGCCTGTCCGGCCCCGCGACCGTCGACGAGCCCAGGCGCGCGGTCGGCGCGCCGGCTCGCCAGGCGCCGGAGACCCGCGTCGCGCGCCACCGGGCTCGGCGGCGCCGGGTGCGCTGGGGGCTCGCCCTCTTGGCCAGCCTGCTCGTCGCGAACGCCCTCGCCGGTGAACGCGGCGTGGTCGCCCGCCTGACGGCTGGCCGCACGCACGCCGACCTCCTGGCCGGGATCGAGGAGATTCGGCGCGAGAACACGGCGCTCCGCGAACGGATTCGCCGCTTGCGGGAGGATCCCCGCGAGATCGAGGCGATTGCGCGCCGCGAGTTGGGCCTGATGCGGCCCGGCGAGCGCCTTTTCGTCGTGAAGCGGCCGCCGGCCCCGACCGGCGCCCGCCCGTAGGCGCAAGCGCGCCCTTGCGAGCGCGTTGGGAGTCTGCGAGGGCACGGCGCTCGTGCGTCAGGCCGGCGCCTTGGCCGGCGCTGCCGGCGCCTCGCCCGGAAGACCGAGCTCCTTGCGCACGCGCTGCTCGATCGCCTGGAAGAGATCGGGCTTCTCGCGAAGCAGCCCCTTCACGTTCTCGCGGCCCTGACCCAGGCGCTCGCCGCCGTACGAGAACCAGGCGCCGCTCTTCTCGACGATCCGCCGGTCGACGGCAAGGTCGAGGAGATCGCCCTCGCGGGAGATGCCCTCGCCGTACACGACGTCGAATTCCGCCACCCGGAACGGCGGGGCCACCTTGTTCTTGACCACCTTCACGCGAGTGCGTCCCCCGATGACGCGCTCGCCGTCCTTGATGGCGCCGATCCGGCGGATGTCGATGCGGACCGACGAGTAGAACTTCAGCGCCCGTCCCCCGGTCGTCGTTTCGGGGTTGCCGAACATGACCCCAATCTTCTCGCGAAGCTGGTTGATGAAGATGAGGCACGTCCTCGACTTCGAGACGACCCCGGTCAGCTTCCGAAGGGCCTGCGACATCAGGCGGGCCTGCAGACCGACCTGCGCCTCGCCCATCTCGCCCTCGATCTCGGCGCGCGGAACCAGCGCCGCCACCGAGTCGACGACGACGACGTCGACGCCGCCCGACCGGATCAGCACCTCGACGATCTCCAGCGCCTGCTCGCCGTGGTCCGGCTGCGAGACGAGCAGGTTGTCGAGATCGACGCCGAGCCGGGTGGCGTAGCTCGGATCGAGCGCGTGCTCGGCATCCACGAACGCCGCGTTGCCGCCCCGCTTCTGGGCGTGGGCGATGACCTGCAGGGCGAGCGTCGTCTTGCCCGACGCCTCCGGGCCGTAGATCTCGACCACCCGGCCGCGTGGCACCCCGCCGACGCCCAGGGCATGGTCGATGCTGATCGACCCGGTCGAGATGCTGGCGATGCCGGCGAGGGCACCGTCCTGGCCCAATCGCATGATCGAGCCCTTGCCGAACTGCTTCTCGATCTGCCCGACGGCGATGTCGATGGCCTTGGTGCGTTCGCGTTCGAGACGGTCGGTCGGTGTCGACATGTGTGCTCCCGTTCGCGCCGCGGGCGGCGGTGGTTCGCCGCAAACCTTGCGAACGACGTACCATACCACGGCAGAGCGAAAACGTCCACGATGGGAAGCGCTATATGACTTACTGCAAGCACCTTACATGGAGATGGACTTTCGCCCCCGAGGTTCCGCGACGCGGTTCCTGCGCGCTGCCCCGTCGAGCCGGGGTGCGGAAACTGCGCCCGGCCGGAACCCGCGGGGATGTTACGCTGATCCCGCGCGAGGCCCGCCGGGTCCGCCGAGGCCGTCAGGCTCCGGCTCGCGCGCCGTGCGCCAGAGCACCACCAAGGGGAGGGCGACGTGAGGAGATTCCGCTGCGCCGCGTTGCTGGCCGTCGCCGCCTGTCTCTGGGCCCTGGCCCCGGGAGGCGCGTCGACGACGCTGCAGGACGACGCCGAGCCGGCATGGACGGTGACCGTCGAGCCGGACTCCGTGACGCTGGAGGTCGGTGCGAAGACGACCCTGACCGCCACGGTCCGCGACGGGGACGGCACCGTCGTCGAGGATGCGGCGGTCGTCTACTTCTCGCGGGCACGGGCCAGCGTCGGCGTCACCCAGGGGGGCGAGGTCGAGGCGTACCGGCCCGGGGAGTTCACGCTCATCGCTCTGGTGCCGACCGATCCGGCGGAGACCGGCCGTCGGGCCAACGCACGTGCGCGGGCCGAGATTGCCGTCACGGTGCCGCTCCCGCCGGTCGACCGGGTGACGATGGAGGACGTGCCGACGCGGTTCTACGTCGGGACGCGGACCCGCCTGCGCGCCACGGTGGTCGACGTGACGGGGGTCACGCGCGACGACGTCCCGGTCACGTTCGGCAGCAGCGACGCGCGGACGGCGACGATCGACGGCTTCGGGTTCCTGACGCTGGGCGCCGTCGGGGCCGTCGACATCACGGCCCGCGCCGGGGACGAGGCCGACACGCTCTCGATCGAGGTGGAGAAGAACCCGACGATCGCCCTCGATCTCGACGCCGGCGCGGAGAGCGGGCGCACGGGGGACGTGATCCGGTTCACCGCGTCCGCCCGCGACGCGCGCGGCCTGCCGATCCGGGGGATGCCGGTCCAGTTCGCGGTCAGCGGCGAGACGGCGCGCGGCATCATCGCCAGCGGGGCGCCGGCCCACATCACCGACGACGGGCGCTTCGTGGCCGAGCGGTCCGGCACGTACACGGTCATGGCCACCACCGGGGCCCACACGGCGACGAAGACGGTGTCGATCGTGCCGCGCGACGTCCGGCGCGGGATCGAGGTGGTGGGCCGCGGCGAGGTGCTCGACCGGCGTTCGTCGGACCTCTGGGTGTGGGAAGGGACCGACGGCCGCGACTATGCGATCACCGGCACGTGGGGCGCCGACGGCCATGCGTTCGTCTGGGACGTCACCGATCCGGCCCGCATCGAGAAGCTCCACGAGCCCCAGGTGGACGCGCGCACGGTGAACGACGTGAAGGTGTCGGCGGCGGGCGACGTCGCGGTCATCAGCCGCGAGGGCGCATCGAACCGGCGCAACGGCTTCGTCGTGCTCGGCGTGGGCAATCCGCGGGAGGGTGTGCCGGTCCTGTCGGAGTTCACCGACCGGTTGACGGGCGGCGTCCACAACGTCTTCATCGACGGGGACCACGTCTACGCCCTGAGCGCCGGGCAGCGCGTCGACGTCGTAAGCATCGAGGATCCCCGCAACCCCGAGCGCGTGGGCAGCGTCGAGCTCGACACGCCCGGGCATGCGGTCCACGACGTCTGGGTGACCGACGGGGTGGCATTCTCCTCCAACTGGACCGACGGGGTGGTGGCCTTCGACGTCGGGGGCGGGGGTCGCGGCGGGACGCCGGACAGTCCCGTCGAGCTCGGCCGCTACGCGTACCCCAGCGGCTGGAACCATGCGGCCTTCCCGTACAAGAGCCGTTCCACGGGTACGTTCTACCTGTTCGCGGGCGACGAGGCGTACCCGTTCGGAACGGCGGGGATCGAGCGGGAGGAGCGGGGCGGGACGCCGACGCGGACCGCCGGCTGGATTCACGTCATCGACTGGAGCGACTGGGACGACCCCCGGGAGGTGGCCCGCTACCAGGTGCCGGAGGCCGGGTCGCACAACCTCTGGGTGGAGGACGACATTCTCTACGTGGGCTACTACTATCCGGGCGGCCTGCGCGTCGTCGACGTCTCCGGAGAGCTGCTCGGCGACCTCTATCGGCAGGGCCGGGAGATCGCCATGTTCGTGCCGTTCGATCCGGATGGATTCGTCGCCAACGCGCCGTTCGTCTGGGGGCCGCAGCCCTACAAGGGACACATCTTCTTCACCGACCACTACAGCGGCCTCTGGGCCGTGCGCCTGCTGGAACAGGACGGGCCGCCGCCCTTCATCGGGGAGCCGCAGTAGGATGCGCGCCATGGCCGCACCGAGCACCGCAAGGCGGGCGGCGACCCGGCTCGCCGCCGCGCTCGTCCTGCTGGGCGACGGCGTCGTGGGCGCCGCGGGGGCGGCCCCGGAACCGCCCGCCCACAGCTACTACGTCTACGTCTGCGCCGAGTCGGACGACGAGGTCTCCGTCGTCCGCTTCGGTCCCGGCGGCGTCGAGGTGGTGAAGACCCTGACGGTGGGGAGCTATCCGACCGAGACCGAGGGACCGCACGGGATCACGGTCAGTCCCGACGGCCGCCACTGGTACGTCTCGATCGCGCACGGCTTCCCGTTCGGATCCGTGCACAAGTACGAAACGGGGACGGACCGCTGGCTGGGCGACGTCACGCTCGGCCTGTTCCCGGCCACGCTCGCGATCTCGCCCGCGACGGGTCTGCTCTACGTCGTCAACTTCAATCTGCACGGGACGCCGGAGCCGAGCACGATCTCCGCCGTGGAGGCGGAGACGATGATCGAGGTCGCCCGCATTCCGACCGGCATCATGCCCCACGGGTCGCGCTTCGACCGGGCCGGAACGCGGCACTACTCCGTCAACATGATGGACTTCGAGCTGGTCGAGGTCGACGCGCTCGGCTTCCAGGTGCGGCGCCGCCTCCCGCTCGGCGACGGCGTCCAGCCGACCTGGGTGACCGCGCCGACCGCCGAGGGCCGGGTCTACGTCACCGGGAACAACGTGTCGCGCATCTTCGAGGTCGATCTGGCGACGTGGACCGTGCAACGGACGTTCGAGACCGGGGCGGGACCCTACAACCTGGACGTCACTCCCGACGGGTCGACCCTCGTAGCCACCTACAAGGGGGGCGCCGCCGTCGGCTTCTGGGATCTGGAGGCCGGCACGGAGCGCGCGCGCGTCGCGACCACGCGCACCATCCCGCACGGGGTCGTCATCACGCCCGACGGCCGATACGCCTTCGTCACCCTGGAAGGCGTCGGGAGCGAGCCGGGCACGGTCGAGGTCTACGACGTGGCGACGGCCGAGCGGGTCGGCACCGCCGACGTCGGGAAGCAGGCCGGAGGAATCGCGTTCTGGACGATGGATGACTGACCGCCCCAGGAGTCTGCGCCGCAGAACGCCAACGGAGTGTGCCGCGGCGCAAGCTCCTGGGACGGTGGGGGCTGGGGCCGACCCGGAGCCTG
>JAPOVI010000084.1 GCA_026708265.1 Acidobacteriota bacterium
TGTAGAGAAGGTGCCTCGATCCGTCGAGCCCAGGCCCGACTTTTTCCACGGGCTGCTAAGGTCGGTGAACCCGTTGGGTCGTCTGCTAAAGGACAGCTCTGCGGCCGCCCATATGTCGCCCCCGATCAGCCGAAGGATATGCGCCGCGAGGGCTTGGAGGACGTCTCGCTGACGAGCCGCTGAGAGAAGTTCTCCGGGCAGTCGTGCACCGCCCCAGGTGCGGGCAACCGCGACGGCGCGGAGAACCGCGTCTGCTGAACGCTCTCGTGTGTGGATGTGGGGGGCGCATCGAAGATCGGCGAAACCTCGAACCGTCGGCGGCATGATGACTGCCGCGGAAAACGCGCCCTGGCGCCCGACGTACAGGCCACCAGCAGTGGGTACCTCGTACGGTTGAGCATGCTCAAGCGACTCCTCTACCATGGGTCTCTCGAACGCCATCCGTACGATCTGCGGTGAGGTAGTATTCCCGCTGTCGTCCAGTAGGCGCACCATGTACCGCCGTCCGTCCCGTCTAACGGCCCAGCGGAGCGGCGTGAACTCACGCTCGCAGCGTACGCTGAACGCACCCAATTCTTCAGCCGTGAACTCGATCTCGCAGACTTGAGCTGTCTCGTACGCGAGCGGCACCTCGCGGGACTTCTGGAAATGCCTTCCGAAATGACGCCTCCAGATGTCCGGCGTTATTGGGAGCGCGATAGGCGGGAGGTGCTTCGTGACGGTGGCCGCTCCGGACGCCGTGTCGCGCAGTGCGACGCCGCGGTTCACATGCCGCCCTGCGGGGCCGCACACTGTCACCTCGACGCGCCCCTCCCAGAGTTCCTCCAGCGTAGGCGCGGGGGGATCGACCTGCACGCTCAAGGGCCCATGGGAGTTCAAGCCCGGCGACCACGGCCGTGGTTGGCGAATTCGCATAACGACATCGAGTTCATCCGTCGACTGCCGTTTTCCTTTGGGTCCGCTGCACGTGTGGATTCGCACGGTGTGCAGGCCAACGTGGAGCTGTGGAAGTTCGACGAATGTGGTCGCTCCCGCGGCGACGTCGTTGCTCTCGAAGAGATCCTGCCCCACCGAGACCGTGAGAGCACCGACTTCGTGATCGGCACAAATCGCCAGGCACGGCCTCTCTGAGGCAAGCCATTCTCCATGTCCTTCGCCGTCCCAGGAGACCGCGCCGAGTCCGGCCGGCCAAACCGCGATCTGTTTTGTTCGCCCCAGACGGAGGCTGTCAAGTTTGGCTTCCCACTGCGACGTGAGCGCCGGGGGCAACGATATTAGCGCTCCATGCACGCCCTCGCACTGGAGTTCGACCGGCTGTAGGTGCTCGCTAGCCTGAACTGGGCCGTCGGGGCTCACCAGGATGTACTGCTCCCCGGGGCGTACACACCGGCTCCGCAACTCGTATGCAAGACCATCAGATGCAATTCTGAAGAGCCAGGATGGGCCTGACCGGAGAAGACACTCTGTTCGTAGGAGATACTCCAGTTGCGGGTCGGACTGCTCGAACTGCAAGAGCAGTTGGTCAGCGCGTGGCCATCTAGCCAGCCGAACACGCTGTGTCCCGTGCAGGCAGCGACCGCGTGCGAGTGGTCTGCCCGACGCACCGGCAACCGTGCACCGAGATCCTGCCAGGATGTCCCGCGTCTTCGGGAAGCGGACCAGCAAGTGCGACAGGTCGGGGATCTGGAGCGAGACGTCCCATGAGTGTCGCGACGCATCTCTCGGTCGCAAGACTAGCCGCGGCTCGAGGCCCAAGACAGCAATCTCAGTTCGCGCCTCGTCCAAACTACGGTCATACGTCGGTGGCACAGGTCGATCAAACAAGAGGCCGCGGATCTGTGCGCGATCATGAGCGGAGCGGCGCGCCCTACGGAGCCATTCACGGGCTTGGCGCTTCCGTTCGAGATCAACTCCGATTCTCTGTAGTGCCGCGGCGTGGATCAGGCTGCTCGTACCATGCTGCCCGTCCAGCAACAGAGCGGCTGCGATTTGGCCGACCAGATGCGTCTCTTGCGCGAGGTTCTGAAAGCGCGAGCTTCCGTTGCAACTCCGGGCGGCGATGAACTCGCCGAGCTTCGGTGGCGACTCGAAGAGTTCTGCCGAGAATGAGTGCCGGAGGTCGTAGAGGATGCGCGCGAGTTGGTACTGCAGGTCGCGGGGCAGGATGGCGTGAGTGATCGGCCAGCAGATGATCGAAAAGTGCTCCGCCCACGGGCCAGACGGTCGCGCCCCACGATACTCCCTCTCGAACATGCGGTAGCAGTCGCGGAGCCAATAGCGGTCGCCTCGTTCGGACCAGCCCGGTGTCTGCTCCTCGAAGGTCTGCCAGTATTCGTCGCCAGTGAAGCCATAGCCGATCTCGGCGGCGTAGACGATCCAGGGGAGCGCGTGATCCATGGACGGTGCGGCCTGAGCGAAGTGGGCACGCAGGGCGGCAACCATTGCCTTTCGCTCCTCTGCGTCCAGCCCGTGCTCGAGCGCGAAGATCGGCCTGTCGCCCCGGGTGGCGTGACGGACTTCGCGAAGCTGCGAGAAGTGCTGCGCGAGGCGGGCATTCCAGGCCGTGAGGTCCATTATCCTGTCGGTGTTGTCCGACGCAGCTCTTGAATTCAGACCGGTAGTTTCCCCCGACGAACGGTTCAACCTGCGCGCTTAGCAGTTTTGCGCGGCCCGCGCCGTTCGATCGGCGCGGAACGCGGCCTGCGGAAGCCGCGGCACAGTCTAGCGCAAGAGTATTGCCGCCTCAACTTCACGACGACTGGGTTCGGCACGGAGCACTCTCATCATCCTGGCTATGGGACACGTCCCGTGCTCCTAACGAAGTAGGGGGCTACGTTCTGTTGTCCGTAAGCTGATTCCGCGTATAGAGGAACTTCGCTCGCGGGATCGTAGAGTCTATTGAACTCCAGATTGTCGAAGATGAAGTATTGTTCTACGAGAGGTTTGAGTTCTTCGCCCACGGAGTGCAGCGTTCCGTAGAACAATAGGACCAGCTCGTGGGACGATAGCTGGGCGCGGAGTACACCAGTATAGCTAGCCTTGTTCTCTGCATCTATCAACGTAGTTTCATGCACATACTTGAGGACGCGGTAGAAGTTCCGGAAGTAGTGGCCGACCTCGGGCCGATGCGCGCGATCGAAGGTGTCGTACGCGCGAATTGCCCGCTGCAACGGCGTCGCGGCCACGGTCCGTTCGTGTATGCGCCGCAGTCTCTTGTGAAACACACGAAAACAGTCCCGGCCGGTAGTGCGGCCTCGGGCACCGTCCAAGTCCATGTCCCTTATGATTTCATGATGAAGCATGACCATTTTCAAAAAACGTCCTCTCGAAGTTCTGCAGCTTGAGCGACGCGCTCTGTTCTGTCAGAACACGGACGGAGTTCTCGAGCTCACGGGTGGAGTTTCCAAGCTCTCGGCTTTGGACATGAATCGCATAGAGCAGGGCAAGAAGCGCGAGCAGGCTGATGCTGGGATTAAGGACCCCGCCGATGTAGTCGCCGAATTGGCCCCATCGAGACGGATGAGCCGAGAGGGCGCGCCCAAAAGTAGCAACATAGGGGTAGATGCTGATTAGGAGGATAAGGATGGCGACAGAGACTATGACAATGCTGAACCGCAGGTGACGGCCCTCGGGTTCAAGAATCGCCCTGATCATTGCGTCTCCTCACGGACCGGGCGGCGCGAGAGGCGGCCGCCCAGGTGCGGGGGTTGGTGAAATCGACGGGTCCGATGCAGCCGGGTGAGAAGCGCTCCTTGCTCTGGCGGGAGGACGTTCGTGCCGGTCGTGATCTTCACCGCTCGCCCGCCCATCCGGCGGCTGCGGCTTCGTTCAACTCCTCGACGGAGCGCGTTGGCGTTCCCGGTCGCGGCAGTAGCCCGAAGATCGTCGTCACCGGCCGTCCCTGCTGCGCCCGGACCAGCATCCGCCCGTCCGGCAAGAGATCGATGTCGACCCGGTCGCCAGGCCTCACCCCGAGATGCTCAAGCACCTTCTTGCGCAGCGTGACCTGACCCGTGGCCGTCACCGTCAACGTGATCGGCATGTTCCGTCTCCGTCCCGCGCTCGGGCTAGCGAGTAGGGCACTATAGCCTTCCCATGCCTCATCGGGACAGCCGGTGCTCGCGGTCCAGCTCGACCAGGCGCTCGATCAGCTCGGAGTGGCCGGTAACGTGGAAGATGTAGCGGGGGACGTCGCGGCCGACGCGGCGCGACCTGAAGGGCTCGCCCCAGAAGCTGAGCAGGCATTCCGTGGCCCCGCTCGCATGGGAGCCGGCGAGTATGAAGGACACGTCCTCCGGCAGGCTCGACCACACCGGCGGCGCGACCTTTTCGGCCCCGCCGCACGCGGCGACCTTGGGGCGGACGTCCCGTTCCCACTTGTCGCGCTGCCGCTCGTCGAGTACGAAGGTGACGGCGGTCACCGCGGGATTGTCGATGGCCGGCCGCAGCAGGGCGTCGAAGAGCGGCTGCCGCGCGAACATCGACAGGCACACGTTGAACCAGACCATGTCGCCCCTCGCGCCCCGGGAGAACTCCGTGCTCGTCTGGCGCAGCTCACGCGGGCCGATGACGAGCGCGTCCGGGGGCCTGGCGCTCCGGGCGAGCTGGCCCAGCAGTTGCTCCCCCCGGTCCACACCGGCCGCGATGCGCTGCTGCCCGTGCTCGGACCGGAGCAGCCGCAGGAACATCACCGCGATCAGCACGAGCGTGATCATCGACAGCACTTCGGTTTCGATCACGTGGAGGAAATGCAGCACGATGGCCGTCACCGCGGCCAGCACGCCGGCCACGGCATCCCACTCGATCCGGAGCATCCGGTGCATCAGGGCAGACCTCCACCGCGGGCGCCGTCCCGCGGCGGCAGAAGAGCCCACGGCCCAGTCGCCGTCAGGACTCCGAGATCGACAAACAGCAGCGGCGCGAAAGGCGGCGCGCCGTGCACAACCCGCTGACGTCGGCCGCAACATGCAGGCGGAAGCCGAGCCGGCCAATGCGTGGTCGCGAGGATGAAGCCATCGGGCAACGCGCGCCTGTCGCGGGCGGGCGGCCGGCCGGTTCAGCGACCCGCAGGGGCGTCGCGCGGGTCGGCGGCCAGCCCCCGAGCTCGTTGATCCATCATAGACCCGTCGCTGACCGCGCGGCGCGCCGTCCGCTGGCGCGACGAGCCTTCGTAGTTACTACGTCGCCGCTGGGGAACTCAGCTGGCACCCGGCGCGTCTCGTCCGCCAGGATCAGGCGGAGCCGTCCGGCGGCGCTGCGGAGGCTGGCGCACGCTCGAAGGGTCCGACCCAATGACCAGAGGCAGCAATCGTCTCGTTCGTATCACGGGCTTGGCGGCCGGCTCGCTGCTCGCGCTGGCCGGCGCCGCGTGGCTGTCGTGGCAGAGCCCGGCGGTGCAGGACACGGTCTACTGCTGGATGGTGGAGAACCTGATCTCTGCCGACCGCGGGACACGGCCGGACGACGTGGTGGTGGTCGCGGCGACGGCGGAGACGACACCGGAACGCACCTCGTGCGACGCGGCGGACGATCCGGCCGTGTGGGTCGATCCCGTGGACCCGTCGAACAGCCTGATCGTCGGGGCCAACAAGCGGGAGGGCATGAGCGTGTTCCGGCTGGACGGCCGGCGGATCTCGGAACGGCAGACCGGCGGGTCCAACAACGTGGACATCCGCGACGGCATTTCCGTCGGCGGCCGGGACCGCATCATCGTCGGGGCCACCAGCCCCCGCGGGTCGCGGATCGATCTGTTCGAGCTCGACACCGCCTCAGGTCGGCTGCTCGACATTGCGGAGACGGAAGTCCGCACCACACCCGAAGTGGAGACCTCCGGCTTCTGCTTCTACCGGAGCCCCCGGAGCGGCTACCTCTTTGCCATCTCGACGGACCAGTCGGGCCTCATCGAGCAGTGGCGGCTGTCCGACTACGGTGGAGGCCGCCTCAGGGCCCGGCTGGTTCGCCAGTTGCGGGTCGGCTCGGAGCAGGAAGGTTGCGTGGCCGACGACGCCAACGGCCTGCTGTTCGTCGCCGAGGAGGACGTCGGCATCTGGCGCTTCGGTGCGGAACCCGGTACGGGCACTTCGGGCACGCTCATTGCCCGCACCGGGCTGGAAGAGGGGGGCGGCCGCATGCAGGCGGACGTGGAAGGGCTTGCTCTGTACGTGCCGCCGCACGGCGGACCCGACGACGGATTCCTGGTTGCATCGAGTCAGGGAAACAACACGTACGTCGTCTACGATCGGGCGGCGCCCCACGCCTACCGCGGCACGTTCCAGGTGACGTTCGACGGCGGCGCGGTCGCCAACACGGACGGCATCGACCTGGTCGCCATGCCCCTGGGCCCCAATTACCCGGCCGGGCTGCTGGTGGTTCAGGACGGCTTCATCAGCAAGCCGGGCAGACCGAGGCAGAATCAGAACTTCAAGCTGGTGTCGTGGGACGCCGTCGCCAGCGCACTGGCCCTGGATGCGCCTTGAAGACGCCCTCGCTTCCGCGCCGTGTTCCCCCTTCGTCCGACCCATCTCCGTCCCGCTTGAGCCCGCCGCCTTCGGCGTGAGGGCGCCGGGGATCGAACGGGGGCATCCTCCACGGGCTCGTGGCGCCGGTAGAGTGGGGGCGCGATGGTATCGTGGCGGCACGCTGAAGCCACGCAGGGAGCGACGTCATGAACACGACCCGCCTCCGGACGCGCCTCCGGTCCTTCCTCGCGGCGGTGCCGATCGCAGCCGCGGTCGCCCTTCCGGCCGCGCAGACGTTCGACGGCGAAGCCGATCCCCAGCCTGCTGCGGCCGACCTCGCCGTCGTCGGCGGGTTGCTGATCGACGGGCACGAAGGGCCGCCGCTGCCGGGTGCGGTCGTGCTGGTCGAGGGCAACCGCATCGTCGCCGTCGGCAGCCGGGACGAGCTGACGGTGCCGGACGGCGCCGAGGTGATCGACGCCCGGGGCATGACGATCCTGCCCGGCCTCATCGACGCCCACGTGCACCTCGACATCCTCGGCCATTCCGACTACCAGCACTGGCACGGCCGGTATCGGGAGGGCCGCTACGCCGAGATCATGGCGATCTCGACGCGGCAGCTCCTCCTGAGCGGCGTCACCACGGTGGTCGACCTCGCGGGGCAGCCGGATGCCCTGGGGCACATCCAGGAGCGCATCGCGAGCGGCGACACGGCGGGGCCCCGCGTCGTCGCCAGCATGGGCTGGATCACCAACTGGACCGACGAGCAGGTGGTCCGGCACCACCGGCGGTCGCACACCGTCAACGTGCGGACCGTCGAGGAGGCGCGCGCCGCGGCCCGGACCGCCATCGCGCAGGGCGCCGGCATCATCAAGGTGCACACCGGGCTGACCGAGCCTCAGCTCCGGGCCATTCGCGACGAGGCCGACGCGCGGGGCCTCCGCATCACGGGCCATGTCGGGACCCGCGACGACCTCCTCATGCGCATCCGGGCGGGCCAGGACGGCATCGAGCACCTGTCGCTCGGCGTCGGCTCCGGCCCCGCCGTCGCGCCCGAGGTGCTCCAGGGCCTGGTGGACGAGGGGACGTACGTGATCCCCACCATGATCCAGACGGTGATCCAGGGCCGGGCGGTCGAGTGGCCCGACTGGCGGGACAACCCGCGCGCCCGCGCCCTGACGCCGCCCGCGATCTGGGCCGACATCCGGCGCAGCATCCAGAACCCGCGACGGTTCGGCTACTTCGGCGGCAGCCTGCGGGTGCGGCGCATCGAGGACATGGGGGCGAAGCTGCGCCAGCTCCGGGACGCCGGCGTCCGGGTTCTCGTCGGCACCGACAGCGGCACGCCGCTCAATTTCCACACCGACGCCCTGTGGCAGGAGATGGACCTGATGGTGTCGTACGGCTTCGCGCCGCTCGAGGTGCTCGCGATGGCGACCCGCCGCAACGCCGAGTACCTGGGCCGCGGCGGCGATCTGGGCACCGTCACCCGCGGCAAGCTGGCGGACCTGATCGTGGTCGACGGCAACCCGCTGCTGAGCATGCGGGACCTGCGGAACGTGGTCACGGTGGTGAAGGACGGCCGGGTCTACACGCCCTGAGCGGGCGGCCGCCCGGCGGTAGCGAACGGCGCGCCGGGCACAGGAGTTCGGACTGACGCGTCGTGAGCGGGTGGCCCTGGGCGGGGCCCCGAGGCGAAGAGTTCCCGCTGCACTCCACCGGCCGCACCGGGGCCTCGCTGCTCTCGGTGCGAAGCGGAGTCTCAACGCGGGCTCCTGGAGAAGATCGAGCGGCGTGACCACGGACGCGGGGGTGATGACCATGAAGGCAGGCACGTTCGGGATGGCGCTTCTGACGGCCCTGGCGCTGGCCGCTACGGTAGCGGCGCAGGCCCCGGACGCCTACGAAGTCGTCCTGCACGCCGGTGACGTCATGGTGCCCATGCGCGACGGCGTCCGCCTTGCCACCGACGTCTACCGGCCGGCGCGCGCTGGCGTCCCCGTCGAGACCCCATTCCCGGTCCTGCTGCAGCGCACGCCCTACGGCAAGGAGGCGCGCGGACTCGTCGAGCGGGCGGCCTACTTCGTGCGCCACGGCTACGTCGTCGTGCTGCAGGACACCCGGGGCCGCTACGAGTCGGAGGGCACCTTCTCGAAGTACCACGACTTCGACGCGACGGACGGCTACGACACCGTCGAGTGGATCGCCGCTCTGCCCTACACCACCGGCGGCGTCGGCATGTTCGGCACCTCGTACGGGGCCCACACCCAGGCCGACACGGCCAAGATGAACCCGCCGCACCTCGGGCCCCTGCTCCTCAACCAGGGGGGCATCTCCGACCCCTGGCTGCACAAGGTGCGCAACCACGGCGCGTTCGAGCTGGGACAGCAGCTCGGCTGGGCCTTCGACCAGCTCCGCCTGTCGCCCGACCCGGTCGTGCGGGCCGCCTTCGAGGCCGAGCACGTGGCCGACTGGTTCGCGGCGATGCCCCTCCGGCGCGGCCTCAGCCCGCTGGCGGCGGCCCCCGCGTTCGAGGACTACGTGCTCGACCAGCTCACCCGCGGCGACCACGATCGGCCGGACGCCGACGTCCGGCACTGGACCCGCCTCGGCGTGAACTGGAGCGCCTACTACGGCCGCACGGCCGACGTCCCCATGCTGCACGTCGCCGGCTGGTACGATCCCTACGTGGGCAGCATGTTCGAGAACTTCGCCGGGCTGACGCGGGCCAGGACCTCGCCCATTCATCTCCTGGTCGGCCCCTGGACCCACGGCGCCAACACCCGGTCCTACGCCGGCGACGTCGAGTTCGGGCCCGATGCGGCCATCCCCGACTTCGCGACCGGGTTCCACCGCGAGTGGTTCGACCGCCACCTGAAGCAGGTCCCCACCGGGGTCGACGACTGGCCGCCTATCCGCCTCTTCGTCATGGGCACCGGCGACGGTCGCCGCGACGCCGCCGGCCGCCTGGTTCACGGCGGCTACTGGCGCGACGCCCCGGCCTGGCCCCTGCCCGAGGCCGAGCCCACGCCGTACTACTTCCAGGCCGACGGCGCCCTGAGCCCGCGGCCGCCGGACGAAGCGCCGCCGACCGTCTACACCTACGACCCCGAGCAACCGGTTCCGACCATCGGCGGGTCGTTCTCGGGGGTGCTGAAGCGCGGCGCCTACGACCAGCGCGAGCGGGAGTTCAAGCAGCTCGGGGGCGGTTCGGAGAATGGATTCTACGGCTCGCGGTCCCCGTACCTGCCGCTCAAGGCGCGGCCCGACGTGGTGGTGTTCCAGACCGAGCCCCTCGAGGCCCCGGTCGAGGTCGTCGGCCCCATCCGCGTCACCCTCTACGCGTCGTCGACGGCCGTCGACACCGACTTCACGGTGAAGCTCGTGGACGTCTATCCCCCGAGCGAGGACTTCCCGACGGGGTTCGAGATGAACCTCACCGACGGCATCCTCAGGGCGCGCTACCGGAACGACCCGAGCCGGCCCGAGATGATGACGCCGGGCGAGGTCTACGAGCTCACCGTCGAGCCCCATCCCACCGCGAACCGCTTCAAGGCTGGGCACCGCATCCGCATCGACGTCTCGAGCAGCAACTTCCCGCGCTTCGACGTCAACCCCAACACCGGGGAGCCGCTCGGAACGCACCGGCGCACGGTGCCCGCGGACAACTCCATCTACCACGAGGCGGCCTACCCGTCCCACGTGGTGCTCCCGCTGGTGGCGGTGGCTCCGGGGCAGGAGCCTGCGCCGTAGAACGGCGGTGGCTCCTGCAGGATTGGGTTGGGCGCCGAGCGGAGGCCGCAGCGCGACCTTGGGGTTGCCGCCTTGGCCGACGGCTCACGGACTCCGCGCCCCCGCTGTCGACCCGTCTCAGAATTGCGGCTTCCAGAGGGCGGCGAAATCGAGCGAGAACCCCGGCAGGACCGCTTCGCCCGTGACGAAGTCCGGTTCGGAGCACTGTTCGAGGCTGCCGTCGGCACGGTAGATGGCGACCTGACGCCGAGTGGGATCGATGAGCCAGCCCAGGCGGGCCCCGTTCGCGCGGTACTCCTCCATCTTTCGCCGGGCGGCGTCACGAGAGTCGGACGGCGAGAGCAGCTCGATGAGGAAATCGGGGCACAGCGGCAGGAAGCGCTCCTTGTCCTCGGAAGAGAGCCGCGCAAGCCGGTGGCGGAGGACCCAGGCGGCATCCGGCGCACGTACCGCGCCGTTGGGCAGCTCGAAGCCGGTCGAGGAATCGAAGGCGACGCCGGTCCCATCCTCTTCGGCCCAGCGATACAGCGCGGCCGACAGGAAGAGCCCGCGCGCTCCCGTCTCCCCGCCGGCGGGTGTCATTACCGTGATGCTCCCTTCCGCGTTACGCTCCATCCGCACGTCGCGATTCAGTTGGCAGAACTGGAAGAACAGCTCCCGGTTCATGTCGATGACGGGGTGCATGTGGAGCTCCAGGGACGCGGGGCCGGGCCGCTGATGGAGGAGCGCCATGGCCTCAAGGCTATCGCACGGGCCTCGCGGGAATCAACGGGCCGGACCGCCGCGGGAGTGCGCCCCAGGGAGTCGGCATCTTCACCGCTCTGCTGCCCATCCTGCCCCCGCGGGTCTCGCCAATCTCCTCGACGGAGCGCGTTGCGTGGACCGTCTCGCCAGCATCCCAAAGATGGTCGTCACCGACTATCCCCTTTCGCCCGCACCTGCATCCGTCCTCCCCGCAAGAGAGCGACGTCGACCCTGTCGCCGGGTCGCATCCCGAGATGCTCGAGCACCTCCTTGCGCAGCGTGATTTGGCCCTGGGCCGTCACGGTCAACGTGATCGGCATGCTCCTGCGTCCTCCCCTGACCGAGGCAGACAGTAAGGCACCGTAGCCTTTCCACGCCGTATCATGACAGGCGGCGCCCCCCGGCCCAGCTCCACCAAGTGCTCGATCAGCTCGGAGAGCCCGGTGACAATGGAGGAGGAGACGGTTGGGCGCCTTGACGTCGACCGGTCACGGTACGAGAATCGGCTCCAACGACGGCTTCGGCGAGGAACTGAACATGAAGATGCGCACCGCCCCCGCGCCGCTCGGGGTACTCGTGGCCGCTCTCGTGCTCGCTACCACCGGCACCGCGGGCGCCCAGTCGGACGCCGCCGGGGAGCCGGCGGGCACGCCGGGCGGCCGGCCGGATCTGCAGGGCGTCTGGCACTTCAACACCACCACTCCTCTCCAGCGCCCCGAACGGCTGGGCGACCAGACCCACTACACGGAGGAGGAGCATGCGGCCCTGGCCGCGCGGACGGCCGCGTTCCGTCCGTGGGACCAGCCGCCTCCCGAGGGCAGCGTCGGCTCCTACAACCAGTTCTGGTGGGACCATGGCGGGCCGGTAGCCGACCGCCGGACGTCGCTGATCGTCGACCCGGAGGACGGTCGCCTGCCGCCGCTGACGCCCGGCGCCATCCGCCAGGTGGGCTCGGTCGAGCGTCACGTGCCCGGGACGCTGCCGGTCCGCTACCGCATCGGCGGCCTCAGCGCCGACGGGCCGGAGGAGCGCGGGCTTGCCGCGCGGTGCCTGGTGGGCTACAACGTCGGGCCGCCCCTGTTGCCGGGCGGCTACAACAACAACCTCCAGATCTTCCAGGCGGAGGACCACGTGGTGATCCTCACCGAGATGGTGCACGACGCCCGGATCGTGCCGCTCGACGGCCGGCCGCACGCGCCCGAGGCCGTGCGCCTCTGGAACGGCGACCCCCGCGGACACTGGGACGGCGACACGCTGGTCGTCGAGTCCACCAACTTCAGCGCCAAGCGCGCCAGCTTCGAGCCCGGGGCGACCGTGGCGTTCGGCACGGGCGCCTCGCTGCGCCTCATCGAGCGCTTCACCCGGCTGGACGCCGACACGCTGCTCTACACGTACACCGTCGACGACCCCGCGACCTTCACGGCGCCGTTCACCGCCGCCATCCCGATGACGCGCAGCCCGGACCCGATCTTCGAGTACGCGTGTCACGAGGGGAACTACGGCATGGCCAACATGTTACTGGCCGGGCGGGCCGAAGACGCGGCGGCGGTTGCGGCGAGCGCGCGCTGACCGGAGGAACCGTGGTGCGCTGGCTGGTGCTGACAGGCGGGGCGGTCCTGCTCCTCTATGGTGCCTTCCTCCTCCTGACGCAGCTTGGCAACCGCTCGGTGACGCGCGAGTTGCGTGCCCTGCCCCAAGGCGAACGTGCGGATCGGGTGATGCTGCTGACCCTGCCGAGCGGCCGCTCCATACCGGTCAACTACCTGCGGGAGGGGGACGTCGTCTACGCCGGGGCGGACGGCCGGTGGTGGCGGGAGTTGCGGGGCGACGGGGCGCCGGTCGCTCTCGAGATCCGCGGGGAGGCGCTCGGCGGCCATGCCCGCGCGATCGAGAACGATCCGGCGCGCACGCACGACGTCTTCGCGCGCCTGCGACCTACCGTTCCCTCGTGGCTGCCCGACTGGCTGAACGGCGTGCTCGTCGAGATCCGACTCGACGTCGAGTCAACTGCAGGGGAACGCGAGCGCGTCGACCCACGCGCGTGAGCCCGTCGTCGTGACGGTCGGCGAGTGGAACTTCCGGCACATCGCCAAACGCCAATGAGCTATGACGGACGCCGTAATCGATGAACTCCGAGCGCTGCGGGAAGAGCACGCCGCCCGCCACGGTTACGACATCAAGTCGATCTTCAGGGAGATTCGGGCAATAGAAGAGGCCTCGGGTCGCGAGTACGTGCGCTACCCGCCGCGCCGGATCGATGCCGTGAAAGAGGCCCGTGCCGCGTCGCCGACTTGCGCTGGGACCTCTTGTGCCACGAACACCGCTACCACGTCTTGAGACCGGCCTTTACCCCAAAGGAGTAGCAAATGAGATCGCCAGCCCGCCTCGTACCTCGGCTTTCGTCGATGCTCGTCCTCGTATCCCTGCTCGCGGTTGTCCCGGCCGCCGCCCAGGTGCCAGCCGGGGCGCCGGACGACGTGGGGTTGTCGGCGAAGCGGCTCGAGCGGATCGGCCAGATGATCCAGCGCGCCATCGATACGAAGCAGATATCGGGCGCCGTCACCGTGGTCGCGCGTCGCGGCCGCGTCGCCCACTTCGAGGCGCATGGCCTCATGGACATCGAGGCGAACGCGCCGATGCGGAAGGACACCATCTTCCCGATCGCCTCGATGACGAAGCCGGTGACC
>JAPOVI010000103.1 GCA_026708265.1 Acidobacteriota bacterium
CGGCGCACGTGCGCACCTTCGTCAAGAAGCTCCGCCGCAAGCTCGGAGACGACGCGGCGAGGCCCGCCTACATCCTCACCGAGCACCGGGTCGGCTATCGCATGCCCGCGCCGTAGCGCTCCGCATCCTTGATCCGTCGGCCCTTCGGTGGGTCGACGTGAGCACATCGACGCCAATCCTGCCGCCTCGCCGGCCGGGGCGTCTGCATTGGTACACTGAACTAACACTTTACCGCCATGAGCGGACACCGGCAGTACAGATCCGTCCGCTATGCTCCCAGAGTCAAGAAGTGGCCCTTGGCGCGGTGGACGTCGATCGGCGTTCGGGCGGTTTGGTTAGCGGATGCTGCCGCCTCGGACGCCGCTACCTGGCGGCGTGGCGTGATCGCAACGGTGCAAGGCGGATGACCGAGAGGCTCAGGGACGATCTCGCCGTCCGGATCGAGGCAGTCGAACGTGGCGTCGACGCTGTCAGCACGCACATGTACAACGTCCTGTTGGCCAAGCGACGGCCAGAACGGAGCACGCGATGATGGACCCGTTCCTGACGCTGGTCGTCGGCCTCCACGTGGCGACGGGAGCCGTGGGGCTCCTCGCGTTCTGGGTGCCCGTGTTCGCGCGGAAGGGCAGCCCCCTCCACGTCCGGGCCGGGCGGGTCTACGAGTACTGCGCCTACGTGGTCGCGATCTCCTCGATCACCGTGTCGGTCGGCCGGATGGTCACGCACCAGCTCTCCGGCGCCACCTTCGCCGAGAACCCGGACCTCTACACCTTTCCGATCTTCCTCTCGTACCTGGGGCTCATCACGTTCGCTACGGTCCGCCACGGCGTCCGCGTCACGCAGGTGCGGTCCCGTCCGGAAGACCTGCGGACACGGTTCCACGTCGCGCTCTCCTGGTCGCCGATTGTCGGGGCCGTCGGTCTCGTGGTCCTGGCGCTGGCCGCCTGGTCAGGCGCGTCCGTGCTCCTGATTGCTTTCAGCCCCATCGGTCTCGCCCTCGGGTGGGTGGTCCGCCGCGAGGTCCGGGACCCGCTGGCGAAGCTCCCGCGGCGCGGCTGGTTCTTCGGTCACCTGACCGCGATGCTTCTGGGCGGCATCGCCTTCCACTCGGCGTTCATCGTCCAGCAGAGCCTCGCCTTCGAGCTGACCGGGCTCTACGCTATCTGGCCGTGGGTCACGCCGTCCCTGGTCGGGCTCCCGGCGGTCGTCCTCTGGAACCGGTACTACCGGAGGCGATTCGCGCCGGTGGTTTCCCCGCATGGGTAGGGTCCTTGCGGTCTCGCGCTGCTGGCATGCGTGGCGTGCGAACGCGGCACGGCGTCCCTACCAGCCCAACGACGACCGATGAGGTCCTCTTGCCCACCCGTTTTCGCGCAGGCTGTAGCCGCGGACCTCAACCGCGACGGCCGGGACGATTTGATCGTGGGTGGCCAGCCGAACGACGGATCCGAGACGGCCGCCGACCGCCTCGCCAAGCTGCCGGTGCGGGTGGTCCTTGGGACCCGCAGCGGGCACTTTCGGTTGGCGCCGGCCGAGATGATTCCCCGGTCCATCCGGGCCCGCACACCGGTCGTCGTGACCGACGACTTCAACGGCGACGGCTGGGTCGACTTCGCCGTGTTCGATGCGGGCGTCTACGTCTGGGAGCACAGCAGCGGATACGGCAACCCGCCGCAGCTGTACGTCAGCTCCCCGAACGGACGCCGATACCGCCGCTCGGCTGCGCTCGCGAACGCGGTGCGGCGCGAGCACTGTCGACGACCGCCCCCGGTCGCGACGTCGAACCCGGCGGACCTGCACATCAAGTCGGCCACGTCGGGCGACATCGACGGTGACGGCGATGTCGACCTGTGGGTCCAGAGCGGCGGCGGCGCCAACGTCGAGGAGCACTTCCTGGTCAACAACGGAAACGGCACCTTCACCGTCGACCGTGACAACCGCGCCACCCGCGCCGTGCTCCACAACCAGCCGCCCGACGGCTCCCAGTACTGGGGCTGGGATGGCCGGCACTTCGTCGACGTCGACAACGATGGCGACCTCGACCTCGCCCTCGGGCAGATCCGCGACCGCGGCCCGCTCGTCTTCCACCAGCGCAACACCGTCCTCGTGAACGATGGCACGGGCTACTTCCGGTCCCGCATCGACCTGCCGCCGCGCGCTTCTTCGGGGCTTCACGGCCGTCCCCTGGCTGACCCACTTCGACGTGAACGACGACGGGTTCGAGGACCTGCTGCTGATGCACACCCGCAACGACGACGTCAACCCCAACGCCCTCGGCTTCACGGGGCGCTACATCCAGGTGCTCGTCAACCGCGCGGGTCAGTCGTTCAGCGACGAGACGCGGACCTGGATCGTTCAGGGCCCCACTCGAGGGCAGCGCCTGCCCAACCGGGAGCCCCTCCACAACGCCGCCGCCTTCGCCCAGCACGACATCAATCGGGACGGCTGCCTCGACCTCGTCATGGTCTGGATGGGGGTCCGGGTGAGCCGCCAGGCGCCGCTCGTCTACCGCAACAACGGCAGCGGGCAGTTCCGGCCCATGAGTCCGGAGCCGTTCCTCCGCGCGGACATGTACGTCGACGAAGTCATGCCCGCCGACGTGAACGGTGACGGCGTGACCGACATCGTGAACCTCGAGTACAACGAAGGTCGCGACCGGATTGTGGGCACGCAAGACGACTACGGCGTGTTCGTCACGCTGCTGAACACGACGCGGCCCAGGCCCATCCGGTGCGAGGTCTGAGGGGCAAGAGCCCGTCAGCGCCGGGAGCAGGATTCATGACCAGGACCGTTGCCGTCATGATCGTCTTGGCCGCGGTGCCAGCCGCGGGCCAGCGTTTCGAGGCCGTCGAGAGCCGGACCCGCGCGATGGGCGCCTGGGTCACGGCCGTCGCCGACCTCGACGGCGATGGCCTGGACGACGTGCTGCTCGCCGACTACTGGCAGCCGAGCGACGACGGCACGTACACCGCCGAGGACCGCCTCGTGAAGGGCCGGATGTACGAGTACAGGAGCCTCGGCGACGGTCGGTTCCGGGCCGCCCCGCTGATCCGGGGAACGATCCGCGTGCGCGAGCCCGTCGCCGTGGTCGACGACTTCAACGGCGACGGGCGCGACGACGTGGCGGTCTTCGACGCGGGGGTCTACGTGACGGCGCGGAGCAGCGGGGCCGGAAATCCGCCGCAGCTCTTCCTGAGTCAGCCGAGGGGTGCGCACCGCCGGTCGAATGCACTGGCAGCGGCCGTCCGGCGTCACCATCGCCGACACCCGCCAGTCTTTCTCTCCGGGGAATCGGACCTCCACATCAAGACGGCGACCTCCGGCGACATCGACAACGACGGCGACGTAGACCTCTGGGTCGAGAGCTCGGGCGGCGACAACGTCACGAGCCACTTCCTGATCAACAACGGTGACGGGACGTTCGAGGTCGACACGGTGCGCGCGCCCTACGAGTTGCTGCACAACCCCGAGCCTGAGTTCTGGCGGCACTTCGCGTGCCATCTCGTCGACCTGGACAACGACGGCGACCTCGATCTGGCGCTCGGGCAGATGCGCGATACCGACTCGACGCACGTCAACCAGTCCAGCATCGTCCTCGTGAACGACGGCACGGGCCACTTCCCGACTCGGGTCGAACTCCCGCACCCCAGGTTCGCGAGCGGGC
The DNA here is from genome assembly GCA_026708265.1 of Acidobacteriota bacterium. Classification (GTDB taxonomy): domain Bacteria; phylum Acidobacteriota; class Vicinamibacteria; order Vicinamibacterales; family UBA8438; genus JAGWAJ01. The sequence goes on from JAPOVI010000103.1 coordinate 3,665, forward strand.
ACACCAAGGGCTTCGGGATCACGCACTACGACGTGAACGGCGACGGCTTCCAGGACCTCTTGCAGCTCCACCAGCGGAACGACCAGGTCGACCTCAAGAACTGGACCGACTGGGCTGGCCGCTACATTCAGGTGCTCGTCAACCGCGGGGAGGGCGACCTCTCCTTCAGCGACGAGACGCGCACCTGGATCGGGAATCAGGGCAAGACACGGCGCCGGTTCTGGCCGGGCCGCCGTACGCCGCTCGAGAACCCGGGCGTGCCCGTCATGGGGGACATCAACCGCGACGGGTGCCTGGACATCCTGGTCGTGGAGAATTGGGCCCCCATCACCCCGCAGTCCCCGCTCGCCTACCGGAACAACGGGAGCGGCCAGTTCCGGCAGATGGCTCCGGACCTGTTCGTCGAAGTGACCGCCGGCCGTGGCTTCCGCGCGGCTGATGTGAACGGCGACGGCGTGGTCGACTTCGTCAACACGGAGTTCTACGACCCCGTGTCCATCGTGGCGCTGGTCAACACGACGCGCCTGCGAGCAAAGCGGTGCTAGACGGAACGGGGTTTCAAGACCCCCGATCCCGGAACGGCGCCGCCGACATCAGTCGGCGCTCTTCGGTTCCCGCACCTCGATCGAGACGTAACCCCGGGCCGCCACGTTCACGCCCCCGCAGAATCAGAGCGTCACCAGGAATTGAGAACGCCCTCAAACTCCGGCTCTGGCAGGCCGCGTTCCTGCACTACCGGCCGCACTTCCCGTGACGTTCTCGGACCCTGTCTCGGGGTTCTGGGCGGCGGGTTCTTCCGGACCTACCGTCCGCACCTGATCGGCCGGGGGGGCGTCGTGTTGAGCAGCGTGACGAACGTCGTGTAGTCGTCCTCCGTGCCGTAGAGGCCGTCCGGTCCGTTGCCGCGGCGCGGCACGATGAAGTCCACCCCCCCGTCGCCGTTCACGTCGAGGGGCACGGCCTCGAACCCGAAGTGGCGGTCGCTGCCGGCGAACGGGGCGGCCGCCATCGCCCGGAACCTGCCGCTCCCGTTGTTGCGGTACACGAGGGGCGATGCCCGCGTGATCGCGCTCGCGGCCCGCGACATGACCAGGTCCAGGCACCCGTCGCGGTCCACGTCCAGCATCGTCGGCTGGGCGGCGTTGTAGAGCGGCGTGCCGTCGCCCCGCCGTTGCGGTCTCGTCGCGCCTTGGCCGCCCATCCACGTCCGCGTCTCGTCGCCGAACGACGTCCCGCCGTCCCGGTTCATGAGCACCTGGATGTAGCGGCCGGTGAACGAGATCGCGTTCGCCGGCCCGTCGCGCTCGTGCAGTAGCAGGAGGTCCTGATACCCGTCGTCGTTGAGGTCGAAGGGCGTCAGGGCCGGCACCGACGTGTGTCCCCGGTTGAAGGCGGGGTCCGGCAACTCGATGCGGCTCGAGAAGTGCCCCGTGCCGTCGTTCGGCAGCACGATGCTGTACGGGCGCCAGCGGAGGTTGTCGTCCTGGATCTGCCCCAGGACGAGGTCCAGGTCGCCGTCGTTGTCGACGTCGACGAGCGCGTTCCCGACGTGCCGCCAGTACTCCGGCGGGTTGTTGCGCAGGACCTCGCTCGACACGCGGTCGGGGTCGAGGGTGAATCTTCGCCCTTTCCCGCCGTTGATCAGCAAGTGGCTCGCGACGTTCGCCCCGCCCGTGCTCTCGACCCACAGGTCCAGGTCGCCGTCGCCGTCGATGTCGCCCACGGCCGGCGCCGTCTTCACGTGGAGGTCGGCCGGTCCCGAGTACTCGGGGCTCGGTCGCCGCCTGTGCTCACGGCGGACCGCGGCCGCGAGCGCGTTGCTGCGCCGCAGCACGCCCCGTGCGTTGCTGAGATACAGCTCCGGCGGATTTCCGAGGCCAGGCTCCGCTCTCCCACGTAGGTTCCCACATCGAACAGCGCGACATCGGGCCAGCCGTCCTCATTGAAGTCCGCGACTGTCGCGCGACCGTCGCGCGCGTTCATCCGGCCCCTGACGCGCCGACGGCGCCCCCTCGACGGGCAACTGCTGCAGGAACCCCCCGAACGGCGGGACCGTCTCGTACACGGCCTCATCGAGCACGCCGTCGACCCGGAGCGGACCCGCCAGCCGCGCCGCTCGCAGGGTGGCCCGTCCCATGGCGTCGCGGCTGATGGTCGCCGGAGGCTCCAGCGGCGGCGGACCGCCGGCCAGGGTCCTCGGGGTTGTCCGCGAATCCGACCCTGCTGGCTGCGCCCGCCGGCCGCCATCGCCTGTAGACCGTGCGGGACGCTCAGCGACAGGCGCGGGTCCGAGGTGTCCCGCGGCTTCCGGCACCGAGGACTCGGCTGGCCGCTCGACAACGGCGGACGGCGGCGGGTCGTCTTCCGGCGTCCGCGCCCGTCCTGCAGCTTCGGAGAGGCCGGGCCTCAAGTCCGCCGCGAGCCTGTCCTGCAGGCTGAACAGCTCCCTCGCCGGGCCGTCGACGATCGACGTCTGCACCACCGCGCCGGTCCCCACCTCGACGACCCGCGCCGTGATCCGCATCCGCGTCCCTTGCCGCTGGTAGCTGCCGGCGACGAACCAGCGCGGACTGCGCGATCCATGAGCCGCGGCGTCGCCCGCACCGGGGGCTACGTTGACGCGAACGACCGCCACGCCCGCCTCCTCCAGGGAAACCGCAAGCGTCTCGACGATACCGGCCCCGTACCAAGTCGTCCACCACGGTGCCGCTGATGTTGACGAACGGGAGAAGGGCGACGCTCGTGCCCGCCTCGCCCCCAGGCTGCGCTGTCGACGCCATCGGGCTTCTGCCCGACGCCCTGTTCGTTTCCGCGACCCCTCCGACGACCGTGTAGTCCGTGACCTGGCCCGCCATCCGACCCTGGCCGTGCACCGCCGTCGCCAGGAGGCCTGCGACGAGCGGTACGACTGCGGCGCGTTGGAGGACTTCGCTGCTTCGCATCCGCTTCCTTCGTCTTCTCTGCAGCCCCTGCCGGCGCACCCGGTACTGCTTCGGGCTCCCCCGCTCAGGGCCTGGCACCGCTGACCTTCTGCGGTCGGTGACTCCCTGTCTCCCGTTGCTCCAGCCGTCCATTTCCCCTTCGTCAATCCGGCTCGTCCGCCGTGCATTCCTGCCGTCGCGCGAGCGAGGTCACCCGCCAGCACCACGCCCAGGTCCACGAGATGCTGTACGGCCCGGAGTAGGGCAGGGAGCCGATGTAGTCGCCTGTCGGGCCGTGGATCCACCAGTCGTCGGTTTCCCGGCCTGGCGCGTACATCCAATGGCCCCCGCCGCGGACCGAGATGACGCGGTCCCGTTGCTTCAGCTTCCAGCGGAAATCGAGGTCGGCGACGCAGCCCGGTTCCGCTCCCGTGATTCGGAAACGGGCGTTGAAGTACACCGCGGCGCTCCCAGGCGGGTCGCGGTAGTGCCGCCAGTCGACCATCTCCACGTCCGCCCCGCAGTGGAACTCGGTCGGCTCCGTGGGGATGGTTGGAGACGAGTCGCAGCCCGCCACGGCAAGCCCTGTCAGGATGCCGACGATGCGTCTCATCCGGCGTTGCTCCTCCCCCTCATCCTCCCAGAGCGGACCGGGGCGATCTTCGACGTGTCCGGTGTTCGCCGCCGCGAACCGGCACGGTCGGTGAGCCGGTCGCCGGGCAACCCTCCGCGGCGGCGGCGAGCCCGCTGGTAACTGTCCCGACCACTGCCGTCGTCGCCAGCGCCATCATGCGCCGTATGACAGACCACCACGCCTCCCCCGTAGTAGCGGAAGGCCGGCTCGATGCCGTCGAGCAGCGACTCGAGCCGTTCCAGCGGGTACGCTCGCCGCACCGTCTTGACGTCCAACCGCAACCGCCGGGCAATCTCCTTCTTCGGCACTCCCTCCACCAGATGCCGCTGGCGGACCTCGGCCCACTGGGACATCCTGATCACCTCCGCGTCCACTTGGCTCGTTCGACGAAACGACCGTGTCTCGGACCCGTCGATCATCCCCAAGGAAATCGCTGTTTCCGAGTGAGGGAAGGTCCCTTTTCAAGTGGCCACGGGGTCCCCTTTCATCTTGCCGCTACCAGGATGGACGTGACCGGTTGGATCTCGCGCGCGTCGCGGACGTGGATCGAGCGCCCCAGGCCGATCGCCCTCATCCGAGCTTCGCGTCGACCGCCCTGACGATCGCCGCCAGCGCCTTCTCGACTCTCTCCAGCCGTACGTCGAGCCCGTTGACCGCCGTCTCGGTCGCCTGGAATCTCGCCCCCAGGTCACGAATCGCGTCGCGGTTGGCCTTCACCTGGGACGACAGCGCCTCCACCCGCCCGATCAGCTTCGCGTCGAGGTCTTCGAGCCGGGCAGACAGCCGGGCTCCAACCGTCGCGAGCCGGCCTTCCAGCTTCGACTCGAGCGCGAGGATCGCCCGCCCGTTTCCGGTGGCCTTCGCGTCGACTGCGGCGACCTTCACGTCGATCGCCGTGACCTTGGCGTCGACCCGTCCCGCCAGCACGTCCGCCGCCTTGAGGGCTTGGGCGTTCGCCTGCATGGCCGTCAGCAGGTCGTGGTGGTCCTGACGACTCGCCGGCCGGGTACGACCGTCCGACGGCGCGGTCCCGGCCGCCGTGCGTTTGCCGGGATCAGACATCGCGCATCCTCCGTGGCTTCCCGAACGCACGCGCGTCTACCGGCGCGCCACCTTGGTCTCAGCCCTGAACCCCAGGGCTGACAAGAGGGAACCGCTCTCGATCGGCACCATCCGTTTCGGTGGTGTGGATTGCGATCAACGGGAGCCCCCTTCTGCTCCTGGGCTTTGATCATCGGGGGGATCCGAATGTAGTAGTTGACGTTCCTGGTGCCATGCGTCTCTCTCCTCCTCTTGCGTCATGCCGCTGTCCTCCTCGAACAGGGCTGTTTCGATGCCCGGCCCCTCGCCGACGATCGCTCGCCTGCGGCGCAGTTCCAGGAACCGGCGCCAGAACGCCCGGAACGATTTCGATGGCCAGGCGGGCAACGTCCCGGGTCATGGCTCGTCCGCCTCGCAGCCCTGCTGGCGCGTGACCGGCGGCACGCGCCAGCACCACGCCCAGGTCCACTTGATCCGGTAGGGGCCGCTGTAGGGCAACGAGGCGTGGTAGCCGCCCTCCCGACTGTTGCCGGGCAACCACCAGTTGTAGTTCTCCCGACCGAGCTCGTATTCAAATCCCCCGCCCCAGCGAACCGGGATGACGCGATCCCGCTGCGTCAGCTGGAAGCGGAAGTCGAGGTCGAGGTCGGCGAAGCACCCCGGCGTGGCACCGGTGACCCGGAAGCGCACGGCAAAGTAGATCGCGGGGGAGCCCGGGAAGCTGCGGTAGTGCCGCCATTCGACCATCTCGACATCCGCTGAGCACGGGCTTCCACCAAGGGAGTCGTCCGTACAAGATGGCCAAGCACTTCCGGACCGACGGTACGGGCTTGGCCGTGCACAGCCGTGGCCAGTAGCCCTGCGACGAGCGGTACCATTGCAGCCGGTTGGAGGGCTTTGCCGCCTCGCCGCCTCCTTCGTCTTCTCTGCAGTTACTGCCGGAGCACCCCCGTGCCGCTTCGGGCTTGCCCCGCTCAGGGATGGGCAGCGTTGACCGTCTGAGATGGTGACCTCCTGCTCCGCGCGTCTCTGTTCGGTTTCGCGGTTTGGTGTTTCCATCCATTGGTTCAGACACCGGACTGAGAACCTCACTGAGTGCTGGGGCCCGTCCTCACCAGACGAAACCCGACGCCGAGGTCCGGGCGACGGGTGGGGAAGCGCCAAGCGATCTCGCACACCTCCCGGGTCGAGTTAAAGTCACAACCTCGGGTGGTGATGCGCTCCGATTCGAAGTCGGCGGCGCACGCGGGTCATCGACTCTTCGTCCACCGCCTTCGTAGCGATAGTACGCGTTAGCCGTCCATTCCTCCACGTTCCCGATCATGTCGTGCAGTCCGAATCTGTTCGGCCGCTTCAAACCTACCGGACGCGGCCCCGAACGGCCGCCGTTGTCCCGGAACCAGACGGACTCCTCCAGGTTGCGCCGGCCGAAGCGCTCGTCGTTGTCTCCGGCGCGAGCGGCGTACTCCCATTCCGCCTCGGTCGGCAAACGATATATGTGCGCCCCGTCAGACGCCTCGGTCAGTACGGCCGCGAAACGCTGCGCGTCCTCCCACGAGACGTAGCTGGCCGGGCAACTTGAGCACAGGCGTTCGTCCCGGGTCTCGCTCCCCATGACCGGGTCCCACTGCGAGACAGTCACTTCATATCGACCCATCTCGAAGGGCCGTGTGATGCGAACATCGCGCCGCCGGCTGTGGGCGGGATCCAGACGCTCCCCTGGCCCCCGACGCGCGTAGTTGTTCGCCGGCATCATCCGGAACTCCCCGGCCGGGATCCGGACGAACTCCATCTGTCTGGTCAACTCGCGAGCCGCGGCCGTCCGCCGTTCTGCCTCGGCCCTCGCTGCGTCCCTCGCGGCTTGCTCTCGCGCCCGCGCCGCCGCTCGTCGCGCTCGATCGCGTTCGGCCGTCTCCAGGGAGACGGTTGCCCGGTTCATGAGTTCCAGCGCTTCCCGGTAGTACTCGCCGTCGCGCCCCGTCTCCTGCAGGTAGAGGATGGCGGCGGCTCGCGACCGCTCCCACGAGCCCAGGGCGTTCCAGACCGCGGAATACCGGTAGTGATACTCCGGTTCCGTTTCCAGGTCGTGCTCCTCGTGAAGGGCGGCGATCTGGCCCATCGCCCTCAGTGCATCAGCGCGATCGTCGTCTCGGACAGCCTGTTCGGCGCGGAGCAGGTAGCCGTCGAGCAGGATGTCCGTGGGCAGTTGACTCCCAACCACGACGCAGATGCTTGCGAGCAGCGACGCCCCCGCTGGCACAAGGAGTCTCATGATGTCCTCTCTTCTCGGTGCTGTCGGCTGCGCACGTCATCGCCCCAAGCCGGATCCCCGCCAGTCGGCGTCGCACCTTCTCGGCCTGCCTCTGCTGCTACTGCGGCGCGATGAGCCGTGACAACCGTGGAATCCCGTCACTTCTGCTCCGACCTCCAACGACCAGCGGCAGATGATGTGGTGGCTCCACGCGATCTCCCTCTTCGAGCCGTTGCCCGACCTCTTGGGATTGCTCCCAGTGTTGGATCTGCACCCCGTCTTGCTGTCCCGGGGTTTGGCTGAGTTCAACGTGCTCGCGTTGCACCCCGACCCCGAGATACTCCTACTAGAGGAGGTTGTCCCTCTGCTCCGCCGCCTTGCGCGCCAGCTCGTGCGAGACCACCCCCATGCGGTCGACGAATTCCTCGAGTTCTTGGGAGGGTTCATGCTGGGCCTCGACGAGGTTCTGAAGATGAGCGAGGAGCAGCACCCGCTGCTCCTCGCTCATGGTCCGGAACAGCGCGCGGAAGAACAGCTCGTGCGCAGCAAGCAGGTCGTTGGAATCTCTCGGGGTCAAGACGCTTCTCCTTCCCCGGCTTGCGCCTTCCGGGCCGCGACGGTTTCGCGGTAGGGGAGCCCCATCCCGGGTGCCGACAACGGCGTGCAGGCGCTGGGCTGCATCGGCGGCCGTGTCTCGTGGCCTCGGCTCTCCGCGCGGGTTGTTGTGTGTTGCTGCCGTTCACGGCGACTGCGCTTCCGCTATTCGCCCGGCGGTGCTGCAGTTCGGTTGCGGTGGCCGCGCGGAAGCACCCCCTCTCGGCGTGCTGCGCAGTCAGAACGGCGGCGACGCCGCGGCTTCAGTCTTCGTCGCTGCAGACGCTGCCCCGTTGTTCCGTCTGCAGCACCTGGGCAGCCTACCACGAAGGCCATGTACCCCCTGTGTCAGCCGAATTGTCAACGGTGTCCTTTCCGTGTAATGTGGCCGCGCTCTCGATTGAGTACTGATGGGTCGGCGTGCACACCCGCGCGCTTTCCGTCAGGGACACGGAATCTGCGGATGCCGATGAAGGTGGGGGCCCTTGATGACACACGGCGGGCGGGATGCCGAAATCCGGGCGCTGCGCGAGCGCATCGCCAGTCTCAGCGCGGCCGTGCTGCGCATCAGCGCGAGCCTCGACGTCGCGCCGTCCTGCGCGAGACCGTCGACAGCGCCCGCACCCTGACCGGCGCTCGCTACGGTGTAATCACCACCATCGACGAGGCCGGGGAGCCGCAGGAGTTCGTCACCTCTGGACTCACCGTCGACGAGCGGCGGCAGATGATCCGGTGGCCCGACGCGATGCGCTTCTTCGAGCACCTGCGTGACCTTCCGGGACCGCTCCGAGTGCCGGACCTGCAGGCCTACGTTCGCTCGCTCGGCTTCTCCCCGGACCTCGTGCTGCTGAAGACCAGCCTGCAGGCGACGCCGATGCGCCACCGGCGCCTGCACGTCGGGGACTTCTTCCTCGCCGAGAAGGAGGGCGGGCAGGCGTTCACGGCCGACGACGAGGACCTCCTGGTGCTGTTCGCCGCGCAGGCGGCCAATGCCGTCGCCAACGCCCGCGTGCACCGCGACGAGCAGCGGGCGCGGGCCGATCTGGAGGCCCTGGTGGAGACCTCCCCGGTCGGGGTGGCCGTCTTCGACGCCGCTACCGGCCATCCCGTGTCGTTCAACCGGGAGGCCCGGCGGCTGGCCGGCAGGCTGAGCACGCCCGACTCTTCGCCGGAGCAGCTGCTGGACGCGCTCACGTGCCGGTTCTCCGACGGGCGCGAGGTCGCGCTGGCGGAGTTCCCGATGAAGCAGGTGATCGGTGGCGCCGAGACGGTGCGCGCCGAGGAAGTCGTGCTCTCCGTCCCCGACGGCCGGAGCGTCACGCTACTGGTCAACGCCACCCCGATCCGCTCGGCGGACGGCGCTGCCGTATCGATGGTCGTCACGCTGCAGGACCTGGCGCCGCTCGAGGAGCTGGAGCGGCTGCGGGCCGAGTTCCTGGGGATGGTGAGCCACGAGCTGCGCGCGCCGCTCACCTCGATCAAGGGCTCGACGGCCACCGTACTGCGCGCCTCGCGGGTCCTGGACCCGGCCGAGGTGCGGCAGTTCTTCCGGATCATCGACTCGCAGGCCGACCACATGGACGGACTCATCGGCGACCTGCTGGATGCGGGGCGCATCGACTCCGGGACGCTGTCGGTCGACCCCGTGCCGGCCGAGGTCGGCGCGCTGGTGCACCGGGCCCGCACGACGTTCGTGAGCGGCGGCGGCCGGCAGACGGTCCGCATCGACCTGTCGCCGGACCTGCCCCCAGTGCTGGCCGACGAGCGGCGCATCGTCCAGGTGCTGAACAACCTGTTCTCCAACGCGTCGCGGCACTCTCCCGAGTCGTCCTCGATTCACGTCGGGGCGTTGCGCGACGGGGTGCACGTCGCTGTCTCCGTCGCCGACGAAGGGCGGGGTGTGCCGCCGGACCGGCTGCCGCACCTGTTCCGCAAGTACGCCGATGTCGGCGGCGGCGACGGCCTGCGGGGATTCGGCCTCGGTCTCGCCATCTGCAAGGGGCTGGTGGAAGCGCACGGGGGCCGCATCCGGGCCGAGAGCGCCGGGCTCGGGCACGGCACCCGGTTCACGTTCACGGTCCCGGTGGCCGACGAACCCGCGAGGGGAGAGCCGGGGACCATGCGCCGCCGGATCTCCCGGGGACCGCGTGAGATGCGCATCCTCGTGGTGGATGACGACCCGGAGAGGCTGCGCTACGTCCAGGACGCGCTCTCCGAGGCCGGCTACACGCCGGTCCTGAGCGGCGACGCGGACGATCTGGCGGGCCTGGTCAGCCGGCACCGGCCGGCGCTGGTCCTGCTGGACCTGCTGCTGCCCGGGACGGGCGGTATCGAGCTGCTGGAGGGCGTGCCCGAGTTGGCCGACCTGCCCGTCATCTTCATCTCCGCCTACGGACGGGAAGAGACCATGGTCGGGGCGCTGGACGCCGGTGCGGCGGACTACCTCGTCAAGCCCTTCTCGGCGGCGGAGCTGACGGCGC
>JAPOVI010000013.1 GCA_026708265.1 Acidobacteriota bacterium
CCTCGACGTCGAGAACATGATCCGGATCGTCGACGGTGGTCGCAGGTCGAAGAGCGCCAAGCCGCACGGGATCCGGACCTCCCGGCCGACCGGCGCCGGCAACCGAACCGCCGCTCCAGAGTCTCGCGAAGCCGTCCGCGGACCGCGGCCGGCACGGCTGGCCCCGCGTGGCTCATCGCCGCCGTCGCCGGCCTCACCGGCATGTTCGCGCTGGGGCTCGAGGTGCTCTGGACGCGGATGTTCGCCCAGGTCCTGCAGAACTCGGTCTACACCTTCTCGACTATCCTCGTCGTGTTCCTGGCCGCGCTGGCCGCCGGCTCGGCCGTTGCGCACCGTCTCTGCCGCGTACGGGCGGCGCCGGCGCGCGTGCTGTGGGCGCTCCTCGCGTTGTCGGGGCTCGGCGTCGCGGCGACGCCCTTCGCCTTCCACCGGCTCACGGCCGGGCTCAGCACCCTGGCCACCGGTGACGCCTGGATGGCCTACGTCGTCTCGATCTTCGCCAACGCGATGCTGCTGCTGTTCGTGCCGGCGGCCCTGCTCGGCAGCGTCTTCCCCTACCTGCTGCGCGCCTCGGAGGGCTCCCCTGCGGCGCCGGGCGCCGTCATTGGACGTCTCGCGGCGCTCAACACGGCCGGCGGCGCCGCGGGCGCGCTCGCGGCGGGCTTCGTTCTCCTCGGGACGATCGGCCTCTGGAACAGCATCCGGCTGATGGCCGCCGGCTACCTCCTGCTGGCGCTGGCGATCGCCTGGCGCGCCTGGGGCGATTCCCGACGAGAGCGTGGCGGCCGTGCGGACCCCGAGCCGCGGCGGCTGACCGGTCGCGCGCGGCTCCTGCCGGCCGCGGCCACGGTCGGCTCCCTGGCGCTCCTCGCAACGGCGCTCGACGCGTCGCGCCTGCCGCTGGTCGGCGTCGCCGCGGAGCGGGGCGAGGCGCTGATCGCCACCTGGGAGGGCCCCGACGGCGTCGTGGCCGTCACCGAGCGGGCCGGGAACCGGCGTCTGAAGATGAACAACTTCTACACGCTGGGCGGGACGGGCTCCCTCGAGCAGGAGCAGAACCAGGCCCTGCTCCCGCTGATGACCCACCCGGACCCGCGCGCCGTCTTCCTGCTCGGCCTCGGCACGGGCATCACCGCGGGGACCGCCCTTCGGCACCCGGTGGAACGGCTCGTGGTCTGCGAGATCGCGCCCGACGTGATCGCGGCCGCCGCCGCGTACTTCGACGGGCCAAGCGGCGGGCTCTTCTCCGACCCGCGGGCGTCGGTGCGCGCCTGCGACGCCCGCAACCACCTGCTGGGCACGACGGAGCGCTACGACGTGATCCTCGCCGACCTGTTCGTCCCCTGGCGGGCCGGCGTCGGCAACCTCTACAGCCGCGAGCACTTCGCGGCCGCGCGCGAGCGGCTGGCGGACGGCGGGCTCTTCGTCCAGTGGTTCCCGCTCTTCCAGGTGTCGCGCCGCGAGTTCGACCTGGTGGCGCGCACGATGCTGGACGTCTTCGAGCAGGTGACGCTGTGGCGCGGCAGCTTCAGCGCGGAGCTCCCGTTCGCGGCCTTCGTCGGCGCGACCGGGCCGACGACGCTCGACCCGGCGGTGATTGCGCGCAACGGCCTGCACCTGAGCGGGGGGGCGCCGCTCCCCGATGCCACCGCGCTCGCGGTGACGCTCCCCTTCTACGCCGGCAACCTGTCGGCGGCCGACGGACTGATCCCGCCCGGCCCCATCAACACCGACGACCGGCCGCTCGTCGAGTACCTGGCACCGGTGACCCAGCGCGAGGAGCGCGCGGGAACGACGGACTGGTTCCGTTCCACCGAGCTGGCCGCCTTCTTCCGCCGCCTCGCCGAGCTGGCGCCGCCGGCGCGCGACCCGCACCTGGCGCTCCTGTCCGCCTCCGAACGGGACTTCGTGACGGCAGGGCTCAGCTACTACCAGGGCGCGGTGGCCCGCCGCCTCGGGCGCGACGCCGAGGCCGAGCGGCACTTCCGGGACTTCGCCGGGCGCATCCCCATCGCGTTCCGCCCGCCGCTCGACGAGCCGAACGCGGAGGGCGACATCGTCCCGTAGGTAGCGTGGCTCCGGCTCTACTCGTAGTCGGCGGCGGCCAGCGACACGCGCACGACCTCGGCGTCGTTGCGTACGACGACGTGGCGGTTGGCGTACGCCGGGTGCGCCCACAGGACCGGGCGGTCGACGTGCCTCCAGCGGCCGGAGCCGCCGCCGCGGGTGCGGGTGGTGGGCGTCAGCAGGTGCGTCCGGTCGACCTCCTCGTAACCGGCCGGCGAGAAACGGGCGATGACGAGGTCGCCGGTCTCGACGGAGATGAACGCGCGGTCCCCGTGCTGCACGAGGTGCGAGCTCGCCCAGCGGTCCTGGGGCACGAGCCGGTCGCTCGACCACAGCCGCTCGCCGGTCGTCGCGTCGACGCCGCGCAGCTCGCCGTAGCTGTTGAGCCCGTAGATCGCGTCGCCCACCACGATGGGCGTCGACGTCATGGATCGCTGCACGGGGCGGTCGGTGCGGTTGGGGTTGGCGCCGGTCCAGACCGGCCGCGCCGCCGGACGGTCGGGGTTGAGCGCCAGCATCAGGCCGCCGTTCTCCACCTGCGTGATGAGCAGGTAGCGCCCGCTGCGGACCGGCGTGCCGATCGTCAGCCCGCTCGCGAGCGGGAAGTCGTGCTCCCACCAGGTGCGGCCGGTGGCCGGGTCGAGCGACGTGACCCCGGCCGGGTGCCAGACGATCAACTGCCGCACGCCCCCGGCGGTGGTCACGATCGGCGAGGAGTAGCCTGCTTCCGCGTTGGTATCGAGCGCCCGCCACGCCTCCGCCCCCGTCGCCTTGTCGAACGCCACGACCATCGCGTCCGGCTCGCCGCCGAGCAGCGTGATCAGGAGATCGTCCTCCACGAGCGGCGAGTGCGCGACGCCGTAGACCGGCACCGTGACGTCGTAGTCGGCCCCGGTGTCGATCTGCCAGATGAGATCGCCCGTCGTGGTTTCGAAGCACGACAGCATGCCGGCCGCCCCGAGCACGTAGACGCGGTCGCCGTCGACGGTCGGGGTAGCCCGGGGCCCGGTGGCGAACACGGGAACGATGTTGCGATAGGTGGCCGGCCATTCCCGCGTCCAGAGGACCGCCCCGGTCTCCTCGTCGAGCGCCACGAGCCGCTCGTGCCCGTCCATCGTGCGGGTACCCGGCGTCTCCCGGTAGTCGGGCACGAAGACGCGTCCGTCGGCGACCGCCGGCCCGGCGAAACCGGCCCGGACCGGGGTGCGCCACTTGACGATGAGCCCGCCTTCGGCGAAGCGCTCGACGATGCCGGTCTCCTGCCACACCGCGGCCCGGTCGATGCCGCGCCACTGCGGCCAGTCCTCGGCGTCGAGCGCGGCGGTCAGGAGGCAGGCGACGGCGTAGGCGAGCGCCGCGATCATCCGGCAGGGCGAACGACGGTCAGACATCAGCGCCTCCGATTTGTCCCGGGCCGACGAGCGGCCGATTCCGCTTGGCCAGTGTAGGGCACCGTATCGGCCGTGTCGATCCGTTCCGGCCGGAACCAGCCCCGCCGCATCGGTGTGGGGGTTCGGGCATTGGGCGTATACTGCCGGCTGCGGCAGTAGCACGCACCACAAACTCCAGGGAGTACAGATGAGCCTGTCAAACAGCCGACGCGGCCGGATGTGGATTCCGCTCCTGTCGCTGTCGTTCTTCCTCGGCGTACCGGCGGCGGCGGTCGCGCAGGACGGTTCGGCGGGCGACCCCTCGCAATGGGTCATGCCGAACGCCAACTACGCGGGCTGGAACTACAGCGCGCTGGATCAGATCAACGTCGACAACGTCGAGCAGCTCACGATGGCGTGGACGATGCAGCTCGGCGTCCACGATTCGTACGAAGCCTCGCCGCTCGTGATCGGCGACACGATGTACATCGTCACCCCGGAGCCGAACTACGTCTACGCGCTCGACCTCGCCCGGGACGGCTTCATCAAGTGGGAGTTCCGGCCCGAGATCCCCGATGCGGAGCTGACACGGAGGAGCGCCTGCTGCGGCGCGCAGACCCGCGGCCTCGGCTACGCCGACGGCCGGATCTACTACGCCACCCTCGACGGACAGGTGTTCGCGCTCGACGCGGAGACCGGAGAGCAGATCTGGCAGGCCGAGAACGCGAACGTCGCGTCCGGGGAAACGGTCCCCGGCATGCCGCTGGTGGTCGGCGACAAGGTCATCGTCGGCGTGGCGGGCGGCGAGCGCGGCGTCCGCGGCCACGTCACCGCCTACAGCACCGACGACGGCCGGTTCCGGTGGCGGTACTACAGCATGGGGCCGAACAACGAGGTGGGCATCGGGGCGCGCTTCGCCCCCTTCTATCCGGACGACCGGGTCGCGAACCCGGCGCTCGACACCTGGTCCGGCGACTCCTGGCGGCGCGGCGGCGGCGCCGTCTGGGGCTGGTTCACGTACGACGCGGAGCTCGGCCTGTTCTACTACGGCACGAGCAACTGCGCGCCGTGGAATCCGGACTACCGTCGCGAGTGGGGCGTGGTCGAGCTGGACGAGGACGGGGGCCTGACCGGCTACCGGAACAACTACTGCGCGTCCATCCTGGCCCGCGACGCCGACAGCGGAGAGCTGGTCTGGGCCTACAACATGACCCCCCAGGATCAGTGGGACCTGGACGAGCCCAACGTGAACCTCCTCGTCGACCTCGAGATCAACGGCGAGACGCGCAGGGCGCTGGTCCGCCCGGCGCGGAACGGCTACTTCTACGTGTTCGATCGCGCGACGGGCGAGATGCTTCTCGAGCCCTGGATGTTCGTCTACAACGACATCTTCGACGGCATCAACATGGAAACCGGCCGGCCGCGCTACGACATGACGAAGATGATGTTCACCGACGTCGAGGATCGACAGCGCTACGTGCCGGACGCCGACAACGTCGCCATCGGCTGGTGCCCCGGCATCGCCGCCCGCAACTGGCAGAACGACGCGTTCTCCCCGCGCACCGGCCTCGTGTACACCCCGACCTCGAACAGTTGCGATCGCCTGAGAATGGTCGAAGGCGAGTATGTGCCCGGGAACGAGTACACGCTCCGTGAACGCGGCGGCCGCGCGCCCGACCCGCCCAATGCGGAAGTCGTCAACGAGCTGCAGGCCAACGATCCGGTGGCGGGCGAGACCGTGTGGCGGATTCAGTTCACGACCGCCAACAACGCGCCGGTCATGGCCACCGGCGGGGACCTGCTCTTCCAGGGCGGTCCGAACGAGGGCGTGGTGCGCGCGATCGATGCCCGGACCGGCGACATCGTCTGGTCGTTCCAGACCGGCACGGGCTTCCGAAACTCGCCGATCACCTACCTCGGGCCGGACGGCCGGCAGTATGTCGCCATCATCGGCAGCCAGCGCGCGGGGAGCGTGCAGGTCACCGGCGATACGGAGCCGGACGCGCCCGACCGTTTCCGGCGGGCCGGCAGCGCGCTCTACGTGTTCGCGCTCCCGCCGGCGCGCGACTGAGTCGAGGTTGCGGGCGCCCGCCGGGACGCCCGCAACGCCGACCTCACGGCGAATCGAGGAACGCCGTCATCCGTCATGAAGGCGCCTCGCGGCGAGGCGCGAGAGGTACCCGGATGCCAGTGGGTCGACGTCGGTTCAACACGCTGCTCGCGGGGACGGCCGGCTGGGTCGCGGCAGGTCCGGTCGGCACGGCCGCCGGGCAGCCGCAGTCGCGCGGCGCCGACTATGCCAGCCTGGGCGCCCGGCTCTACCGGATCCGCCGCGACGGCGATTCCCTGGTCCGGGAACCGCGCCCGCTGGTCCTGCCCGCGCAGGTGCAGGAGGGGTGGCAGCATCCGTCGGGCCGGTTCTTCTACATCGCCAGCAGCGACCAGCGCACGTCGACCGCCCGCGTGCGGCACCACTACCTGAACGCGTTCCGGGTGGATTCGTCGGGCGATCTCCAACCGTTCGGCGGGGCTGTCGAGCTGCCGCATCGGCCCATCTACATCACCGTCGACCAGCGCGGCGAATACCTGCTCTCGGCGTACAGCTTTCCGAGCTCCCTCTCGGTGCACCGGCTGAACGCCGACGGGTCGATCGGCGACATGGTGGATCAGCGGGCGAGTCTGGATGCGGGCTACTACGCGCACGCGGTGTACGTCATGCCCTCGAACCGCGCGGTCCTGCTGCCGGCGCGCGGCAACGAGCCCGAGCCCGGCGTCCACACGGAGGATCCGGGCGGTCTCTTCGTATACGGCTTCGAGAACGGCCAGTTGACCAACAAGCAGGCGGTCGCGCCCGACGGAGGACTGGCGTACCGCGCGCGGCACGCCGACTTCCATCCGTCGGGCCGCTGGGTCTACGTCGATCTGGAGACGCAGAACCTGCTGCACACCTACGCCATCCGGTCGGACGACACGCTTTCGGAGGAGCCCGTGTTCGTCAGCACCACGCTGGCCGCGCCGGAGGCCTATCGCGGCGGTCAGACCACGTCGTCGATCCGCATGCATCCGACCAACGGCCGGACGCTGTACGTCGCGAACCGGGGCCGCGGAACGGAGATCTTTCGGGGCGAGCCGGTGTCGAACGGCACCGAGAACACCATCTCGGTGTTCTCCGTCGATGCCGGCACCGGCGAGCCGAACCTGGTGCAGACGATCGACACCCGCAGCATCGCCGTCAGGACGATGGCGTTCCAGCCGGACGGCCGGTCGATGGTCGCCGCGAGCCCGGAGCCCGGACAGACCCGCGTCCAGGGGCGTCTGGAGACCGTGCCGGCCATGCTGACGCTGTACGACATCGAAGCGGACGGCCGGCTGGCGTTCCGGTCCACGCTGCCGGTCGACACGCGGGGCGAGGCGATGTTCTGGTCCGGGATCGTCCGCTATTGAGATGGAGAGGCGAAGACCGGGCCGCTGGCCCCCAGCCTTCGGAACCACTGATTCGGCCCGGCGCCCCTTGGAGAAGGCCCCACATCCGGCCCCACGGGGCATGCTAGCGCGCACCGCCGCCACATCCTTGCCGCCCGAACGTCCCTACCGAGGCGCGCACCGCCGCCCTCCTCCGCTGAACGAAGCCCCGCCCAACCGGTCAACCCATCCGCGCCTCCCAACTCTGCCGCACCACCGGTCCCTCAAGTCGACCGCGCCAACCGGCCCTGCCCTATAATGCTATGATGGCGTGTTTATGCCCCGCTCCCCCCTTTCCCACGATCCCGGTCATGCGCTGAACGCGATTTGTCCGTACTTCACGATGTTCCCGCTGGAATTCCCCCTGCGAATTCTGCGGCGACATCGCCGCGCCCGGGTCGTGCTGAACCCGTTTTGCGGCCGCGGCACAACTCTGTTCGCCGCTCGCATCCGAGGCCTACGCGGCGTCGGCATTGACACCTCGCCGGTAGCAATATCGATATCCCAGGCAAAGCTCGCCTCCGCGACAACTCACGACACCCATGCCGCACAGTCTGCCCAGGCGAACGCATTCCACTGCCCGACCAGCGAAACAGCGTCGTGCCGGTCAACATCCGTCTTCCAGCTCTTGCACTGTCCAATCACGCATGATGGAGTTCCGCGCCGGACCGGAACACAACCGAGCCTTAGAGGAATGACGTGCTCGCTATACCAACAACGGGCGGCCGCCGTCTGCTGCGTCGCCCCTCCGACGAGCGCCCCTTGGACAAAGCACTCTTGTACGGAAGTCCCTGCTCCCCCAGCCCGCTAGAGCGCGGGACCGAACCCCAACCACGCGACGGCGCGCCGGCTGCCGACGACAGCGTCCGCGCGACGTTTTGACGGTTGTGATTGGCCAAGCCCCATCACCAGAATCAACCTAACAGAACCATGGCCCGACAGCGAAACGTGAGCTTTTACTTGGCGAAGGAACCTCTGACTGACTTCGACGCCGTCTTGTCTAGAAATGACGACGTAGTCCAGATCGAGCTCGGAGCCAACGCTGAATATCCATTCGAAGGGCGATTGGTCGTCAAGAACCCCCGGGCCAATCCACCGTGGTGGGTACCCTGGCTCCGTAGCTCCCTGGACGGAGTTCCCGATCTGCGGAATGCCTCTAGTTCCGCCGCTTTGGCCCTTCGTTCTGCAGGACGTCTTTTTGTTGTTACCTTTGGCTACGGCAGGAACCTGATGTCGTTGGATTCCTTTGAACGCGACTTCGGTCTTCGCGTTGCACTAAACGTGGTCGACCCAAATAGCCTCCGCAGTGTGGATGCAAGGACGTTCGAACAACTCACCGTAACCACTCGGAGTCAAACTAGCCGCACGACCTCACTTGAGAACTTTCGAGTGAGCCGAGCGGAAGACATCGTCAAGGGTGTCACTGGCACACCTCGGGACCCGACAATTGGCTCCCGAATCGCAGGCGCTGACGCAGCGAAGATAACGTATGTTCCCAACTTCGCGCAGCTTCACGACAAGTGCAACCAACTGCTCACGGCTTATCAGTCAGATGACTATAAGCGAGAGTTTGCATTCATCGATGATCTGCGCGCGATTCGCGATCCCCTGCGCATTGCGGGCCTCAACGACGAACTGATAGCCAAACTGCGCGACCGGGACCTAGGCACAGTACATATGGCGCCACCCGAGGTAACCGACGTTGAGAACGTAGACCAGTTTGCACTCGCAGAGTTTCCGGACGAACACCTCTTGGATCTAGATATAGAGGAATACTGCGTCAGAGTCACCGACAGCGGGCGGGAATTCACTACAGAGCAACTTCGGAAGGCCAAAGTGGGTGTGACGTATCGCGGTGCTGCCGACGTTCACTACCTCTGGAGTGTATTTGATTGCCTCGTCGCGGAACTGCGCCACCCCGAGCACCTCTTTGTCCTATCGGGCGGCACGTGGTACCAAATCGAAACCAACTTTGTGGAGCGCGTAACCCGCGCCGCCGAGCTACGCTCCCGCGAACCAGAGTTCCTTCCTCCGGGCCGTTCGGGAGAAGCCGAACCCGACTACAACGCCCGGGCCGCGCAGGAAGATGGCGTGCACCTCCTTGATGGGTATCTCGTCAGGCCGGACGGGGCCCGTAGTCCTATCGAGTTTTGCGACCTGTTGGACGCGAACCGGCGCATCGTACATGTCAAGCGACGGTCCCGGTCGTCAACCCTCAGCCATTTGTTTACACAGGGTTTAGTGTCTGCGGAAGCGTTTTTTCGCGACGCTACTTTTCGTCGCGCGTTGTCGGACAAGCTGCGCGAGGAAGCCCGGGAGGACGCGGCCCGGCTGATTCCCGAAGAGCAACCCGATCCGCGGCAGTGGGAGGTTGTGTACGCAGTGGTCGGAGCTGCACGGAACGGACCGCGCGAATTGCCCTTCTTTAGTCAGTTGCATTTCAAAATCGCCGCGGAACGTCTTGAGAACTCTTCTTTCCATGTTTCTCTGAGACAGGTACCCTTTGAACACCTAAATCCATGACGAACTCTCCGTCAAGAATCTGACAGCCCGCTCATCGATTGATGAGTCGCGCCCCGAACGGGCAACGGATTGGCTTCGGTTGTCCTCCGCCCACACCAGGAATCGGTACTGCCGCAGGACTCGGTGCGCCGCGTGCTTCACGAACACGAGCAGCAGCGCAAGCTCCAGCTCCGACGACGCGCTCTCCAGGCGCTGGTAGGGGTCGTCGAGGTAGACGACCGCGCCGTGGTAGACCGTCTGGCTCTTGAGCGCCGTGCTGAACGTCCGGCCCTCGACTGTGTTCCGCAGCAGGACGATCCGGCCGCGCGGTCCGGCCTGCTCAGCGACCATCGCTCCGAGGGCTCGCGCGAACGCCCGCGGCCGGCGAATGGGCGGGACGGCGTCGTAGCCGGCCGGCATCGCCGCGCGCCAAGCGGCCTGCTCCTCGGCCGTCTCTGGCTCGATGGACGTGCAGTAGACCCAGCCGTTCGTGCCGTAGTGGGCCTCGCTGCCCCTGGCGATTCCCTTGCCCTGATCGAGGAAGCAGACCGACTTCGAGATGCGGATCGTCTCGCAGCCTGGAATCGCGTACCGCTTGGACGACGCTTTCCGCAGGACGGTGACCGGAAACCGCTCGGCCGGGTCGCGGAAGTCGACGTACGTGCAGGCGATCAGGTTCCCCACGTCATCGACGTGGTGCCCGTCTGCCAGGTACTCGAAGCCGCCCATGCAGGGTTGCGCACAGCTCCCGGTTCGTCCTGGGAGCCACGCCTACCAGCCGAGTGTGGCCCGGCCCAGGAACCCGTTGCTGGCCTCGCCCTGCATGAGGCGCTCCCGCCGCTGCGCGTCGACGCCCAGCTCGAAGTCCACGTTCCCCCGGTCGAGCACTCCGAGGCCGTAGCCGACTCGGTAGTCCCGGCCGTACAGCGATGTCGTCAGCCCGACGTGCGGCGTCCCCACCAAACGGGCGCCCACCGGCAGTCCGTAGCCCAACTCCGCGTCGACACGGTCGCCGGAGCCGTACATCTGGTGCGAGCCCATCCCGTAGGCCATCTGGCCACCCCACAGCGCCTCGGCCCCACCACGAACCTGCCCGCCCCACGACGGGGCCATTCGCGCGGTCAGGCCCAGCGGGCTCGACGGCGTCGGGTCCCACCCGAACGACAGCGACATCCCCCGCTCGGCGAACCCGTCGGCCTGGTGTACCACCAGCGTCCGCACCCGCAGTTCCAGCGACAGCCCCGTGGCCGTATCGGTGAAAGCGAGACCGCCGCCGACATCCATGCCCGCGCCCGTCTCGGCGTCGCCGCCGTCCCTCCGCAGCCCCACCTCGACGCTCGGCGTCAGTGACAGCCGGCCGCCGCCGAGGGTGAAGCCCCGCGACCCCTCCAGCGCCGTGCGTACCCGCGTCACCCCCGCCTCGGAGGCATTCAGCCGGCCCGCTGCGCCGTCGAGCAGGTCGCTCGCCGCACCGGTTCACAGGGCGTCGGCCTTGAACGCCAGCGCGAACCCGCCGGTGACCCGAGAGCCGATCAGCTCGTCCCGCGTCCCGACCGCCGACATCGCCATCGACACGCCAGTCTCCAGCGCCGAGGCTCCGTCCGGCGTCAGGCTCAGCGCGCCAGTGCCGTAGCCGGTTACCCCCCACACCGACACCCGATCGTTGACCTGGTAGCCCACCCCGGGTAGACGCCGGTCATCGACGTGCTCATCTGCCCGCCGCTCGGGCCGCGGTAGCCGCCCAAGCCGAGCGTGCGGCCCACCGACAACCCCACCGTCAGCGCGCCGCGCGAATAGTCGGCCCCGACCATCGTCGTTCGCACGTCGCCGTTGAGCGACAACGCGTCGTCCAGACCGCTGAGTAGGACCTCGAGCTGCGGCTCCACACGGAGAGGATGCCGCCCTTGCTCTCGCGGTTCAGCTCCATCTCGGAGTTTGAGAACAGGTCGCGGCCCCCCGCCATCGAGCCGAAACAGACCTCCGCCGTGCGCGCCGCCCGCCGGACCGTAGCCGGCCACTGCCGCCGCGCCGCCCATCGGCCGTTGTCCCATCATGCTCATCGCGCCGTCCATGTCGGCCGTGCTCGCGCCGAAGGCGCCAGGGCCTACCACGTGCGAGCCGATCGCCATCGGGACCGCACCGCCCATCGCAGCGCCGCCCATCGGGACCGCACCTGCCGGACCCGTGCGCATCGGCGCGAACTGCGACAGAAATCCGAGCGCGAAGTCCCGCTCGCTGCCCGGCTGCAGCTCCCGCCCGGCGAACCGCGCCCGGAAGCCCCGCTGCCGCGGCGCTGCCATCCGCTCCTCGATGTGCTCGACCACCTGCTCGGCCGTCGCCCGCCCGAAGCGCGCCAGCAGCGCCGCCGGCATCAGGTCCGCGTTCTCGATCGTCCCCATCGCCTCGCCGTCGGTCACCTGGCCACCGGAGGCGTTCGACAGCCGCAGCGTCAGCGTCTCCTCCCCCTCGTCGTGCGCGTCGTCGAGCACCGCCACCTCGACCGTCCGCGACGACTCGCCCGCCTGGAACGAGAGCGTCCCGTTCGACGCCGTGTAGTCCTCTCCCGCCCGCGCACTGCCGTCCGACGTGGCGTAGTCGACGCTGAACGCGCTCGTGGCCGCCCGGCTGAGCGTGACCGCGAAAGCCAGCACCGCGCCGACGCCCTCCTCGACCCGCGCATCGGCCACCGAGACGCTCACCGGGCCGGCCACCGTCGCCGAGTTCGAATTCGACAGCGGCCGGCCGTTGCTCGTGCAGATCGCCCCAGCAGCGTCGCAGTTCGTCGTAGCCGGCAGCGTGATCGACACCGCCCCGGAGCCCGACGGCTGGATGTGAATCTCCCGTAGGTCGTCGCGCCCGTCCACGCGCGGCGCCCGGCGCACCCTGCCGCCCGTCACGTCGAACGCCGTCTCGCGCAGCACGCGCGGGGTCACGTCCGCGTCGTCGCTGAACTGCCCAGGAACGTGAAGGTGCTCCCGTCGTGCTCGCCCGGCACACCCTCGAACGCCGCCGTCAGCGGCTCGAGCGGGTCCCTCGACCGTCACCGAGACCGAGCTCGACAGCGGCCGGCCGGCCGGAGTGCAGATCGCGGCGGCGGCCGCGCAGTCCGTCGTCGCCGCGAGCGACACGGTCATCGCCTCGGACGAGTGCGGCCGCACGTGATTGTCCAGCGCTGGTTCTGGTTCTGCGCCACGCGCTTCGCGCCCCGCACCCGGCCGTTGGTCGCCGTGAGCGCCTCGTCCCGGAGCTTCTTGTAGGCGGGCGCCCGCCGCAGTCCTCGCTGAACCGAAGCTCAAAGCTGAACTCGCTGCCCTGGCCGCCGTGCTCGGACCGGACGTCGTGGAACGACGCCGTGAGCGGCGGCAGCGGCGGCACCACCGCCTCGGTCGCCGCGCTGGTCAGCGTCGCCTCGTTGCCCGCGTCGTCGGTGAATGTCACCCGCACCTTGATCGACGAACCCTCGTCCGAGTCCGCCAAGCCAAGCTGCTGCGGATGCTCCAGGACGGCGAGATCCGCCGTGGCGGACTTCATCGCCGCAGACGCCTTCGGCCCGTGTTCCACGCAGAGTGCGAACAAGGCGATTCAGGCTGGAGCACGGAAGGCCGGGCAAGAGCCGTTCACCGTCTATCAGATCCGCACTCATTTGCGACGTGGCTCCGGCACGCCGGCGCCAACCTCGCCAACATCCAGGACCTGTACGGACACACCGACACCGCTACGACGCGGATCTACGCCGTGCCGAGGTTGGCCAAGCAGCACGACGCCATCCGGCGCCTGCGTCTCGTACGCTCGGGGTGATTGGCGGCGCCCACGAC
>JAPOVI010000374.1 GCA_026708265.1 Acidobacteriota bacterium
CGGCTCCGTCGCCGGCCGCGCGGCGGGACCGCGCGCGCGACCTGCCGCGCGTCGCCGGCTGGGTGCCCGCGGATCCCGAGGGGCGGCGGCCGGCGGACGGGCGACGCTCCGCGGACCGTGCGTCGGATCGTACGGCGGACGGCGACCGTCCGGCGGACGGGGGGCGCCCGCCGCTCCGGCCGGCGGAACGGATGCGGGAGCTCGTCATCGAGGCCGACTCGGTCATCGGCCTGCAGGTCGACAGCTTCGTGAGCACGCAGTCGGCCGAGGTCGAGGACGACGTGCACGCCCGCGTCACCCGCGATGTCCTGGTCGGCGGCGAGGTCGCCGTTCCGGCCGGCGCCGTCGTCCACGGGTCGGTGACGCTGGTCGAACGGGCGGGCCGCCTCAAGGGCACGTCCCGGCTCGGCGTCCGCTTCCACACCCTCGTGCTCGACGACGGCGTGGAGGTGCCGGTGGTCACCGAGACGGTCTACCGCGAGGCCGGCTCCGGCGGCGGCGAGCGCGCCGCCCGCATCGGGAGCGCCGCCGTGGGCGGCGCCATCCTCGGCGCCATCTTCGGCGGGCGGCGCGGAGCCGCCATCGGCGGGGCGGCGGGAGCCGGAGGCGGGGCGGTCGCCGAGCTGGCCACCGAGGGCGAGGCCGCCACCCTGCCCTACGGGTCGACGCTGACCGTCCGGCTGTCGAGGCCCGCGGTAGTCACCCTGTACCGCTAGCGCCGCCAACCCGTCGCACGCTCCGGGTCGGCCCCAGCCCCCACCGTCCCAGGAGCTTGCGCCGCGGCACGCACTCCGTTGGCGTTCTGCGGCGCAAGCTCCTAGTGATATAGTGCGAATCGTGGGGCAGGACGAGATTACGCAGGCCGTTCTGTCTCGCGACGAGGTCGTTCGCTACCTCCAGGGCGGCGGGGGCCAGTCGCCCGACGAAGCCCAGGCGGCCATCGCGAGGTACCTGGACGAGCTCCGGACGACGCAGCGCTACCGGATGTACAGGGCGCTGCAGCATCCCCTCTACCCGATTCTCCGCAAGATCGAGCGCGTTCCGGAAGGCGTCCACTTCGTGGGCGAGGCTTCCCGCTCCGGACGCGTCATCTACGCCTCGAACCACAAGAGCCACCTCGACTACCTGATCGAGCCCATCGTGCTCGACGACAACGGCATCCGGCCGCCGGTGATCGCGGCCGGGATCAACCTGTTCGGCGGCGCCCTCGGGCTCATCCACAAGTACGTCACCGGCGCGATCCCCATCCGCCGCGACACCAAGGATCCGGCCTACCTGGTCACCCTGAAGGCCTACGTGGCGGAGCTGCTGCAGCGGCACGACCTGTTCCTGTATCCGGAGGGCGGGCGCACCTACAGCGGCGAGATCAAGCCCTTCAAGACGGGGCTGCTGCACGCCGCCCTGCAGTCCCGGCGCAGCGACCTGGTCATCGTGCCGACGGCCATCGCCTACGACCTCGTCCTGGAGGACTTCATCCTCGCGCGGCAGCGCGTCAAGCGGGGCCAGCGCCCGTTCCGCCGCGAGCTCGCCGAGATGGTGCGCTACGCCGTCGGCTACCAGTCGCGCTGCTTCGTCACGTTCGGCCGCCCCATCGAGGCCGGCGGCTTCGACCCGACCGCGCGGCGCGACATGGTGCGGCTGACCCGGCGCGTCCGCGAGGCGATGGGGCGGCTCTACAAGGTGGTGCCGACGGCCCTGGTCGCGGCCGCGATCCGGCCGTCCGTCACCCGGACGGAGCTGGAGGAGCGCATCGATCAGCGGATCGAGATCCTGCGATCCGCGGGCGCCAACCTCGACGTCGGCACCGGCCGCGCCGCCGTCGAGGCGGCGACCGGCCCGCTCGCGACGCGCGGCATCATCGTCGTCGAGGGCGACCGCTACCGCGTGCGCCAGCGCGCCGTGCTGCGCTACTACGCACGCACCATCGACCACCTGATCCGGCACCGAGGCGGGTCGCAGCTCACGCACTGACGCCGTCGCGACCCGTGCTCGACGCGCTCTCCCGCTCGTTCTTTCTCGCCCTGGCCGGGAACTCCGTCCTGCAGCGGGCGATGGCCCGCCAGGGCATGCGCGGCCCCGCCCGCTTCGCCCGGCGCTTCGTGGCCGGCCAGAACGTCGACGAGGCGATCGACGCCGCGCGCGGCCTCGAGGCGCGGGGCCTGCTGCACACCTTCAACTACCTCGGGGAGCACGTGCGGAACCGGGACGCCGCCGAGGCGGCGACACGTGCCTACCTCGACACGCTCCGCGCGGTCCGCCTGGCCGGCCTGAGGTGCAGCCTCTCGGTGAAGCTGACGCAGCTCGGCCTGGAGATCGACCCGCGCCTGTGCCGCGAGAACCTCGCGCGGATCGTCGCCGCCGCCGACGCCCGCCGCTCCTTCATTCGCGTCGACATGGAGCACGCCGCCGTCGTGGACGCGACGCTGGACGTCGCACTGGCGATGCGCGCCGCCGGCCATGCGCACGTCGGCGTCGTGCTGCAGTCGGCGCTGCGCCGCACACCGGACGACCTCGCGCGCGTCCTCGATAGCGGCGCCCCGGTCCGCCTGGTGAAGGGGGCCTACAGGGAAGCGCCCGACGTCGCCTTCCCCGACAAGGCGGACGTCGACCGCGCGTTCGCGGCGCTGGCCGAGCGCCTCCTCGACGCGGGCACCCGCCCGGCCTTCGCGACCCACGATCCGCGCATGATCGCCGCCGTGCGGCAGGCCGCCGAGGCGCGGGGCCTCGCCCGCGACCGGCTCGAGTTCCAGATGCTGCACGGCGTCCGGCGCGACCTGCAGGCGGGGCTCCACGCGCAGGGCTACCCCGTGCGCGTCTACCTGCCGTTCGGGGCCGACTGGTTCCCCTACTTCATGCGCCGGCTCGCCGAACGGCCCGCCAACGTCCTCTTCGTCCTGCGCAGCCTGATCTACGAGCAACTCGGCCGGTAGAAGGGCGCGCTCAGTCGACCCAGTCGGCGATGAAGACGTTCGTGTCGCCCTCCTTCGCCGCGTCGCGGTTGGAGGCGAAGATCAGCCGGGTCCCGTCCGGCGAGAACATCGGGAAGCCGTCGAACACGTCCGTGAACGTGACCTGCTCCAGCCCCGTGCCGTCGAGGTTGATCAGGAACAGGTCGAAGTTCCGGCCGTCCGGGTTGTGCATGTTCGACGAGAAGATGATCCGCTCCCCGTCGGGGTGCCAGTACGGGGCGAAGCTCGCGCCGCCGAAGTCGGTCACCTGCCGCACGTTCCCGCCGTCGGCGTCCATGACGAAGACCTCGACCGCGGTGGGACGCCACAGCCCCTGGTCGAGCAGCCGCTTGAAGTCGTCGTACTCCGGGCCGTCGGGAATCTCCCGGCCGCGGAAGATGATCTTCGACCCGTCGGGCGAGAAGAACGCCCCCCCGTCCGGCCCCTGCCGGTGGGTCAGGCGGCGGACGTCGGAACCGTCGCCGTTCATGGAGTAGATCTCCATGTCGCCGTCGCGCACGCTCGTGAAGACGATGCGGCCGTCGGGGCCGACCGTCGGCTCGGCGTCGTAGCCCGGCTCGTCGGTCAGGCGGGTCAGGCCGCTCCCGTCGGGGGCGGCCCGGAAGATGTCGTACGTGTCGTAGATGGCCCAGACGTAGCCCATCCGGAAGCTGGGCGGCGGCGGGCACTCGTCGCCCCCGAGGTGGGTCGACGCGTAGACGATGGCGTCGCCACCCGGATAGAAGTAGCCGCACGTGGTGCGGCCCTTGCCCGTGCTGACCATCGTCTGGTTGGAGCCGTCGAGGTTCATGCGGAAGATCTGGTCGCACGGCACGCCCTCGCGCGTCGACTGGAAGATGATCTCGGTCCCCTCGTGGGAGAAGTACGCCTCGGCGTTCTCTCCCCCGAAGGTGAGCTGGCGGACGTTGGCCAGGTGCCTCTCCTTGCCGTCGCCGGCCGGGGTGACCTGCGCGGCCCCTCCGACCGCGGGCTCCCGGACGAGGACGACGCCCGCCGCCACGGCGGCCGCCAGCAGGCTCGCAAGCAACGTCGAACCGGAGCGGAAGGGTCTGTGCACGGTCCTGTCTCCTCGCCCGCCAATCGTCGCCGCGACCGCCAGGTCGCGCCGCGGCCTCCGCCTGGCGTCAACCAATCCTACGGGAGTCCGCACCGCCCGGCGGCGCAGACTCTACTGTCGGCCCACGATGTCCAGCAACCCGAGGGTCAGCCATGGTACATAAGTGATGAGCAGCACGCCAACGGCCAGGATCACCAGCAGCGGCACCGACGCCCGGTAGACCTCCAGCAGCGGCCGGTCGAAGCGGTAGGAAGCGAGGAACAGGTTCAGGCCGACGGGCGGCGTGAGATATCCCAGCTCCAGGTTGGCGATGAAGATGATGCCCAGGTGCACGGGGTCGATGCCGTAGGCGGCGCCGATCTCGGCGATGAGCGGCACGACGATCACGATCGCCGAGAAGATGTCCATCACGCAGCCGACGATGAGCAGGAAGACGTTGAGGGCCAGGAGGAAGAGCAGCGGCGAGTCGATCCGCGCCTCGGTCCACTCCAGCAGCCGGAACGGGATGTCGACGTCCACCGTGTAGGCGGTGAAGCCCTTGGCCACGGCGAGGATGATGAGCACCCCGCCGATCAGCACGACGCACTCCCGGAACGACTCCCGCAGGCCGGCCGCGAGCCGGTAGTCGCGGTGGATCACGCCGGTCACGAGCGCCGCGTAGAGCGCGGTGACGGCCGCGGTCCCGACCAGCGTGGCCTGACCGCTCAGGAGCGTCCCGATCACGACGAGCGGCAGCGCCAGCTCCCACTTCGCCTCCCACAGCGCCGCGCGCGCCTCCCGCCCCGCGAACGCGTGGCGGCCGGCCCCGGTGACGATCCCCTCGCGCATGCCCCACGCCGCCACCAGCCCGATCAGCAGCAGCCCCGGCAGGATGCCGCCGACGAAGAGGTTCTCCGGCGCGGTCTGGGCGACGATGGCGTAGAGGATGAGCGGCATCGCGGGCGGCAGCAGCAGCCCCAGCGAGCCGGAGGCGGTCAGCAGGCCGATCGAGAACCGTTCGCGGTAGCCGTCGGCCAGCAGAGCCGGCAGCAACAGGCCGCCCAGGGCCAGGATGGTCACCCCGGAACCGCCCGTGAAGATGGTGAAGAAGGAGCAGACGACGGCGCAGACGACGGCCGTCCCGCCCGGCACCCAGCCGACGAGGGCGCGGAAGACGCGCAGCAGGCGCTCCGACGAGCGGCCCTGGGCGAGAAGGAAGCCGGTCAGGGTGAAGAGCGGTATCGCCGGCAGGTGCGGCTCCGTGGCCAGGTCGTAGGCGTAGAGGGGGACGGCGCCGGGGTCGAACCCGTCCACCATGTAGAGGAAGGCGGCCGCCCCGGCCAGCACCGTGAAGATCGGCGCCCCGGCGAGCGCGGCGGCCACCACGAGGACCACCCACGGCCAGCCGGGGCCGCCCGCCAGCGTGCACGCGGCCTCTTCGCCCGCCGCGCACGCCGCGCCGATGTCGCCCATCCAGACGCCGGCCGCCATCCCCACCGCCGCCGCCGCGCGGGCGCCCCAGCCGCCCGAGCGCGATGCCAGCCGCACCGCGATCACCGCGAACGCGAGCGGCAGCACGAGCTGGAAGCCCCACGACGGCACCCCGAGGGCGATCGGCCGGCCCATCTCCATCTCGATGGCCACGACGTCGACGGCCGAGCGGGCGAGCAGGGCGGCCACCCCGGCGCCGACCGCGGCCGCGAAGCCCTGCGCCACCTGCCGGACGACGCCCTCCGGGATGAACGTGGCGGTAGCCAGTGCGATCAGCCGGTTCCGGCGCGCGGCGATCGCGGCCCCGAGGAAGCCGACGACCAGCGTGAGGTGCTCGACGAACGGGATCGACCCGGGGATGCCGCCCGCGAAGAAGGGGCGCACGACGATCTCGGCCAGCGGCAGGAGCGCCATCACGGCGAGCGCCCCCGCGGCCAGCCACTCCTCCCCCGCGTGGAGGGTGGTCACGACTGGCTCGAAGCGACGCTTGAGGGAAGCCAATGCGTTCGTCATTCTCGGTCCCGCAGGAAAGAAGCCTGGGGGTCGGGGCGATGGGTCACCTCGGGCTCAGGGTCGTGCTCGGGGAGGCCTGCAGCGGACAGTGCGACGACAAGATCCGACCCGAGGCGGGGTGGCAGCCATCGCGCACCGCGCTGTACGAGCTCCGCATTGCCCGAGAACGAGCTGGCGTCGCGCCTGACCCCCAGCGGCACCCAGGACCGGCCCCCCGGAGCAACGCGGCGACGACGGTCAGCGTCCACCCCGAACCCACCACGTCGTCCACCCGCAGGGCAGGACCGGCGGGCACGTCTGCGGCGTCGCTCTCGTGCAGCACATCATACGCCGCGAACGGGGGTCGCGATGCCCCGATCCTCGAGGAGGCCAGCGCGGTCAGGGACGACCGACGGCGACCGCCGCCAGAGTGGCGACCGCCGCCAGCCCCACGGCCAGGCCCAACCCGGTGACGGCGACGGCGCTCCGCAAGACCAGCCGGGCCGGCGACGCGCCGACGCCGGCGCGGATGGCCAACCCTTGCCGCCGCTCGACGACCGCCCCGGCCAGCGTGCCGCGGAATGGCTGTATCGGGCCTACCCCTGTTGTTACACTGTGCTTGCGGTTCGGAGGATGAGTACGAGCCTGGAGCCCTGAGCGGTGCCTGACCGTACTAACGGAGCACTGAAGGACGCGGGCGTCGCCGTTCGCCGCCCGCGGACGTTCCGCGTGCTGGCTCTCCTGTTCGGTGCGCTCCTCGCACTCGTCTGCTTGGAGACCGTGGCGCGGGTACTGCCGGTCAACGAGGGCCCCCGAGCGTTGTCGGTCAACGACGCCAATCCGATCTTCCGTTATCGGCCGGACCGGGAGTTCGTGTGGTCGGCGGGGTGGAACTTCTCCCCCGTCAACGAGGTCAAGGTCAACAACTTCGGTTTCGTCAATGATCAGGATTACGACCCCGACGGGACCGGTGCCCTCCTCGCGGTCATTGGGGACAGTTTCGTCGAGGCGTTCCCGGTGCCGTTCGAGCACACCTGCCACGGCCGGCTCGCCGCGCGCCTGAACGGCACGGCTCGTGTCTATTCCTTCGGTGTGTCCGGAGCACCCTTGAGCCAGTACCTGGCGTATGCCCGGTACGTTCGGGACACGTTCAGACCGGCTGGCCTTGCGATTGTCATCATCGACAACGACTATGATCAGAGCCTTGCTAAGTACGGGTTCCAGGGGGGCAAGCACCAGTTCGTGGAACGCGGCGGCGGCCGGCTCGCGTTGGAGCGAAGCGATCTCGAGTTCCGCCCGCGCTACCGGCTGGTCAGAGGATCGGCGTTGGTGAGATACCTGGCGATCAACCTGGGCCTGGCAAGGGAACGGATTCATCGGTTGTTTACCGGCGACGACCCGGATGCACGCGTCCCGGAGGCGGATCGTGCGACGTGGGTCGTCGACTCGAAGCGAGCCGTCGACGCGTTTCTCGACATGCTGCCCGCGGCGTCCGGCCTGGAGCCGGGCCGGATCCTGTTCATCGTGGACGGCATCCGTCC
This sequence comes from Acidobacteriota bacterium, assembly GCA_026708265.1. GTDB lineage: Bacteria > Acidobacteriota > Vicinamibacteria > Vicinamibacterales > UBA8438 > JAGWAJ01. The sequence continues at coordinate 7,530 of JAPOVI010000374.1, forward strand.
TCGCGTGTACGGAAGCGATGTCCCGGAGGGGGAGAACGGAGTCTACCGCGCAGACGTGGGCTACGTGGATGCCATGCGGCGCTACTTCATCGAGAACGTGGTCCGCAGGGGATACGAGACCATCGACCTGGAGCCGGCGTTCGCCGCGCACTACCGGCTGCACCGAACGCAATTCGACTGGCTGCCGCTCGACGGGCATTGGAACGCAGTGGGACACGAGGTGTGCTCGGACGCAGCGGCCGGTTCGGAGCTGGTGCGGGACTTCCGGCGGCGTGCTGGCGCCGCGGGGCGGTAACGAAAGGTCGTCGCCCATTCGCCGACACCGTCGAGCGTCGGGATCGCCGCCTCCTCGAACGGTGAGGGGAAGAACGCGCTGGAACCCGGGCCGGCCTCACTGCGACCGGAAGGCGCTGCGGGCGGCGAGGGCGGCGTCGTAGATGTCGTCCGGGACGCGGCTGCCACGCCAGGTGGCGGTCAGCCGGTCGACCTCCGCGCGCAGGAAGTCGGCGAGCATCGGAGGCACCGCGGTGACGGTCAGGCCGCGCTTCTGCATCTCGGCCACCGCCTCGCGGTCCTGGGCCGGGGCCGCCTCGAAGAGGAAGTCCTGGGTCTCCCTCGCGGCCTCGAGCAGCACCTCCCGGTCCGCCTCGCTGATCCGGTTCCAGGCCGATTGGGTCATCACCGTCGCCCCGAACACCGGGTTGAGGGGGATGTCGAGCATGTGCGAGGTCTGCCGGTACCACTGGAACACCAGGGCGCCGTAGGGCGGGCTCGGATAGGCGTCGATGAGTCCGGTGTTGAGGCCCATCAGCACGTCGGTCAGCGCGAGCGGCACGGGATTGAAGCCGTTCTCCTTGAACCACTGCACCATGCCGTCGTCACCGGACGAGGTGAAGAGCCTGGCACTGCGCAGGTCGTCGAGGCTCTGGATCGCGGTGGCCGAGAAGATGTGCGCCCAGCCGCCGTGGCCCCAGTTGAGCAACACGAGGCCGTTCTCGGCGAGTGCCTCCCGCAGCCGCGGCGTGAGCGCTTCGACCACGTGCGCCGCCTCGGCGTCGGAGGCGAAGAAGAAGGGAATGCCGAAGACGCCGAACGCCTCGTCTATCGCCGACAGGCCGGGCAGCGTCAGGGCCGCGACCTGCGGCTGGTTCATCCGCATCCGGCGGATGAGGGTTGACTCGTCACCGGCCGTCCCGCGCACCTGCAGCCGGACGCGCCCGTCGGTGCCCTCCTGCCAGGCGGCGGCCATCTCCTTCAGCGAGCGGTCCCAGATGGAGTTGGCGGGCAGGATCGTCCCGAGCCGCAGGTTCGAGCGCTGGGCCGACACGACGACGCCGCTCGCGACGAGCGCCACGACGACGGCGAAACGCAGGGCTTTCATGGTCGGATCTCCTGGTCGAAATCGAGCTCGTCGTCGAACGGCTCGAAGAACAGGTCGTCGATGTGGTCGAGCAGCGACCGCGCCCGGCGCTGCGCCACGAGGTTCAGCAGGCGGTTCGCCGGCTCGGCGTCCGGGTCGATGGCGACGGCGGTCTCGAGCAGCTCGCGGAACTCGTCCCGGTTCTCCTCGGCGACCGAGACGCCGGTGGCCAGCGCCACGTAGGGGCCGGCGTCGAGGCTCCCGGAGAGCTCGACCGCGCGGTCGAAGTGCTCGCGCGCCCGGGCGTAGGAGCCGCCCATCGTCTCGCCGACCGACTCGAGCGTGATGAAGGCCGAATGGAGCGCGCCCCGCGAGTAGCCGGGGTCGAGCGCGAGCGCCCGATCGAGCAGCGCGCGGGCCGACGGCAGGTCGGCCACGAGGGCCGGCCGGTCGAGGCCGAGCGAGATGGCGAGCATCCACGACCCGCCCAGGTAGTAGAGCGTCTCGACGTCGGCGGCGTCGAACACCGAGACGGCGGCTTCGGGGTCGCTCAGCAGCCGCTCGCCGATGCCGGGGTGATCGATCTCCACCGCCCGCAGCCCGTAGTCGCGGGCCCGCAGGTACATGCGGCGGGCGCGCTCGTTGAGCTCCTGCGAGAGGCTGTAGTCGTCCCACTCGGCAATCGCCGCGTCCACCTGCAGAAACGCGTTGGCGTAGAGCAGGAAGCCGGTGTTGGCGAAGAGCAACGCGTCCTGGCGCACGGGGTCGGCGTCGATGATCGACTCGATCGTCTTGAGCAGGAACGGCAGGGCGGCGCGGACGACCTCGGGGTCCTCCTCGGAGAGGTAGACGTCGGGGTTCACCAGCGTGGGGAGGACGGCGTTCACCGCCATCGTGCGGATCGAGCAGCCGGAGAGGGCGACCGCGGCGACGAGAGCGGCGATCGCGGCCGCGCGGCGGCGGGAAACCGACCGGCTCGAGTGCGTCGCTTGCACGCGCAGATCATACCAGCGGGGGCGAAGCGCCCGCGCCGTGACATCATGTCGAGATGGGCGGATTCGCGCGCATTCCCGCCGGCTGGTTCCGGATGGGAAGCGACGACGGGCAGCCGGACGAGGCCCCCGCGCACCGCGTCTGGGTGGACGCCTTCGAGCTGGCCGTCGACCCGGTGACGCGCCGGGAGTACGCGGCTTTCCTCGCCGCGACCGGACGAGAGGCGCCGCGCGAGTGGGACTCCCCCGCCCTGGCGGGCCCGGAACGGCCCGCGGTGGGCGTGAGCTGGAACGACGCCGTCGTCTATTGCCTCTGGCGGTCGTCGATCGCCGGCGACCCGGTTCGGCTCCCGACCGAGGCGGAGTGGGAGCGGGCCGCGCGCGGCGGGCGCGACGGGGACGCCTACCCGGGCGGCGACGGCCTCCCCGAGTGGCTGCCGAAGGGCGGGCGGGGACCGCTCGACGGACCCTGGCCGGTAACGCTCGGCCCGCCGAACCCGTACGGCGTACGCGGCATCGCGGCCAACGTCCACGAGTGGTGCGCCGACTGGCACGGGCGCGACTTCTACCGCCGCTCGCCGGCGCGCAACCCGAGGGGGCCGGCCGGCGGGCGGCGACGCGTGTCGAAGGGCGGCTCGTGGCGCCACTCGGTGACGATGAGCCGCAGCGCCGCGCGCAGCAAGCTCGATCCGACGTTCCGCTACACCGACTACGGCTTCCGGGTGGCCCGGGACGGCTGAACCGCAACAGTGTCCGAAGAGCTGGAACTCGCCCGGCGGGTGGCGCGCGCGGTGCGCGAGGCCGGCGGCCGCGCGCTGGTCGTCGGGGGCTGGGTGCGCGACCGGCTGCGCCGCGCCCCCTCCCACGACATCGACCTCGAAGTCCACGGCCTCGCGGCCGGGCGGCTGCGCGGCGTGCTCGCGGGCCTGGGCGCGGTGAACGCGGTCGGGGCGAGCTTCGCCGTCTTCAAGCTCGGGCCGCTCGACATCGCACTCCCCCGCACGGAGTCGAAGACGGGGCGCGGCCACCGCGGCTTCCGGGTGACCGGCGATCCGCACCTGCCGCTCGCGGAGGCCGCCCGGCGCCGCGACTTCACCGTCAATGCCGTCGCCTGGGACCCGCTCGCAGACGAGTACCTCGACCCCCACGGCGGCCGGGCCGACCTGGCGCGCCGGCGCCTGCGGATGGTCGATCCGGCGACCTTCGCCGACGACAGCCTGCGCGTGCTGCGGGCCGTGCAGCTCGCGGCGCGCCTGGAGTTCGAGATCGAGGGGGAGACGCAGGCGCTCTGCCGCACCGTCCCGCTCGACGACCTGCCGGCCGAGCGCATCTGGGGCGAGGTCGAGAAGCTGCTGCTCGAGGCCGCCCGGCCGTCCATCGGCCTCCGCGCGGCTCGCGAGCTCGGCGTGGTCGACCGCCTGTTCCCCGAGCTCCGGGCGCTGGTCGGCTGCCCGCAGGAGCCGGAGTGGCACCCGGAGGGCGATGTCTGGGTCCATACCCTGCTCGTCGTCGACGAGGCGCGCCGGCAGATCGACGATCTCCCCTACCCGCAGCGCGTAGCGGTGATGCTGGGCGCGGTGTGCCACGACTTCGGCAAGCCGGCGACCACCGCCCATATCGACGGGCGCATCCGCTCGCTGAACCACGAGGCGATGGGGGTCGCACCGGCAACGGCGTTCCTGGGCCGCCTGGGCGTCCGCACGCTCGACGGCTACGACGTGCGGGGGCAGGTGCTGGGCCTCGTCGGTCACCACCTGAAGCCGGGGATGTGGCGGGCGGCGCGCGACGGGGTGGGCGACGGCGCGTTCCGCCGCCTGGCGCGCAAGGTCGACCTGGAGCTCCTGGCCCGGCTCGCCAAGGCGGACTGCCTGGGACGCACCGGGCGCTTCGACTGCTCCGCGATGGACTGGTTCCTCGAGCGGGCGCAATCGCTCGGCGTCGAGCACGCCCCCCCGGCGCCGATCCTGCTCGGCCGTCACGTGCTCGCCCTGGGCGTCCCGCCCGGCCCGCGGGTCGGCGCCATCCTGCGGCAGGTCTACGAGCGGCAGCTCGACGGGGAGGTGACGACGCTGGAGGAGGCGACGGCGGCCGCGCGGGCCCTCCTCGCGGAGAGCCTGTAGACGGCCGACCGTCACCCGTTTCGTTCGAGCTTCCCGCGGGTCTCCTCGATCAGGGCCGGCACCCGCGCGCGCACGTGGTGCATCAGGTCTTCGCCGACCGAAGCCATCGCCTTCCAGGTCGCGTCAGGCTCGATGCCCGGCGCCGGGTACTGCCATTCTCCGGCGTACTTCGTCAATCGGTCCAGCTCCACGGGGTCCGGCCGGGCAGGGATGGACTCGCCGTGTCCTTCGGCCTCCGCCCAGAGCTCCCGCAGATCGTGACGGTGTCTTACTCGGTGCCCACGGGCGACGATCAGAGCCTTCAGCATGCGCTCCATCGCTGCCTGCAGGTTCTCGCACTTGTCGACCGGGTGCTCCTCCCGGTTTGCCGTTCGCCACTTCCGCTCGGCCTGTTCGAGCCATTCGCGCGCGTAGTCCGGCTCGTAGATCGTGCTCCTGACCATCTTTCTTCCGTTCCACACCAGGTGTGGTCCCGTACGCAAGACGGGGGCGCCTTCGCGCGCGTAGATCGTGCGTCCTTCCTCCAGCGCGGCGGCGTACACGTATCCGGCGCTCCGTCGGTACTGTTCGGCGGTCTGGCGGTCGGTCAGCAGCACGTCGAGGTCGTCCCCGGTTTCGTCGCAACGCCATCTGTGGCGGTCGTTCGGGTTCTCCCCGGGCTCCGGTGTCCTGATGACCAGCAGGTCGAGATCGCTCGACCCGGTCCTCCGGCTTCGCGCCGCGGATCCGAAGAGGATGATCTGGTCCGGCTCGAGCCTGGCCAGTACGGCCGCGACAGCGGCCCTCAGCCGCGTCTCTCGCGGAGGCTCCACCGGCGCTGCTGCGGGTCGCGGCGTCAACTGCGGCTCCAATCTCACTCGATCGGCCCGATTCTACCGGCTCGGCACGAGAGGGGGCGGCGCCGGTCGGGGCGCGCTCGCTCAGACGCCGCTCGGCGCGCGGAGGAGATCGGCGAGGGCGGCGGGGGCGATGTTGCCGCCGCTGACGACGGCCACCGTCGGGCCGTCGGGCGCGGCCTCGGCGGAGGGCGCCCCGCCGGCAGGGGCGGTCCCGTGGGCCG
>JAPOVI010000379.1 GCA_026708265.1 Acidobacteriota bacterium
TGCTCGCCGCAGACAACCGACACGCCGGTGACATGCCCGGCGCAGAGACCGGGCATGCGCGAGGGCGACGGGGAACGGCTGCGTCCCGCGGGTGCTAGCATCATGCGCGTCCCAAAGACAGGGGCGGCTGGCGGGCATCGGGCGCGGCCGGACTCGCGAGCCCGGATCCGTGGCTGCCGGTGTGGCCCCGCGCTACGGAGGCATGCATGCGCGTTTCTCGCTCCATCGCACCCGCCCTTACGGGCGTGCTGGTGCTGTTTTCCGTGCCCGATGCGACCGCTCAGCACTCTGCGGGCGAGCGGCGCTCCGGGTGGTACGTCGGCGGCGGCGTGGGGGTGAACTGGTCCTCGGACATCAACCAGCGCGGCTCGAACCGCGACCACCTCTGCTATCCGAGCTACGCCTGCTTCGACGAGAAGCCGCGGCCCGAACAGTCCGGTTACCGTTGGGCCTACGACCTCCAGACGGCAGTCGGCGCGCCGTTCGAGCTGTCCACCGGATACCAGCTCGACCGCTTGCGCCTGGAGCTGGCGTTCGGGCAGCGGATGAACGGCATCGAACAGGTGTTCCGCAGCGTCAGCGACCACGCGGAGCGTCCCCTCGACCGTCGCCGCGGCGGCACGGTCACGTCTGATTCCGAGTACTGGATCGACAACCTCACCGTCCGCACGCTGGCGGTCAGTGCGTACTACGACTTCCGAGGGGACGCCGGCCGGTTCGCGCCCTACGTCGGCATCGGGCTTGGCCCGGCATTCGCCGAAATCCGCGACTTGCACTACGAGCAACATTACGGAGACCCGGGCAACGACAGAGTCTACGACCCACCGCTGTCACACTACACGTCGCGGCAGGACGCCGACATGGCGGACACCGTGCTGGGAGGCCACCTGCACGCTGGGGCGGACTTCGGCGTGTCCGACCGGTTGGCGTTGGGCGTGAAGCTGACCTATACGGTCCTGGGCGACATCGAGTACACCGGCACGTACCAGGAACACCCGCTGCACGCGGTTGACCCGAACTTCTCCAACCACACGACCTTCACCGGCGCGCGCTACTGGACGCTGCTATTCACGGTCCGGTATGCGCTCGGCGGCTGATCGGGTCGGCAGGGGAGGCCAGTACCGCCATGCCGGGTCAGTACAGCTCGGTTCGGGCGCTCTCCGCCTCGCCGGCGTCGATCTCGACCGCGTCCGCGCCGGCGATCTGGTCCGCCAGCACCTGCCCGTAGGTCGGGTACCGGGCGCGTTCGACCTGAGCCGCTGGCTCCCAGAGCCGGGCTCGAATCAGCGCCTTGGCACAGTGCAGGAACGCTTCCTCGACCGTTACCTTGAGGACCGAGAGGGGAGGCCTGCCTTGGATGGCCAGCGACTCCAGCAGCTCTGCGTCGGTGGAGATCTCCGCCCGCCCGTTCACCCGAAGCGTCTCCGTCAGTCCTGGTACGAAGAACACCAAGCCCACGTAGGGACGTTCCACCAAGTTCATCAGCGTGTCGACCTGCCGGTTTCCCGGCCGGTCAGGCAGCAGCAGCGTCTTGTCGTCCAGGACGTGAGCCAGCGCTCCCGGCGGATCGCCCCGTGGAGACGCATCGGCCCGCCCGTCCGCGCGAGCCGAACAGATGACGTAGAAGGGCGACAACGCGATGAAGTTGCGGCAGTGCACGTCCAGACGGTCCAGGACCTTAAGACCGGCCCGCGCAGCCGGAGGCCGATAGACCGCCCGCAACTCCTCCATCGTATTGACAACCATTGGCTACCTCCCCCTTGATTGGCCTCTAGATACCAATGCCTCGCACAGCGCAGGTCATCGCCTGAGCGACGCCCGAATGCCGATATCCGGGTCGTGTGTCAAACTGCGCCTGCCTTGCGGCGCGAGTTCGCTTCCGTTCGGCCGCCCGGCCCAGACAGCGCCGGCATTGCGTGGCCAGCGCACCCCGGTCGAGCACAGCGCGGGGTCTCTTGCCGCAGGTGCGACACAACCCGGCGGCAAGCCGCGCGCTTCGCAACTCGGCCATCCTACGTCGCGAGGAGTCCACACATGCCTCGCACCGTGCGCCTTCCCACCCTGATGGAAGGTTCGCCGTGCAATTCACGCACCGGCCTTCACCGGCGAGTCGCCCACGACGTTCGACGTTGTGCTCCCGATGGCGGCGCTGACATCTCTCGCAGATCGTCAGACCGGCCGCAGCCGAGCGTTTCTGGCACGCCTGACACAGCCCCCGCGCCCTGGCGGCTTCGCGCGATTCCCGAACACGCGCACTGTTCCGCAGCCGGACGCAGTGCCGGCAGATGCGCCGTTCGTCGAAATCACGAAGCGGCCGCCACCGCCAGCAGCCGCCGCAGAGCTTCGCCGACGCCTGCACCGGTGGTGGTGGCGTCGGCCGGTTGACCAGTTCGTCCCGGCCGTTCCATATGGACTCGTAGCCATGCACGCTGGCCCGCGATGCTCCGCCGTCTCCGCGCGCGCCCATCGCAATCCCGCACAGTGTCATGCACCCGCTCCTCAACGACGACACCTGCCACGTGCGGGCTGCCGTCACCGTCGCCCAATGGGCCGCGCGCTACCCTTTGCCAGGGGATTCCGGTGCGTAGTGTGGAGCCAACCCAAGCTTCGCGCACGCTCGTTCGTACTCCGTCCGCGCCTTCTCGTAGTCTGCGCTCGCCTTGACGAGTGCCCGCTCCGCCGAGAAGAACGCCAGCCGGGCCTTGATGACCACATCCAGCTCGCCCTGCATCGGTCCCATCTCCCGTAAGTCTCCTACATTGCGGCATCGTATCACCGCGGGGCGGCGGGTCGTACGCGGAGTCCGACTCGATTCGGGTCTCGGCTCTTGCCCCCGACCGGCGCCGTGGCGCGGTCGCCCTCATCGTGCTATTCTCTCACGGAGGGCGAGGCGAGTGCGGTCGTCATCCGAAGATGAGGGTGGGTTGGTAGGTCTGTTCGCCGTGACGCGCAAGGCCACCTCGGTACCGCTCGTCATCGAGGCTGCCTCGGTCGTCGCCGAGAATGGCGAGTGGGTCTTCCGAACCGTCGACGGCGACTCGCTGGTGAGGTTGGCCGCAGAGAACGTACGGCGCGTTGAGACCGTCCGTCCGCAAGTGCCACCTCCGCCGCGGACCTTCCTGCGACGTGTCCTTTCTTGGTGACGGCAGCGCCAGCAGTCTGCCCACAACGGCCAACGAGCACCCGCGGACCTCTCAAGGTCCGATGCGGTCGCGACCAGCCCGCAACTGCGTCAGCTTGCGGAACACAGCCCGCACGTACGATCGCGTTTCGGCGAACGGCGGGATGCCGCGGTGCGAGCGAACGGCGCCCGGACCCGCGTTGTACGCCGCGACCGCCAACACCATTCCGAACTCATCCACCAGCCCGCGCAGATAGGCGACCCCCGCTTCGATGTTCTCGTGCGGGTCGAACGCGTCCAATACGCCGAGCGCCTGTTGCGTCGTCGGCATCAACTGCATGAGCCCCTCAGCGCCCGCAGATGACACCGCTCGCTCGCTGTAGCCCGACTCCACCGTGATGATCGCGTGCACGAGCATCTCATCGACGCCGTGGCGCCGCGCCGCCGCCGAAACGACCTCGGCATACGGCAGGTCCGTGTCTGCCGCGGACACCGGAACAACGAGGACTATCGCCAGCACTGCCGCCATCAGTCGACACCATCGCATGCTCCTTGTGTCGGTCGTTGCCGTCCTCCCGGCCAGTCTCAGAGCGTCGGACGGCCTACAGGGCGAACTCCAGACCGATGAGGCCCTCGGACACTTGCCAGAGCTTCGCGGCGACCGCTTCGTCCCTCGACTCGGACGACGACCCGACCCGCGTCGGATACCCGCGAAGCTCGCCGAAGCCGTCGGGGCCGTAGTAGCCACCCGGCTCCGCGCCGCTGGCCGTCGCCGCGTACAGGGTCGGCAGCGCGCCTCGCCAGGTCGGCATGGCGACCAACGGGTTCAGCAGCCGCAGGAAGCCACTGTAGCGTTGCAGGTCCGTGCCCGTATAGCCAGGATGCGCCGCGACCGACATCGTCTCGAAACCGGCGCGGTCGAGGCGCCGCTGCAACTCATAGGCGAACAGCAGGTTGGCCAGCTTGCTCTGCCCGTACGCCCGGTTGGGATGGTACTTCCGCGACTCCCAGTGCAGGTCGTCGAAGTCGATCGCGCCGAACCGGTGGGAGACGCTGGACACGGTGACCACACGCGACCCGCTCGTCGTTCGCAGCCGATCCAGAAGCTGGGCCGTCAGGGCGAAGTGCCCGAGGTGGTTGGTGCCGAACTGCAACTCGAACCCATCGACGGTCTTCGACGCCGGCGGCCACATGACGCCCGCGTTGTTGATGAGCAGGTCCAGGCGGTCGAACCCGTCGCGGAACGCGGCGGAGAACGCACGGACCGACGCGAGGTCGGCGAGGTCGAGCACCATCACGTCAAGCGTTCCCGACGCGTCCCCAGCGGCGATGCTCGCCGCGGCGGACCGGCCCTTCGCCTGATCGCGACAGGCCAGCACGACGTGTGTGCCGCGTCGGGCAAGTGCCTCTGCGGTCTCCAGTCCGATGCCGGTGTTCGCGCCCGTCACGACGGCGACCCGCCCCGACTGGTCGGGCATGTCCCGTGCCGCTGTCCACTTCCTCCTCGGCATCACTCTTCCAATTCGCCTGCCGTCAACCCGCGCCTGACGACCGTCCAGAACAGTCTACAGTCTCGCAGTCTTGCATGTCGCGTGACACGTCGGCGGCCAGCAGCCGTCCGGCTGCCAGGGCTTCAGCCGCCATAGCGCAGCCGCCGCCATCGTCGGGCGGATAGCGTGAGCGTGTGCTCACCGGCGTCCAGGCTCTTCGCTCCACTCCCGACCCGGCTACGGGGGGCTGCGGCCCGGACGCCGGCTCCGCGGCGCTCGTCCGGATTGGCCCTTGACGACGATGCCCGCCCAGACGCTTCCTTCAAGCCTTGGATCGGGTTCAGCACCATCCAAACGCCGCCGGGTTCCGCCGCCCAACATCGCATGGTCGTCCGCGACCGCGCCCTTGACGGCTGTCGCGGCCGCCCGAGCCAGCGCGTCGAGGTACTCCTCGGTGAGGGCGTACAACAACAGGCGCCGATCGCAGTCGGCGATGAGCTTGCCGACCTGCCGCAGTGCTTCGCCGTGGAGCATGGCGTTCTCCTCCCGCGATGACATGCGAGGCCACACCGACCGGGTGGCGGCATCGGATGATCTCGTTGGGCGACCCCAGCGGCCGCGCGGTGATGCGCCACGTGCGGCGTCCGTTCTCCCCGGTTTCGTCCCCGCGCGACGCCGACAGTCACCGCAATCCGTCCACTCCCGCTACGGGTGTCCAGCGTCAGGGGGTCGCTGCCGACCGCGAGCGTCCGCTCGAACTGCCCATTGACTGTCTCCGCCGCGAGCGTCGCCGGGGAAGTGGCGAGCATGGCCCCAGGTCTCAACATCCACCAGGACGCGGCGCGCTGTCTCCTGAGCTCGTCGGCGCGCCTGGGAGAGCAGCTGGTATTTCACGGCGCCGGGCAGGTTGCTCTCTCGTGGAACGATCAGGCCAGTCCGCCGGCCGTCGGTCTTGCCGTCGTCCGCCACGGAGACCAGGAGGTGCGTTTCGCAGCCACGCAGCCGCGCGCTGGTATCCGCGTTCTGCCAAGCCGTCATCTCATCCCTCCTTGCTGCTGAGAGCCTCGTCGATCAGAGGCCTGAGTTCCTCGAGTTCGTTGCTTCGCGCGAGGACTCGGCCGCGTTCGTCAGCGAGGACGTAGGTCGGGAAGAAGGAAACGCGCAGGAGCTGGGCGGCCTCGCCCTCGGTGCCGGCGTGCCAGATGGTCCAGGGCATGGGCTCATCCGCCAGGAAGCGCGCAACGGTCTCGCGCTCCTCGTCCACGCTGATCGCGATCAAGGCGAACCGATCGGCCGGCAGCTCCGCGACCAGCTCCCGGAGCTTCGGCAAGGCCGTGCGGCACGGTGGGCACCAGGTCGCCCAGAAGTCGAGCAGCACGACCCGGCCGCGATAGCTCGACAGGCGTTCGTCGCCGCCGGCGAGCCGGGTTCCGAGCAGGTCCGGCAACGTGCCGGCCACCGTCCCGTGCTCGATGCTGCGGATCAGGTCCGCTTCGGCCTCGGCCAACGTTATCGGCTCGGCAGACCGGTGGTTGGGGATGATCCCCAGGAACGGGTTCCGTTCGACGCCGGCGCTCAGTCCGGCGGCTGCCTCGATGGCACGTCGTCGAAGGTCTTCCGCGGCGGCGGTGGCGCCCGGCACCGCGTTCGCGGACCGCATGAGCCCAGCCGCGACGTAGTACTGGCCCGTGGCCCGCAGCGCCGGATCTCCGGATCCGGACGCCAGGTCCTCGAAGAACGCATCGACGGCCGGTCCCAGCGCCCTGCGGTGATGCAGCCGGTTCAGTACCCTGGGCCACCTTCCGTAGTCGGGCGCGTGCTGGAGGAGGGCCCTCGCACCCGCGGACACGTGCTGGTCGGCTTCCCCGATGCCGTCGAGATCCACCTGCAGGATGAGGAACTCCGCCGCTTCGACCGCCTTCGGATGCGCGCCACCTATCTCCAGGATCGCCAAGGCAGCGGCGATGGCCTGGCTGGCGTCCGGACGGGAGGTCGAGGCCTCCCGCAGGGTACCGTCCGACGCGGAACCCGAACCCTGGGCGGCGGTGTAGTCCTCCACGACGCCCCACTCAGGTCCGAAGTGCGCGTTGCGCGTCACCAGTGGCACTTCGCGGCCGACGATGCGCTCACAGGCCACGCTCGCCAGCACGCTGGCCGCAACGATGACCCCTCCGACCGCACGCGCTCGTGTCGCCATTCGACATCTCCCTTCCGACACTCGATGTTTCACGACGCCCCTTGAGGGAGAAGAGGGCCGGCGGCAGCGAACGGTTACAGATTCTCTCGCGGTGGGCCGAGCGCCCGCAGGAGGCGGCGTCGCAGAAGCTTGTGGGCGCGGTGCAGGCGCACCGCCACGTTGGAGCGGGAGATGTGGAGTTCCTGCGCGACCTCGGCGACGGGGCGCTCGTCGAGGTCGCGCATCCGGACGACATCGGCGTACGTGGGCGGCAGATGGTCAATCGCCTCCAGCAGGACGCGCACCAGCTGCCGCCGGTAGAGCACTTCGTCGAAGCCCGTCTGGACCTGACTGGGCTCCTCGGTCCGGAGCGGCGCGTCGCGGTTCGTTCTCGCTGCGGCATGCCCGGCCTCGTGGCGCACGATCGCGCCGACCCAGCCGCAGGCGGGCGGCCCGCCCCGGTACTGGTACAGCTTCTCCAGCACGATGACCCAGCTCTCCTGCAGGGCATCGCGCGCGGTCGCGTCGTCGCCAGCGACGCGGCGGGCGACGGGCAGGAACCGCGCCGTGCAGCACCGCAGCCACGCCTCGGGGTCCCGGTCGATCAACGGACACCGGATCGCTTCTTCGAAGGGCGGGGGCGGCGCCTCCTGCTCTCCGGCACCCGAAGTTCGCGTCACGTCTGCGGTTCCCTTATTCATCGTGGAGTTTCCGATTCGCGCGGGCTGGTGCGGCCACCGCCCGCCGGCGACGAGGGTTGCGAAACGAAATCCCGCCGCCCTCTGGCCTCCGCCGAGCCGGACTCCTCGGCCCTCGCCTCGGCCACGAGCGTCCGCTCCAGGCTGAGCGTTCGCTCCACGAGCCGGAACGCCCGATAGCAGTCCTTGACCGACATCGGCTTCCCCGACGTCACGTTCCCATGCACGGAACGGAACACGTGATCGAGGATCTCGCGCACCTGCTGCCGCCGCTCCTTCGTCACGGTAAACCTCCCCTCCGCCGTTCCCCCGCGGGCCGCCGGCCGGGAGCTCACCCGGCCGCGACCTCGAGCGCCAGCAGCGTCAAGTCGTCGTCGAGTTCCTCGCGGCCCCGCCATCCGCCGGCTGCGCGGCGCACTTCCCGCACCGTCTCGCCCAAGGTCAGTCCCGCGTTGCCTGCAGCGACGCCATCAGCCCGCTGACGCCGAAGTCGTCCTCGGCCGTTTCATCACCTCAGTCAGCCCGTCCGAGTGGAGGTAGAGGCGGTCCCCCGGGTGGACCCGCACCGAGAACTCGTCGTACTCCGCGTCGTCGAACCAGCCGATCGGCAGCCCCGCGGCCTCCAGGGCGGCCGGCTCGCCGCACAGCGGCACGTGGACCGGACCCGGGTGGCCCGCGTTCGCGTACCGCAACCACCCCGCCGACAGGTCGACGACGCCGCACAGGAACGTGAAGCACTGCCAGACGTCCGGGTCGACCGGGAACTCCGCGTTCAGCCACTTCGTGAGCTGCGCAGACGACGGTCGCCCCGCGGCCGTCCACGTCGAGGCGAGGACGCGCGTCAGTGCCACCGACTGCAGCGCCGCCACCATCCCGTGCCCCGTCACGTCGAGCATGTAGAAGCCCACGAGCCCGTCGCTGATCTAGAAGGCGTTGAAGCTGTCGCCGCCCAGCTTCTCGCACGGCTCGTAGAGCCACTCCACGTCGATGCCCGGGATCCCGGCCGGCCGCCCCGGCAGCAGCGACGTCTGGATCTTCGCCGCCGTGACCAGCTCCCGCTCCAGCTTCTCGTTGGCTTTCCGCAAGGCGGACTCGATGCGTCGGCGGTCGGTCATGTCGCGCACGGCCGCGATCACCAGCCGGCCCGCGTCGGAGTCGATCGGGCTGAGCGCGATGTCGACCGGGAACTCCCGGCCGCTGCGATGCAGGCCGAGCAGGTCGGCGCCCGAGCCGATCCCGCGGGCCGCCGGCTCCTTGCCGCAGTCCGCGCGGTGGCGATGGTGCCGTTCCCGCACCGCCGCCGGGACCAGGACCTCGACCGCGCGCCCCACGAGGTCCTCCGGGCGGTAGCCGAACAGCGGCTCGATCAGCCGGTTGGCGTAACCGATCGTGCCGGTACCGTCGACGACCACCACGGCGTCCGGCGTCGTCTCCAGCAGCCCGAGCGTCGACCGCGTCCACCGTTCGGCGTCAGCCATCGCCAGCCGTTCCCCCATTCGCCGGGCGCCGGGTCCCCGGCCGCGCCACCGACGAATAGAACGCCGCAAGCACGCACCGAGCGCGAACGACCGGACCCACCAGCGACAGCACGTTCAGCAGCATCGCCGGGACCTGCAACTCCAACTCGCCCGCGCCGGCTTGTACTCCGGCCGCTGCTCGACCCGACCGGTCAGGTCCCGGAGTCCTTTGCTGGACACCTTCGGTCACTGCGCCGCAGTGCTCGCACCTTGTCATCAGAAACCACACATGGCGCTATGATAAGCGCTGGACATGGCGCTCTACCAGACGATGCGCCTGGACCCGGCGACCATGGAGCGGCTTCGCGCGCTGGCCGCGCGGACAGGCCAGTCCCTCGCCGACCTGGTCCGAACCTGGAGCTACGCGGACGTCGACATGGTGCTGCGCGTGCACGGCATGCGGACGGCAGCCGAAGCCCGGGCCACGGAGCGCCGGGCGAGGACCACGAAGGCCACAACCGGGAGCGGAAGCACCGGCCCGTCGTTGAAGGGTCAGGCCCCGGCTCCTCCTCCGGGAACGTCTCGATTGACGGATGACGCGCGGCACGCCGCAGTGGGCAAGGGCCCGGCAGGAGGTCGGTGCCGCACGGGAGGCCGTGGCGCGCCTCGCGCTCGATGCCGAGCGAATCGAGCGGTCCGAAGGGGCGGTCGCTCGCGACGGCGCTCCGCGAGGCGGTCGTGGCACTCGACACCGCGGACGAACGCATCACGGTCGCCGCGTTGCGGGCCAGACGCGTCGCGGCCGTGGTGGGCCACGATTGACCCCGACCGGTCGCGAGGGGCACGCGCTGCCGGTTGACCGGCGACGACCCGTCAAGACTCGGGGAGTGGGTGACCGGCTTGGGACCCCGGCCGGGAACGGGCAGCGGTGGCGCATGAGACCGATGGCCGACGGCGATGCGGTGAGACGATGCGAGCACTGCGGCGCGGCCGTCGAGGGCAACGATCTGGAAGTGCTGCAGGCCCGGGTCCGGGCGGCGCTCGATCACGTCGAAGCGCTGCCGGCGTTCCAGTCGGCACGCGGCGGGGAGTCGGTCGAGGTACGGGTCGCGGCGGCGCTGGCGGACGCGTTGGACGTGCTCGACCCGGTGGTTCGGTCGCGGCGTTCGAGCGCCGGCCCGCTCGCGGACGACACCGCGCGAGGGGCCGGCCCCGGTCGCTGATGGGATCCCGCTTTCTCACCAGCCGCCAGAGTGCGGCCCCCGCCGGGCGGGGAGGGAAGGAGTCAGCCCCCGGACTTCCAGCCCGCGGTTGCCGGACCGGCATCGCGCGCGGCCTGCAGCGATTCCACGACTCCCGACCACAAGCCCCCACGAGGAGCCGGAGGACGCGGCCGCCGGGTTTCCGCCTGACGGACGACCGGGACCGGAGCGTGCCGCCAGGCGCGGCCGCGCGCGTCGTCCTCCGGGACCGACTCGATGGCGTCCACCTCGGTGGCGGGCAGCGCTGCCAGCGGCCGGCCGTCCCCGTCGAGAAACACCCACCAGCCGTCCGCCGCCACGGCCCGGCGTGCTCCGACAACGAGCGTCCCGTCGAATCTCGTCTGCTTCACTACGAGCGGTTCGACCTGCTTTCGCGGTGTCGGTGAAGCGCGAAGCCCGAGAGATTGGCTTGAGCGCCATCCGCGTCCTCGCAGCAGCGGGATTGGCCTGCACTGTCCTTGTCGCTGGATGCAGCCCGTCTCCGACCTCCCCGTCGCCGGATGTCCCGTCCAACCGCGCGGACCCGGAGCTGGTGATCTGACGGTGGGTCTGATCACGAAGACCGACGCCAACCCGTTCTTCGTGAAGATGAAGGAGGGTGCGCTCAGGCGAGCCGGTGAACTCGGTGTCGAGCTGCGCACGTTCGCAGGGCTCTACGACGGAGATTCCGAGTCGCAGGTTCGGGCCATCGAGACCTTGCTCGCCGAGCGCGCGCAGGGCATTTGGTCACGCCTTCGGACCCGGCGGCCCTTGACGGTTCGGTCGGACGGGCGCGGCAGGCCGGCGTGCTGGTCATCGCGCTCGACACGCCCTTCGACCCGCCGAACGAGGTGGACGCCACCTTCGCCACCGACAACTTCCGGGCGGGCGAGCTGGTCGGCATGTGGTCGCGGGCGCGGATGGGCGCTGCCGCGACGGAGGCCCGGATCGTGACGTTGGACCTGTCCTCGGTGCAGGTCACCGTGGACGTACTACGCAACCAGGGATTCCTTGAGGGCTTTGGCATCGACATCGGGAACCCTCGGCGGATGTACGACGAAGACGACCCGCGCATCGTCGGCAGCGGCGCGACGATGGGCACGGAGGCCGGCGGGCGAAGCGCGATGGAGCGTCTGATGCGGGAGCATCCATCGATCAACTTGGTGTACGCGATCAACGAACCGGCGGCGGCGGGCGCGTACGCGGCGCTCCGGGCGCTGGGCGTGGCCGACAACGTGCTCATCGTCACGATCGACGGCAATTGTTCGGGGGTGAGCAGCGTCGCGGCCGGCGAGTTCGGCGCCACGGTCATGCAGTACCCGCTCAGAATGGCAACCCTCAGCGTCGAGGCGGTGGTCGAGTTCTTCGAGACGGGCAGGAGGCCGACCAACACACCGGGCCTGGACTTCCACGACAAGGGCACAGCGCTGGTCACCAACGTACCGGCACCGGGGATTCCATCCATCGGCAGCGGTCGCGGTCTGAGCGAATGCTGGGGATAGGGCGTCCGTCGGAGCGAGGCGCAGCCCCTTGACGCCGGGCGGAACGATGAACGAAGCGTACATGAAGCGGGCCGTGGCGCTCTCCAGCCGCGGTATGGAGTTGGGCCACGGCGGGCCGTTCGGGGCCGTGGTCGTCCACGACGGCGCGGTCGTCGGGGAAGGCTGGAACGAGGTGCTGCGGTTGAAGGACCCGACGGCCCATGCCGAGGTCGTGGCGATCCGGAACGCCTGCCGGAAGCTGGCGGCGTACGACCTGTCGGGCTGCGAGATCTACGCCAGTTGCGAGCCGTGCCCGATGTGTCTGGGCGCGATCTACTGGGCACGCATCGGCCGCATCTACTACTCGGTCAACCGGCGCGACGCGGCCGGCATCGAATTCCTCGACGAGTTCGTCTACGAGGAGCTGGCGAAGCCGGTCGAGGCGCGGGCGCTGCCGATGACGCGGGTGCCGTGCGATGGAGCGCTCGATGTCTTCGCCGCGTGGACGCATCGGGCGGGGCGCGTCACGTGCTGAGCCGCCGCGGCCGAAGCCGAAGCACGCGCGGGCGAGCATCGTCGCCCGTGAGCGGACGACGGCCCGTCACTGGCGGTCAACGACGAGCCGAGCGACGGCGCGTCAGCGCAGCCCGGAGGCGCGGCCGTGGGCAAGGGGTCGAGGGGAGCGCAGCATCCCCCGCCAGCCCCAATGTACGCACATTAGGTCGGCTGGCTCATGCGACCTACCAGGTCCCATGAAGCCGGCTCCTCGTGTTCTCTGCACGTGCGTCCGACAGTCTCGATTCGGCGGTCTGATCTCTCCTCGGACTGCGCCCCATGTCGGTCCGTGATCTGGTTCACGGCCGACGCGGTTCAACTACGAGCACCTCTGGGGAATCGCAGGAACCCGTTCCAGATTATCGTGGTTGGCGAGCATGAGGAGAACGATTGCTGATGACCAACCCGAAGATGCCGCTGCTGGTGCTCGGGATCGCGATCGGCGGGCTGACGTGGGCGAGTCACGGACCGCTGACGAGTCAGGTCGGCGACGTCGACGAACGGCCGCGCGAGGTGGAACAGCAGCAGGAGCTGTGGGTGCCGCCGGTAGTGGTTCCGAGTGTCGGGCCGCGCTACACGGGCGGCGTCTCGACCGTTGCCTCCCTCGTGGTGGCGCCGATCGAGGTCACGGCCCCGGACGGCAGTGTGCTGAGGGGTATCGTCGAGGCGGACCTGACCATTGGGAGGGTCGTCGTAGTCTCTGATGACAGCAGCGTCCGGCCCGCCACCGAGCGGATCGACCTTAGCAGCCCGTGGCGGAAGTGTGTTTCGCTGAGCTGCCAGGTCAAGTGGCTTGAGGAT
>JAPOVI010000344.1 GCA_026708265.1 Acidobacteriota bacterium
CGCTCTCGGCGTCGTAGGCGTCGAGGAAGCCGCGGATGCCGAACTCGCCGCCCGCAATCCCGGTGACGATGCGGTCCTGGACGACGAGCGGCGCCGCCGTCTTGCTGTAGCCGGCGCGATAGTCCGCCACCTCCTGGTCCCAGACGACGTTTCCGGTCCGCGCGTCGATGGCCACGAGGTGGGCGTCGAGGGTGCTCATGTAGAGCGTTTCCCCGAGGATGGCCACGCCGCGGTTGTTGCGCCCGCAGCAGATGCGCAGATCGTCCGGCAGCGGGTGCTCGTAACGCCAGTAGGGCCGGCCGGTGGTCGCGTCCACGGCCGTCACGTTGCTCGGCGACTCGGTGATGAACATGACGCCGTCGACCACGAGCGGCGTCGTCTCGGCGCGGTCGAGCTGCCGGATGGAGTAGGCCCACTTCAGCTCCAGGTCGGCGACGGTCGTGCGGCTCACCTGCTCGAGCCGGCTGAAGCGCTGGCTGTCGAGCGTTCCGGAGTACATCAGCCAGTTGTGCGGCTCGTCGGCGGCATGGACGAGGCGCTCCCAGGTGACCGGCGCCAGCTCCACCAGACCGGCGGCGCCGCCGGCCGCGGAGTCCTGCGAGGCCGGTTCCTGACCGTACGCGGGCGGCCCGGGAAGGAGGGCGATGGAAGCGGCGACGGCGATGATCGTGGCGAGCCTGTGCATCGCGACTCCTCCTGAGCCGGGGGCGGGAACGCCGGTCTCGGCCTCGGCCTCGGGTCCGCCTATTGGCCCGAGGTGTCGGTGATTCGCCAGAGGTGCGAGCGCGTGCGGATGAACAGGTTGCCGCGCGCGATGGCCGGGCTGGACATGGCCACCTCGTCCAGCGAGTTGGTGGCCACGAGGCGGAACCGGTCGTTGCTGTCGAGGACGTAGGTGTCGCCCTCCTCGCTCAGCACGAAGACCATGCCGTTGTAGGCCCAGGGCGAGGCGGTGAAGCCTCCGGTGCCGCGCGCCACGCGCCGGCGCACCTCCTGCTGCTGGATCTGCTGCTCGGTGAAGTAGAGCTCCTCGCCGGAGCGGGCGTCGTGCACCGTGAAGAAGCCGCGATCGAGCAGCGTGAAGTAGTAGTCGCCGTACACCAGAGGAGTGGGGTGGTAGGGCCCCGCCGTGTCCTGGTACCAGGCGACGAACTCGCTGCTCGTCTCGCCGTCCGCCAGGCTGATGTCGCCGGCCGCGCCGGGCCGGATGGCGTAGACGGGCCGGACGGCGTCGCCGACGTAGCCCGACATGACGTAGAGCAGGCCGTGGGCGCTGAACGGCTGCGGGATGGTGATGGAGTTCATCCCCCGGAAGCTCCAGAGCTCGGTACCGTCGAGGCCGTAGGAGCGCACCAGGTTGCTGCCGACCGTGATGAGCTCCGTGCGATCGGCGTTCTGCCAGATGTAGGGCGTGGCCCAGTTGGTGCCCTCGTCACGGTCGACGCGCCACCGCTCGTCGCCGGTCGCGGTGTCGAGCGCCACGAGGAACGAGTGGTCGTCGTTGTCGTTGACGATGTAGAGCGTGTCCTCGTGCAGCACCGGAGAGGCCGCCGGCCCCCAGCCGAGGCGCGTCTCCGCCGGGTCGAAGCGCTTCTGCCAGAGGAGTTGCCCGTCCAGGTCCAGGGCGTAGACGCCGACGTTGCCGAAGTAGGCGTAGACCCGCTCGCCGTCGGTCACCGGCGTCGACGACGCGTAGGTGTTCTTGAGGTGCCGGTCGAAGTCGGGCTCGCCGGTGTGCACCTCGGTCGTCCAGAGGACGTCGCCGCTCTTGAAGTCGATCGCCGCCACCACCCAGTGGTGGAGGTTGATGGAGCGCTCGAGCAGGTCGCCCGGCTCGGGGTCGGGGAAGCGGTCGTCGTCGAACGTCTCGGGCGAGCCGTAGGGGAAGTAGAGCCCCATGCGGGGTTCCTCTTCCTCTCCGTCGCTGACGACGGTGGTCAGGAAGATGCGGTCGTCCCAGATGACCGGCGACGACCAGCCGAGCCCGTCGATCGCCGTCTTCCAGACGACGTTCTCCGTCGCGCTCCAGGTGACCGGCAGCCGGGGATCGTCGCTGACCGCGGGCAGCGCGTCGGCACCGCGGAACGAGGGCCAGTTCTCGGAGCCGGCCAGGGCGCCCGGTGCGGCCGCGAGTGCGAGCACGAGGGCGGCGGCGACGGACGCGGCGAGCGAACGGGGTCGAATGTGACGCATGGGGTCTCTCCGTCTCGAGTGTCGGTGCGAATCGTGGGCCATTATAGTGAACGGAGGAGGGGCCGCGTTGAAGATCCTGGCCCACGCCGGCGCCATCATCGTCCTGTATCTCGCGTTCTCGTTCGCCCTGTTCCTGGGGCTTCAGGTAGACCCCCTCTTCGGGAACATCGGCCTCGTGGCCGTCGGCATCCTCGTGGCGTCCTACGTCTACCTCGCTTTCGTCAGGAAGTAGCCCCCGCGAAGGAGCACGACATGGCGCACGCCACGCTCACCTTCCTGGAGAGCGTCCTGCGGGACCTCCGGTACAGCCTCAGGCCGATCGGGAGGAATCCGACCTACTCCGGCGTGGCGATCGCGACTCTGGCGCTCGGCATCGGCACGTGCACGGCGATGTTCAGCGTCGTGCACGGCGTCCTGGTACGACCGCTGCCCTACCTGGAGCCGGACCGTCTCGTGCACATCCGCGCGGAACGCGCGTATGCGGGGAGCGGGCGCCCGGCGCCCGTGTCCTTCACGGCCGACGATCTCCGGGACCTCGGCGCGCGGCTGCCGTCCCTCGAGTCGTTCGCCTTCCATTCCGCGGAGAGCCATGCGCTCTCGCGCGACGGCGGCACCGAGGTCGTCCCGGGCGCGACCGTGTCCGGCGGGTTCTTCTCGACGCTCCGCGGCAACGTGGTTCTCGGCCGTCCGCTCGGGCCCGCCGACGACGCGACGCCGGCGGTAGTGATCAGTGAACGGCTCTGGTCGCGCGCGTTGGGTCGTTCCCCGGACGCCATCGGCGAGCAACTGACGCTGAACTCGGAACCGTGCGTCGTCGTCGGGGTCGTTGCGGATGACTTCCGCTTTCCGACCCCGCTCACCGACGTCTGGACGCCGGCCGGCTACCGGCGCATCACGGCGCCTGCCTGCTGCAGCTTCCTGCCGGTCGGCCGACTGAGACCGGCTGCGTCCCTGGCGCAGGCGCGCAACGAGGTCGACCGTGCCGTGGAGGCGCTCGGCGTCACTCGCGCTTCGGCCTTCGCCGACGTGCGCGTCACGACGGTCGGACTGCACCAACGCCTGGTGGCGGACGTCCAGCCGGCGCTGGCTCTCCTGTCCGCGGCGGCAGGGCTGGTGCTCGTCGTGGCCTGTGCGAACACGGCCCACCTCCTGTCGGTGTGGTACGTGGCACGAGCGAGCGAGTTCGGCATCCGCTTCGCGCTGGGTGCCTCGCGTCGCCACCTCGCATCCCAGTTGCTCGCCAACGGCGTCCTGCTGGCCGCTGCCGGAGCAGCGGCGGGTGTGCTGCTGGCGATCGCACTCGTGGCGGCGCTGAAACGGCTCGAACCCGCCGGCGTGCCGCGGCTCGATGGCATTCAGGTCGACGCACCGGTGCTGCTCTTCGCTCTCGGCGTGGCTGGCGTCACGACGCTCTGTACAAGCCTGTGGCCCTCCTTCCGCGCGGCCCGACCGCCCTCACCTGCACACTCTCGGGGCGGCTCCGGAGCATCCGGCAGTCCGGAGCTGCGGCGCGTGCTGCGGGTGCTGTGCGCTTCCGAGATGGCGATCGCACTCGTCCTGTTGCTGGGAGCGAGTCTGCTGGGGCGCAGCTTCGTGAGCCTCGTGAACAGCGACGTCGGCGCGGACGTCGACAACGTCACGACGGCAACGCTGGACCTGACGCTGGGGCGGAGCCTCCCAGCTGTCCAGGCCGTCGACCTCGTGGACCGCGTGATCGAGAGCGTGGGCGCCATTCCCGGGGTGCAGGCTGCGGGGGTCGGCGCGAGTCTGCCGCCCAACGACGGCGGCGTCGCGATCACGTTGCGACGGGCGAGCGAGACCCAGGCGGACTATCTCGCCACCGGCGTCCCCGCTACGCCGGGGTACTTCGCAGCGCTGCGGATCCCGTTGGTCAGGGGACGCCTCTTCACCGGGGCGGACCGCCTCGACGCCCAACCGGTGGCGATTCTGAGTGAGGATGCCGCCCGGAGCTTCTTCGGTGACGGCGTGGAGCCGCTCGGGCAGACCGTCTCGCTGCCGGTACTTCGCGACGGGATCGCCGGAAGCGAGGAGATGACGGTGGTGGGCATCGTGGGGAACGTGAAGTACTCCGGCCTGGGCGTTCCCCCGGACGACACGGTGTATCGACCCTTCGCCCAGCAGCCCTGGTCGCCGGCGTTCCTGCTGGTGCGCAGCGAACGCGACGCGCCGGGCCTGGCGATGACGGTGCGCCGCCGCATCGCCGCCGCCGATTCTGCGCTGGCGGTTCGAGCCATCGAGCCGCTCGAGGCCGCCGTCTCGCGGGCGACGGCCGCCCCGCGGGTACGCACGGTTCTGTTCGTGTGGCTGGCTGCCCTCGGGGTCGCGCTTGCCGCGGTGGGGTTCTACGGCGTCCTGGGGTACTCGGTTTCGCAACGCACCAACGAGATCGGCGTGCGCATGGCGCTGGGGGCGACGCGGACCCGGATCCTGGGCCTGTTGCTGCGCGAGAGCGCCACGATCGCACTCCTGGGCACCGTCGTCGGTCTGGCGCTGGCCTTCACGGGACGGGGCCTCCTGGCGGGATTCCTGTACGGCATCGAGCCGACCGATCTCGGCGCGGTCGGCCTGGCGGTCGGAGGTCTGGCCGCCGTCGCGGCGGCCGGGGCGTACCTGCCTGCACGTCGGGCCCTGCGTGTCGACCCCGTCGCAGCGCTGCGCATGCAGTAGGCGCGGAGCACTCGACCAGTCGACCGCGCGCGAACGAGTGGGCGGGCTCCGAGACCCGACGTGTGCAATCCATGTACAGGGCAGGTCCCTCCGTGCATGGATCGCCGGGGATCCGTCGATGACCTGTCTACGTAGCGGTTGCCGCAACCCGAGCCACGTCAAGGGCCTACGGGTTTCGGTGACCGATGGAACGGCCCTTGCTACTTCAGTCCAGCGACCGACGCCGGTGCCATCCCGGAGGATGGTTCGGCCACCAGAGCCGGAGCGTCTGGTCTTGAGGAGGGTCAGATGGATCGCGAGGTTCGGACGAATCGTGCCACGGCGGCTACGCTGGCCGTCGCCATTGCACTCTCGGGCACGGGGCCGTTGCTCGCAGAGGGCGCACAACCCACCGAGTCGCAGGGCCTGGAGAGAATCCTCGGGCGGCTGCAGCCGGCAGAGCGTTCCGTGCTTCTTCGAGTGAGCGGCGCCGGTGAGCTGACGGTGCCCCGTCCCGCGCTCTCGCGTCTCCAGGCCGGCGCCATGCAACAGCAGGCCGACCCGCCGAGACGCGGGGGCGATGCGACGATGATCGTCTTCTACTCGCTGTTCCTCGGTGGCATTGCGATGGCAGTCGACGGTCTGACGGACGACCCGAACAGCAAGCGGAAGGTCCTCGGAGGGCTTGCCCTGGTCGGAAGCGCCTTCGCGGTGAGTTGCGCCACGGGCCCGTGCTAGGGCTGACAAGAGGGGAGGCGGGAATGGGAGGAGAAAGTCCGAGAGGTGTCCGGGGTTGGCTGCTGGTCTACATCTTCTGTTCGATCCCGGTCCTGCTCTTCCTTTCTGCCGGCCTCTCCGGTTGGTTCCTCGACTATCCCATTGGGCTCTGGCTCACCATCTTCCTCGCGCTTGCCAGCCCCCTCGTGCTCATCGTGGCGGGATCGACCGCGGCACCACGATGGAACATCGCCGCGCTGTGGATCGCAGCGATCTCGATAACGGTTCGCATCGTCCATGGCCTGCTGTCGCAGAGGAGCCAGGAGGGTCTGCCGCGGTTGACCGGGGAGGAACTGCTCGATGCCCTGCCGCTGCTCCTGGGAATCGTGATCTTCTCTCTGGGATGGGCGACCGTGTGGACCAGGTACTTTCGGACGTCGGTGCGAGTGGGCAACACGTTCGGAAGGTGAGGGCGGAGCGAAGACGAACCGGTCAGCGTCGTGGGCCACGACGACGCACGAATCCGACTGGCAGCGGGCGGGGGCTCCCGCGGCGGCGCGCGGCACGCGGCGGCCGCGCGGCACGCGGCGGTGCCCTGCGCCCGACGTCCGCTACGATGGCGGGGTGTCGATGGCGCGCCGCGTCAACCGGGAGGCGATCGTCGTCCTCGGCTGGGGGCGGGCGATCCTGATGCAGCTCGCGCACCCCCTGGTCGCGGCCGGGGTCGGCGCCCACTCCGGTTTCGACGCCGGGGCCCTGGCCTACGTCAGGCGCATGCGCAGCACGATCTCGGCGATGCTGTCGCTCACGTTCGGGACGGACACCCAGGTCCGCGAGACCGCGGAACGGATCAACGCGATTCACCGCCGCGTGCACGGCGAGCTGGCGCGGCCCGTCGGGCCCTACGAGGCAGGCACCCGCTACGACGCCACGGATCCGGCGCTCCTGGCCTGGGTCCACGCCACGCTGGTCGACAGCCAGCTTCGGACCTACGTCCTGTTCGTAGGGCCCCTGACGCCCGACGAGGAGGACCGCTACTGCGCCGAGGCGGCCGACGTCGGCCCTCGCCTGGGCGTTCCTTCGGGCCTGCTGCCGCTCACACGGGACGGCCTCGACCTCTACCTGCGGGAGATGCAGCGGACGGGTCGGCTCGCGGTCGGGGACGAGGCCGTTCGCCTGGCGACGGCGCTCCTCGCGCTTCCGGGCGGGCCGTGGTCCGCCCCGGCGCGCTGGCTGGGCCGGCTGACCACCGTCGGCCTGCTGCCGCCGGCGCTGCGCGAGGCGTACGGGTTCGGCTGGCGGGACGAAGACCACCGTCGCCTCGCGGCAACGGCCAGGGCGCTCCGGACCGCCCGCCGCCTCGTGCCCCCGCTGCTTCGCGAGTGGCCCGCCGCCCGCCGCCCGCCGCGATCGCGACCGGCGGGCGCGAGCCTCACGCGGTGAACACGGCGACGATGGTCCAGCAGACGGCGGCCAGGCCGGCCGCGACCGACGCCTGCGGAATCTGCGTCTTGACGTGATCCATCAGGTCGCACCCCGTGCACACCGAGCTCAGCACGGTCGTGTCCGAGATGGGGGAGCACTGGTCGCCGTAGACGCTCCCGTCCATCACCGCCGCGAAGCAGAGGGTCATGAAGAGCTCCGGGTGCGACAGCCCCTGCGCCCCCGCCACGGCCCAGGCGAGGGGCATCGCCAGCGGGAACGCCACCGCGTAGGTGCCCCAGCTCGTCCCGGTCGAGAAGGCGATGACCATCGTCATGAGCTGCAGCAGCACCGGCAGCAGGAAGTAGGGCACGGCGTCGCCGAGCTGCTCCACGAGGAAGACGCCGCCGCCCGTCTCCGTGCTGATGCCGCCGATGGTGATGGCGAGCAGCAGGATGACGGAGCCCAGCACGACGCCCTTGATGCCGTCGTGGAATCCCGAGAGCAGGTCCTTGAGCGCCATCCCCTTGCCGAGCGCCATCCCCGCCGCGAGGAGCAGCGCGGCGCCGAACGCCCACTGCACGTTGGGGGAGCCGAAGGCCACGAACGTGCCGACCGCGATGGCGATGAGCGCGCCGAGCGGCAGGAAGAACTCGATGACGTGCGGCCTGTAGCCCTCGGGGACGCGGCTCGACTGCAGCTCCCGCGCGCTCAGCGGATCGGCGCCGGCGGCGTCGAGCTGTCCCGTCGTGCGGGCCCGCGTCATGGCCGCCGCGAGTTGCGGGCCGAGGAAGATCGGCCTCTCGATGCTCAGCAGGAACGTGCCCAGCACCGCGAAGATCGCGTAGAAGCAGAACGGGACGCTCTGGAAGAAGAAGGCGATGCGGTCCGTCTCGGTGGCCAGGAAGCTCACGCCGGAGACGAAGATGAACGCCTGCACGTAGCCCGGCCACGCGTTGAAGGCGAGCTGCGAGGCGATCGGCGAGGCGGTCGAGTCAACGATGTAGGCCAGCTCCTCGTGGCTCACCCGCTCCTTGTCGGCGATCGGCTTGACCGTCGTGCCGACCACCACCGTGCTGACCGTCCCGCCCTGGAAGAAGACGATCCCGAGCATCCACGCGACGAGCTTCGCGGTGCGCGGTCCGCGCACGAAACGTGCCGTCATCAGCTCGGCGAACGCCTGCGCCGCCCCCGTACGCGACCAGACGCCCATGAGGCCGCCCAGCAGCCAGAGGTAGAGCAGCAGGATGCCGGCCGCGTTCGTCGACGCCAGCGACGGGATCAGCACGTCTCCGGTCAGGTCGTAGCGGCCGAGCACCAGCGCGCCGGAGACGATGCCGGCCGCCAGCGAGGTCACCGGCTCGCGCGTCATCCAGCACAGCAGCACCGCCACCAGGGCCGGCAGCAGCGACCACCAGCCCCAGTGGGCCCGGGCCCGAAGCTGGTAGTAGACGGTCTCCGCGCGCCCGTCGCGCGTCTCGACGGCGGAGACGAACTCCTCCGTCACGGGCGGCGTGTCGGTCGATCCCGAAACGCGCTCGGGCGCCAGCCGGGCCTGCCCGATCGGCACCGCCTCGAAGTAGGTCGGCTCGCCCTCGGAGAGGTAGTAGAGCCGGTCGTCGCCGTCGGTCCGCACGTCCAGCGTGACCTGGTTGACGGTCCAGGTCGGGGGGACGGCAACTCCGACGATGCCCGAGACGAGCAGCGCCAGCCCGAAGACGGCGAACGTGCGGATGCCCTTGGTCATGCGGTTCCTGTCGTCCTGAAGGACCTCGCCGGCCCGGAGCCCGAGCGGGCGTCTCGCGACGGACGCGCGAGGCGGCCACGGCGTCTGGCGGCGTCCGGCGGTCCACGGTGCCACCGGACGGCCCGTGGGACCGGACGCGCGAGGCTCGGCGGCGATTATCGCACGCCTCTGTATGCCATCCGCGACGCGCCGTGTTGCGCCCGAGAGACGCTATCGGTTCGGGCCGTCGTAGTTGAACGATCGCTGCCGCGCCGCGGCGTCCCGCACCAGCCCGGGCAGGTCCTGCTGCCGGCGGACGGGCGCCGGGAGCGACGCGTCGCCCCGGGCGTGACGCTCGTAGGCCAGGAGCCCCAGATCGGCGACCATCTGGACGAGGGCGGCCGGGGCCACCGCGCGCGCCTGCCCGCCGAAGTTGACGATCCAGCGCGCGATCTCGCCCAGGTGCGACAGTGTCACGCGGTACTCCAGCCCGCCGTTCCCGAGCCGCTCGACGCGCTCGTCGGGGTGGTGTGCGCCTCCTTCGATGAGCGGCGCGAGTGCGGCGTCGAAGTGGATCGTGACCTCGTGCAGCTCGCGCCCCCGGTAGACGCCCCAGGTGTGCCGGAGGTGTGCGTCGAGGTCGAAGCTCGGGGGGTCGAACCGCCCCTCGCCGGCCGCGGCGTCCGAGATCCGGTCGAGGCGGAACACGCGCGGCTCCTCGTGCACGTGGCAGCGCCCGATCAGGTACCAGACGGACTCCCGGTGGAACAGCTTGTAGGGGTCGACCCCTCGCCACGCGGTCCGGCGTCCGGCCAGGGAGCGATAGCGGATGGAGACGGGCGTGCGTTCGCGGACGGCCTCCTCGAGCAGGGTCACGAGCCGCGCGGGGATGCGGCCCGAGCGCTCGGGGCCGGCCAGCGCCAGCGCGCTCGGGGTCTCCTCGGTGTGCCGGGTGGCGGCATCGAGCTTGCCCTCCACGCCGCGCAGCGTGCTGCCGATGTCCGAGGTCCTGCGCAGGGCCGGGTTCCCGAGCACCAGCGTCAGGACGGCGCGCTCGGCGGCGGTGAGCGACAGCGGCCGGATGGTGGCGGTCTCGACCAGCCGGTAGCCGTGCTCGGTCCTCGTGATGGGTACTTGCGCCGACAGGTCCGCGATGTCGCGGAACGCCGTCCGCTCCGAGATCTCGAACCGCTCGGCGATCTCGCGGATGGTCTTCGCCCGCCGCGCCAGGAAGTTCACGAGCTCGAGCAGGCGGACGGGGCGGGTCATGGGTCACACTATACGCATGTCGATCCGGGAGGAGCTGATCGGTGACCTGCGGGCGGAAGCCGCGAACACCGACCGCGTGCTGGAGGCCGTGCCGGGGGATCGCCTCGCGTGGCGGCCGCACGAGAAGTCCCTGACCCTCGCGGAGCTCGCGGGCCACCTGGCGGAGCTTCCGGGCTGGGTCCAGTCGCTGATGCAGGACGAGCTGGACTTCGCCGCGATCACGGATTACACGCCGTTCATCCCGAGCGCGCGCGACGAGCTGCTCGAGACTTTCCGGCGCAACGTTGCGGAGCTCGAGCGCACCCTGGCGGCGAAGGGCGACGCGTTCCTCTCGGCCCGCTTCACGATGCGCAACGGCCGGACGCTGCTCATGCAGCTCCCGCGCCACGCCGCGCTGCGCACGCTGGCCATCCACCACGCCATCCACCACCGCGGCCAGTTGACGGTCTACCTGCGCCTGCTCGGGTGCCCCGTGCCGCAGACCTACGGTCCGACGGCGGACAACCCAGGCTGGGTGCGGATCGTCTGAGCCGGATCCGCCGGCGGGCGCGTAGCGACCGCGATTACGCGTGACGAGTGCCCTCCGTCGCTCCGTCGTCGCCGGTGGGCTGGCGACGGCCACGCGCTCGGTCCGGTCCTGCGCGCGGTCACGCCCAACGGGTGCGCTTCGTCGTCGCCAGCGACATTCCGCCGATGGTGGCGCAGGAGGTGCCAGGCCATGCGGGATCGCTGGAGACGTTCGCATCACCGCCTGACGGAACGCGGGGTTCACCGGGCGCGCCCGGGCCGTCACGCCGACGGCAACGGACTCTACCTGTTCGTGCGCCCGACGGGGGCGCGGAGCTGGATCCAGCGTCTCGTGATCGGCGGCCGGCGCCGCGACCTCGGCCTCGGAGGCTGCGCGTTCGTATCGCTCAGCGCGGCGCGGCGGGCGGCTGCAGAGAATCGCAGGGTGGCTCGTGCGGGCGGGAACCCTACCGTGGCGCGGACGCGCCCTACGGCACCCAGCGTGCGGGCGGTCGCGGAGGCCGTCATCGCAGCGCGCCGCACGAACTGGCGCCACCCGGGCACCGAAAGGAAGTGGCGGCGCCTGTTCGACGCCCTGGTCTTCCCGCGCATAGGCGACATGCCGGTGAGCCGGGTGACCCTCGACGACGTCCGCGACATCATCGTGCCGCACTGGAAGGGTCGCGGATCGACCGGCTACGTGCTGCGCCAGCATCTCGACTACGTCCTCCGGTGGGCGATTGCCCACGGGTACCGCGCGGACAACCCGGTCGAGAAGCTGAAGGTGCTGCTGCCGAGGGTGAACGCCGTCGTCGAGCACCACCCGAGCCTGCCGCATACGAGGGTGGCCACCGCGATGGCCGCGGTGCAAGCGACGAGCGTCGAGGAAGCGGTGAAGCTGCTGCTGGTGTTCGTGGTGCTGTGCGCATCGCGTCTGGGTGAAGCGATCGGCGCCCGCTGGTCGGAGATCGACGTCGTAGACCGCCTGTGGACGCTGCCGGCGGAGCGCACGAAGGCGCAACGCTCGCATCGAGTGCCGTTGTCCATCCAGGCCCTGGAGGTGGTCGAGCGAGCGCGCGCCCTGAACCGCCCGGGACCCCTGGTCTTCACAGCGTTGAACGGCCGCGGTGAGGCGCGACCCGTCGCCCCGGGCGCGGTCGCACGGTTGCTGCAAGCACTGGCGCTCCGGGACGAGCGGGGGCGCCGCGTCGTCGCGCACGGGTTTCGGACTACGTTTCGGGTATGGGCGATGGAGCAGGCGCAGGCGTCCTTCGAAGTCTGCGAGGCGGCGCTGGCGCACGTGCATGCGGACCGTACCGTGTCGGCGTACGCGCGCTCGGACGTCCTCGAGGCGCGTCGTCCGCTGATGCAGAGCTGGGCGGACTACGCTCTTCCGGCGGGAGCAACTCGGAATCGACGGTGACCGCAAACGCCCGCCGCGTTCTCGGAAAGCGAGAGCCGCTACGGGTGGGCGTCGTGCTCCGGTCCCACATTCGGTCCCACAGAAGTTTGCTGCAGAGGGAGCATGGTCCCACAGTCGGTCCCACAGGCACTTCGGCGCGGGAGTCTGCATAGCACTGCTACAACGGTGCTTCAATGAGGCCGCGGGGATTACCCGCGGATGACGTACGTAGGCCTGCTGGCAAATGGCTCGTTGCCCTTGCCGCTTCAATGAGGCCGCGGGGACTACCCGCGGATGACTGTAACGTCCATTGGTGTCATCAACGTAACGCCGTCCGCTTCAATGAGGCCGCGGGGACTACCCGCGGATGACGCCCCAGATGATGCCGTCGGAGTTCGACTGGTTGGCGCTTCAATGAGGCCGCGGGGACTACCCGCGGATGACATCGTCACCAGCCCGATCGTCGACGACTACTTCGCGCTTCAATGAGGCCGCGGGGACTACCCGCGGATGACGGGTCGCAGAAGGTCTATGAGCGCGACGACGCAGACGCTTCACGGAGGCCGCGGGGACTACCCGCGGATGACATTCATGGGCGAGTGCGACGATAATACTCTCATGTTGCTTCAATGAGGCCGCGGGGACTACCCGCGGATGACGGGGCGAGCCGATAGACGTTCCCTGCGAGACGTGCTCGGCTTCAATGAGGCCGCGGGGACTACCCGCGGATGACGGCGCCAACGACGGGAAGGGGGTGCGGGCGCCTCCGCTTCAATGAGGCCGCGGGGACTACCCGCGGATGACTTGACCACACGGTTATGAAAGCCGTGCGGGCAAAGCAGGCTTCAATGAGGCCGCGGGGACTACCCGCGGATGACGCGCCGGTCTATTCACTCTCGGCATACCGGGAGGCAGCTTCAATGAGGCCGCGGGGACTACCCGCGGATGACCCGAGGGAACGTCGGACGCTGCGCTGACGAATGTGGTGCTTCAATGAGGCCGCGGGGACTACCCGCGGATGACATACACCGGCGGCCGATTGTCGACAACGGCCGCATCCGCTTCAATGAGGCCGCGGGGACTACCCGCGGATGACATACAGCTCC
>JAPOVI010000369.1 GCA_026708265.1 Acidobacteriota bacterium
CCGGACGCCGCCGCGACGGCTGCTGATGGGCCGCACGCCACTACGCCACTCGCCGCCGCTCGCCGCATCCTGGAGGAGCCCGGCCTGCTGCGCCTCACGGTCGCGGCGAGCCTGCTCGGCGCCGTGACGATCAGCGACGGCTTCCTCTACCTGCTGCTGCAGCGGGAGGCCGGCTTCAGCCCGGGCCTGTTCCCCCTGCTCTATGTGGGAACGTCGGGATGCTACCTGCTGCTGGCCGTGCCAGCGGGCGGCCTGGCGGATCGCATCGGGCGACAGCGGGCGTTCGTCGCCGGTTACGGCCTGCTCGCCGGCGCCTACCTGGCGGTGATGCAGTCCGGTATCGGCGTGCCGGGGGTGGCCGGCTGCCTGGTCCTGCTGGGTGCCCACTACGCGCTCACCGACGGCGTCCTGATGGCGTTCGCGAGCGGCCGTCTGCCCCCGGACCGGCGCGGCAGCGGCCTGGCGCTCCTCACGACCGCCACGAGCCTTGCCCGGCTGCTGGCCTCCGTCCTGTTCGGGGTGCTCTGGACACGGTATGGTGTCGAGACTGCGGTTCCGGTGTTCCTGATCGGCCTCGGGACGGCGATCGCGATCGCGGTGGTCGTTCTGCGGGACGCCGGACCCGCCCCGGGACGATGACCACTCCGACCGAGGATCGACCGGGCCGGCCCCCCGGGCACCGGACACGCACCGCGCCGGAGGGGAGCGCCTCGAGCCGCACGATCGCCTTCGTCCTGCTGTGCGTCGCCGCCCTCGTACTGGCGGCAGGCTACGCCTGGTGGTCGACGGCTCGCCGTGCGAGCTTCGTGCAGGACGTCACCCTGCCGCCGATCGGCAGTCTGGCCGAGCTCGAGGCACCGCTCGGGCGGGAGGCTCCCGCGCCAACGGCAGGGGAGCCTTCCCCAACGCCGCGGGCGACTCCGCACGACGGTCCACCGGGGGCACGCCAATCAGCGGCTCGGCGGCCGGAAGAAGGACCGCCAGCTCCGGCGCCGCCCACGCGCGAGCCGGATCCCGGTCCGGCGACGGGAGGGGAACGGCCGGCGCCGGAAAGCGGTCGGGCACCTGCAGCAGACCGTCCGGCGTCGGGTGCAGCCGGTCGGGCGGCCGCCGCGAACGACGCGGCCGAAGGCGCGGTCAACGGCGGCTCCGACATCGGACGCGACCTGCTCTTCCGGCACACGGGGCTGGACGAGAGCTTCGGCGTGGCCAGCGTGGAGCGGCTGGGAGCGGCGGCGGACGAGGGGCGCCGCGCCACGCCGCTGCGCTGCGACCGGGTCGACTTCGCGGGAGAGCGCGGCGTCTGCCTGACCACCGACCGCTTCTACGCGACGCACTCGATCATGGTGTTCGACGGTGCGTTCGAGCCGCTGCACCGGCTGCCCCTGCACGGCGTCCCCAGCCGCGCGCGCCTCGCGCCCAACGGCCGGCTGGCCGCGGTGACGGTGTTCGTGTCGGGCCACTCCTACCTCGACGAGGGCTTCTCCACCGAGACGAGCATCGTCGACACCTACACCGGCGAGCGCCGCATCGCCAACCTGGAGGAGCTCGACGTGCGCCGCGACGGCGCGCCGATCCGGGCCATCGACTTCAATTTCTGGGGCGTCACCTTCGCGGCCGACAGCGACCGGTTCTACGCGACGCTGGCCACCGGGGGGACGATGCACCTCGTCGAGGGACGCGTCTCGACGCGCCGGGCGGACGTGGTGCTGGAGGGCGTCGAGTGCCCGTCGCTGTCGCCCGACCAGACCCGCATCGTCTTCAAGAGGCGCGTGCCGCTCGGGCTCGGCTTCGGCTGGCGGCTCCAGGTGCTGGATCTGCGGTCGCACGCGGTCACGCCGCTCGCCGAGCTCCGGTCGGTGGACGATCAGGCCGAGTGGCTGGACGACGCGACGGTCCTCTATGCCCTTCCGGACCGGTCCGCTCCCACCCCGATGGTGACCGACGTCTGGCAGGTCCCGGCCGACGGCAGCGGAATGCCGGAGCTGCTCCTGAAGGGCGCCTCGTCGCCCGCGGTCCTCCGGTAGTCGTCTCCCGACGGCGCTGGCTCCTGCGGGCGTACCGGTCGCGTGGCCGGGCGCGCTCCCGCGGCACTGACGCCGAGCCCGGACCCGGGTCGCCGGTCACTGCGGTCGCCGTGCCACGTAGGCGTCACGGCGCGGCAGCGAGGTCGAGGACGACGTCGGTCACCGTGTGGAACGCCCGCGTCATCGCGGCCGGCTCGAGAAGCTCCGCGGTGTCCCGCTCCGTGTGGATGATTCGCAGGGCCTCGGGCGCCAGCGGCCCGCGGAGCTCGTCGGGCAGGTCGCCGTGGAGGAAGAGCCAGAGGCGGTGGACCTCCTCGGCCGTCACGACCGCGAGGGAGACGGTCGGGATCCCGGCCTGCAGGAAGCTCCGGTCGTCGCCGGGCGGCATCCCGCGCATACCGACGCACGGCATCCCGCGGCGGGCGCAAGCCAGCTGCAGGAGGTGCGCGGGCGATCTGTCGGGCGAGGTGGCCTGCGGGCCGTAGAGGAGCGTGTCGCCGTAGCCGACGACGTCGACGTTGACCATCGCCGCGACCTCCGCCGGGTCGAGCGACGCGACGAACGCCCGGGAGCCGACGAGGCCGATCTCCTCCATGTCGAAGAAGACGATGCGCACCCGCCGGCGGAGCGGGACGTCCCGCAGCGCGTCGGCCACGTGCAGCAGCACCACCACGCCGGCCCCGTCGTCGACCATCGCGTCGCTCAGCTCGCCGCTGGGGAGGCGCCGAGAGTCGATGTGAGCGCCGACGATCACCTCCGGCGTGCCTTCGCCGAGGGTGACGACCACGTTGCGGCCCTCCGGGCGCGGATCGTCCTCGGCGCCGATCCCGGGGAAAGTCTCCACTGCGTACGGGAAGCCGCGCTGTTCGAGCATATCGAGCAGGACATCGACCCGTCGGTCGTTCGTCGGCTGCACGAGACGGCGCGCTTCCTCGACCGCCGCCTCCGTCAGGGCCGGCAGCGCCGAGCCCGCCGAGGCCGATAGCGGCTGGCTCTGCCCGCCCTCCGCCGGCGCCGCGTATCCGCAGAGGGTTGCCGCGAGGACCAGCCACCCCCAAGCCCCTCGGGCTCTCGATTCCATTTCCGTCGCTCCCTTCCGCGCCACAGATCCGCGGCTTCGTGTCGGCCTCCGGCCGTTCCGGCGATGATAGAGGAACGGCGTGGACATGACGAAGCTCGTCCTCTTCGTCGCGTTGCTGGTCTACGGCATTCCGCTGTGGAAGCTGCGGTACCGCTGGCGGTCGACCCTATACCGGCGCAGCGACTGGAAGATCAACGTCCTGCCCTGGTTCGGCCGCGACACCGCGGCGCTCTTCACCAACGCCTGGTTCCGCGACGACGCGGAGCGGCAAATGGCGGCGCGCTACCGCTGGTACGTGCTCGGCTACGGCGTGCTGCTCGCCGGGTTCTTCTGGCTGCCGTGACCGCGCCGGGTCGCCGGGCCGGCGCCCGGCTGCTCGTGTGCGATCGGACCGGGCCATAATGGCGCATGGCCGAGAGACCGACCGAGATCGCGCGCGGCGCCTCCGCGCCGGGCTACGCCCGCGCACCCGGGCATCGCATCGCCTTCGTCCCCCGCCGCGTGCGCGTTCGCGTGTCCGCCGGCGGGACGGAGATCGCCTCGACCGCCGACGTGGTGGCGCTCGAGGAGAGCGGGTACCCGACGCGCTACTACCTGGCCCGCGACGGCGTCGACATGACCCGCCTGGAGAAGGCGGGCAAGACGACGTTCTGCCCCTTCAAGGGGCTCGCCACCTACTTCGTCATACACGGCCCCGACGGCGAGATTCGCGACTCGGTGTGGAGCTACGAGCAACCGTATCGCGAGGCCGAGCTCGTCCGCGACCGCGTCGCGTTCGACGCGAGCGTCGTGCAGGAGACGGTCGGCTCGACCTCGTGACCGCACCGTGACCTCCCGCGTCGCCGCCGCACGGCCCGGGCGAGCTTCGAAGCCGACGGAGGCCTGAGCCCCAGACCCGAGGAGCGGAGGCGCGGCTGATGCAAGCCGCCCCGCGGGGTGTCCCGGGTTCGCCCCAGTGCGACCTCCTGCGGCCCTGGCGCCGGGACCGCGTAGCTCTGGCCATAGACGGCGGGGACGAGTAGCCCCTCAGTCGCTGCGCTCGACGGCAGCAAGGAACCGGAACATGCTCGACGACGGATTGTCATTGGGGAACGCGGTACCGTCCCGTTCGTGCCTGGCAGCCAGGGCGCGGGCGCGTTGCGCTGCTTCGGCCCGCCTTGGCATGTACGTCGCGCCGTCCAATCCCTTCCCGGAGCCCCCGTCGTGGCTCCGGCGCAGGCGTCCGGCATCAGCGGTGTTGAGCCACGCCGGGCGGTCGGCGAAATGAAGCACAAGCCACAGTTCGAAGCACGGATTCGAGACCGCGAGGCGAACGTCACTCGCTTCGGCCTTGGTGACCGCTTCGTCGAGGTTGGGGTGGTTCTGAGGCGCCTCGACGTCGAAGAGACACCAGACCTCGTCGATCTCGCCCTGCTGCCCGGGCGCGGGGGCTCGGGCGTCGGCCGCGGCATTCACCAACGTCAGCGGGACTGCACCGCTCGCATCCATAGCGAAAGTCCGCTTGGGAGTGCGGAAGGCAACTCTGCGGCGGAGCGGTCTCCCTTTGAGAACCTGGCGTCTCGACCGCCTACTCTTGGCCATCGGGGGGGGCGGCGAGCAACCCCAGAGCTTTGCGGACTTCCGCTTGATCGACTTCAGGGATAGCGCCGAAGCGGCCTTGCAGATAGGCTCGCTCGAGATTCAGGGACTTCCGCACGCGCTCGCCGCTGAATTCGGCCAGCGCCGTCAAGCTCGTCGTGCCGTCGGGCCCTTTCTGGGTGAGCCAGACCTCATCGCGGTTCAAGCTGTTCAGAAGCGATACATCGTGGGATGTGAACAGCAGTTGTGCTCCGTGACGGTTGGTTTCCGGGTCCTGGAAGCTCTCGAGCAGCCGAGTTGCGAGCCGCGGGTGAAGACTCGCATCGATCTCGTCAATCAACAGAAGGCGTCCGTTTCGTAGCGCAGCGAGGGCCGGCCCCAGGAGACGGAACCACTTTCGCGTACCAGCGGATTCGTCATCGAAGTCGAAGGCGACCGCCTCGTTTCCTCCGCGATGAACGAGACGAAATCGACGACGTTGGAGGCCTTCGTCGTAGGGAGATTCTTCGTCCCTTAGCGAGAAGGTGTCGATTCCAGGATCTGCGAAGCGAAGCAGGTTCAAAGCTGTACGCGAATCTCCGAACGGTTGTGATTCAGCGGCGTCGCTTCCAGAACGAAAGAGGCGCATCGTAGGATCGATGAAACCGGCATGCAGCCGGCTCCGCGACAGTCCCGCCATCCCGATTCTCGCGATCGCACGCCCAACGCTCCTGCAATCGTGATGTCCTACCTTCATGGCGGCTGAGAGCGCAAGGGTCGTCGGAGTCAGCAGTTCCCGAACGCCATGGGCTTCGGAGAAGCCCCGCCGAAAGTCGATCTCGACCCCGTGGCGAGTGAGGAGATTCCTCCTCCGCCGCGCGGGATAGCTGTCAAGACTCTCAAACACGACCTCCGAGTCGTCCACTTCGAGCCGGTAGGCGTACCGGACGCCGCCTGAGATGAGATCCAGGTCGAACTCCGAGGGCATGGCCGGGCCCTGGCCGAAGCTGTGGGCATCGCGCGGAATCTCGTCGTCCCAAGCTCGAAGCGAGGTCCCAACGGCCATCGACAGCCATGCCAACGAGTCGATCACGTTCGACTTGCCCGACGCGTTGGGTCCGTAGATCCCCGCGACCGTCAGTACCCGCTCCGACAGGAGGTCGAACCCGCGCGTTGCCGCTCGATCCTCATCGACGGCGATCATCGAGAGCTCCACGGGCTCAAGGATGGAGCGGTGATTGGACACTCGGAAGCGCAACAGCACAATCTCAGTGTAGCCCAAACGGAAACACTTTCGCGCCGTCTCGTGTGCAGGGCGCGCGGTGTGAGGCCTGAAAATGCGCGTGGTTGGCAGTCACGAATCGCTTCCCTCGGGATGCCAGTCGGGCACCGCCGACAATCCTTGAACAAGGTCGAGTTGTGTTCAAGGATCTGTCCAGGCGCGGCCTCTCGTCCGTGAGCCGGATATCGTTCGAAGCGCGCACTCTCCAGTGGCTGGCGGCAGGGCCGCCGCCGGAGGAGGACTTGAGCAATGAGCGCGAACACCACACACGGTCACGTCCGCGAGCACGGGAGCCTTCTCGCGCAGGTCGAGAAGCGGACCCTCGTCTGGATCGCCGAGCGGCTGCCCCGCGCGGTCAACTCGGATCACCTGAGCATCCTCGGTCTCGCCGGCATGGCGCTCGCGGGCGCGGCGTTCTGGGCGTCGCACCGGTTCGACGCCGCCCTGGTCGTCGTCGTCGCCGCGCTGGCCGTGAACTGGTTCGGCGACAGCCTCGACGGCACGCTCGCCCGCGTGCGCAACCAGCAGCGGCCGATGTACGGCTTCTACGTCGACCACGTCATCGACGTCGCCGGGGCGGTGCTCCTCTTCGGCGGCCTCGGCCTGTCGCCGTACATGACCCTCGAGGTGGCGCTGGCGCTGACTGTCGCCTACCTGATGATCTCCGCTGAGGCCTACCTGGCGACCCACGCACGCGGCGTCTTCCGGATGGCGATGTTCAAGGTGGGACCGACCGAGCTCCGGATCCTGCTGGCGTTCGGGACTCTGTATCTCTACTACAAGCCGAGGGTGGTGCTGGCCGGCTCCGAGTACCTGCTCTTCGACGTCGGAGGCGTCGTGGCCACGGCCGGGATGGTCGGGGCGTTCGTGCTCTCGGCGGTGCGCAACACGCTCGCGCTCTATCGCGCCGAGCCCGTTCCGCGGGCGGATCGTCCGCAACCGCGCGAGCGACGCGCGCCGGCCGCCGGCGACTCGACAGGCGACGAGCGTGCGGCCGGCAGCCGACGGATGCGGTCCCGGGCACTCGTCTCGGCGACGCTCCTGGCGCTGACCGTGGGCGGCATCATCTCGGCCGTTGCGCCCGCGAGCGCGGCGGAGCTCCATCCCCGGACGGTGACCGCCTGGAACGACTACGTCGCGTCCACCGAGCAGAGGATCGCGCGCGAGCTCGCGGCGGGCGGCGACTTCCTGGTGCAGGACTTCGACCCCGCCGCGGAGGCCGTGCGTCGCGCGGTCCTCGAGGGCGAGGTGCCCGTAACCCGCATGCGCTCGCACGGCCCGGCCGGCCGGAAGATCGACGTGCCGAAGGGGGCGATCCACCACTGGCGCGGCAGCATCTTCGTTCCCGGCGTCACGCTCGACGGCGTGCTCGACGGCGTCCGGAGCCCGCTCCGGCAGGAGGACCTGCAGGAGGACGTCA
Source organism: Acidobacteriota bacterium (assembly GCA_026708265.1). Lineage (GTDB taxonomy): Bacteria > Acidobacteriota > Vicinamibacteria > Vicinamibacterales > UBA8438 > JAGWAJ01. Next base: position 7,368 of record JAPOVI010000369.1, read on the forward strand.
TCGAATCGCGGGTGCTCGAGCGCGCCGCCGACCGCGTTCGCGTCTTCCTCAAGCTGCGCCGGAAGAAGCTCGTCACCGTGCACTTCAACACCGAGCACGAGATGCGGTACGCGCGGCACGCGGCCGGGCGCGCCTCGAGCCGCAGCGTCGCGACGCGGATTGCCGAGCTCGAGGATGCCGGAACGCCGGACGAGCGCGAGAAGCCCGTCGGCGTCGACCGCGGCTTCCTCTGGCGCCTGAATTCCTACTGGCGCTACGAGGAGGTTGCCGGCGGCGTGATCGTCGAGTGCGAATCGATAACCCTCAGCCGCTCCGTCCCGTCGCTCGTGCGCTGGATGGTGAAGCCGCTCATCGAGAGCGCGGCGCGCGAGTCGATGGAGCGGACGCTGACCTCCCTGCGGGAACGCCTGATCGCGGGCGCCGGCAGCGTGGCGGAGACGCGAGTCGCCAGCGCCGGCTCTTCGGGAAGGCGGGCTCAGTGACGGGGCGCCGCGCCCGTCGCGGCGCTACTCCGGCGCCGGGGCATAGGCCAGCCGGTCTCCGCGGTACGACCCCAGCCACAACTCGTCCCCGATGCGAATCGCGGTCGTCGACGAGATGAAGCCCGGCATGGCCGGGTGTACGAAGACGCGCTCGAACTCCAGGGTCTCCGGGTCGATCTCCGCCACGTTGCTCGTCTCCAGCGTGGGCTCGCGCGGATCGGTGATCGAGTTGCCGTCCTTGTCGGTGTGGCCGGCGGCGTAGATGACGGAGCCGTCGAGGGCCATGCGGAGGTTGTCGGGCCGGAAGCCGAGCTGGATGACGTCCTTCCGGACGGGAGTGACGCCGCGCGACAGCCGCGTCAGCTTCTCCTCCGCCCAGCCGGCGATGTAGAGAAGCTCCCCGTCGGCGGACACCTCGATGCCGTTGGCGGCGGTATCCTCGCTCTCCGGCAGCACCTCCCAGCCGCTGTCCGCGTGCCACTCCCAGACGCCGATCCCGGCGTTCGTGGTCGCGAAGCCGCCGCCCGGCAGCGCGACCACGGAGTTGAGCGTCGCCCCTTCGGGCGCCACCGCGCACCCCGTCCAGGTCAGGCTGGGCGGACCGTCCCCGGCGTCGACCTCGAAGAACTCGATCGACTCCCGCGGGCCGTGGTGGACCACGAGCAGCGTGTGGGTCTCGTCCGCTCCCGGATCGAGGTAGAGCCCGTGCAGCCGCGAGATGTCCGGATCCGTAAGGTCGAGCGGGCCGGGGCAGTCGGGGTACGCCTCGGAGTCGAGCCGCGACGCGCTCTCGGGCGTCGGGAACAGCACCGACGCGGTCTTGTCGGCCACGTTCACGATGTGCAGCCGGCCCCCCTCGCGGGCTCCGGATGCAATCGCCCACTCGGCGCCCGGGAGGACGGCTATGTCCTCGGGGCTGACCATGTCGCAGAGGAATCGCACGTCCCCGACCGGGTCGCAGGGGTGCTCGCCGGTGACCGCGAACTGCGGGATCTCCGGTGCGGTTTCCGCGGCAGGCTCCGGTTCGGGCGCCGGAGCGCCGCACCCTGCCGCAAACATCGCGCCCATCCCGAGCGCTGCCAGCTTCGCCGCGGTCATGAGATCCTCCTCCCGGACTCCAGGGTCGCGACAGCATACCACCGTGTCCGGGCGGGCTCGATCCGTGGTCAGGGGCGGCAGACGCAGCCGGATGTGCGGATCTCGCTCACGGCTACGGTCGAGAACCGCAACGCGGGCGACGCGAGGTGCGACGGCAAGCCTCGCGCCGGTCACCCACGTTTGACGGAGGTGCTACCTGGTGCTACTGTTTGCGCGGTCAGACTGCGCATGACGGTCAAGTCATCCGTATCCCTCACGGACGAGCAGCACGCGTTCGCGAAGGCTCTTGTGAAGGCCGGCCGATACGCCAGCGTCAGCGCCGTGCTGCAACGAGGGGTCGACCTTCTGCGGCGGCGGCTGGAGGACGACGAACTCGAGCGCGCGGCGTTGCGCGAAGTGCTGGCCCGCCGGCGCGAGGGCGAGTTCGTCACCGCGAGGCGAATGGATCGCCGGCTGGCCGACATGGTTGCGGCGAAGCGCCGGTCGCATGGCCCTTCGGCTTGAGTTCTCCGCGGCCGCCGAGCGCGACTTCGCGCTGATCTTCGACCACCTGTTCGACAGCTACCGCGGCTTCGGCGAGGACGTGCACGCCGCGTTCGATCACGCGGAAGCGCGGGTGATGGAGATCCGCGCGGCCGCCGACCGCATGCTCACGGCACCGCACCGGGGCGAGAAGCGGGACGACGTTCTGCCCGGCCTCCGGCGCCTGACGATCGAGCGGGCAACCTATTGGTTCGACATCGACGAAGAGCGCCGGACGGTCCGGGTCCTGGCGGTGTTCTTCGGTGGGCAGGATCGGATCCGCCGGATGCTGACCCGGCTGCTGGACACCTGAGGGCGCGCGCGGCCGCCGGATCGTCCCTCGGTCGACCGACGCCGCGGACCGGGGCGCGACAACGACGCCCCCAGGACAGTGACATAATGCCGGCGATGCCGCGTCCCCGGTTCACGCGCCGGCAGCTCCTGCGGGGTGCGGCGGCCGGGATCGCCACGATGGCGGCCCGGCCCGGCGCCGGTCCTGCAAACGCGGCCGGCAGCCTCGTGCACGCCATGACGCAGCCCGCGGGCGACATCGGACCCTACGCCGACGGCGTGCTGCCGCCGGGCGTCCGCTCGCGGTTCGTCGCGAACGTGAACGGCCTGCGGATGCACGTGCTGGAGGCGGGGTCCAGGGCCGGCGCGCGGGCCGGCGTCCTGCTGCTCCACGGCTTCCCGGAGCTCGCCTACAGTTGGCGCCGGGTGATACCGGCTCTCGCCGATGCCGGCTACCACGTCCTGGCGCCGGACCTGCGCGGCTACGGCCGCACGGACGGCACGGACGTCGGCTACGACGACGACCTGCGCCCGTTCCGGATGCTGAACGAGATCCGGGACATGCTGTCGCTGGTGTCGGCCTTCGGCTACCGCGAGGTCCACCTCGCCGGGCACGACTTCGGATCGCTGGTGGCGTCGTGGTGTGCGGTCGCGCGGCCGGACGTCTTCCGCTCCGTCGTCCTGATGAGCGCGCCGTTCGGGGGAACGGCGGCGCTGCCGTTCGACACCGCCGACGCAGATGCGTCCAGCGCGGCTGCCGCTCCGGCGCCGGACATCGATGGCGACCTCGCCCGCCTCGACCCGCCGCGCTGGCACTACCGGCGCTTCTACGCCACGCGCGGCGCGAACGACGACCTGTGGCGGGCTCCGCAGGGGGTGCACGACTTCCTGCGCGCCTACTACCACATGAAGAGCGGCGACTGGAGCGGCAACCGGCCGGAGCCGCTCCGCGAGTGGTCGGCGGCGGAGCTGGGGCGGCTCCCCCGCTACTACGTGCTGGACCTCGGCCGGGGGATGGCGGAGTCGGTGGCCGAGCACATGCCGACGGCGGCGGAGATCGCGGCCTGCGAGTGGCTGCCGGACGACGAGCTGCGCGTCTACAGCGCCGAGTACGAGCGGACCGGCTTCCAGGGCGGGCTGCAGTGGTACCGCAGCGTGGCATCGGTGGCGTCCATCTTCGGCGGCGGCGTCAACGCCGACCTGCAGGTCTTCGCCGGGCGCACCATCGACCAGCCGTCGCTCTTCATCGCCGGCGCGCGGGACTGGGGCATCCACCAGCGGCCGGGGGCGCTGGAGCGGATGGAAACGCAGGCCTGCACCGATCTGCGGGGGCTGCACCTGCTCGACGGGGCAGGCCACTGGGTGCAGCAGGAGCGGTCGGCCGAGGTCACCCGCCTCGTCCTCGACTTCCTGGCAACGCTCTGACGGCGCCGGCGATGGTCAGCCCGTTCTGGAGCGCGCGCGCCTCTGCGAGCAGCGTCGCCGCATCCACTCCGAGGTCGGTCTCCGCTCGCAGAGCCAGCCGCCTCCGCCACTCCCAGGACGCCACCTCACGCTCCACCGCGGCGAGCACTGCCGCGCTCAGAGTGCGGTCGGTCTCGCGCGCGAAGCGGCGCAGGCGCTCGTGAAGGGAGTCGGGGACGTTCTTGACCTGCAGGTGCGCCATATCAGGTGCGCCTTATCATGACAGTAGCACCATGTCAGCATGAACGGAATCGAGTACGATTCCGCTCGTGAAGAGCCATGGCACCGTCGGCATCGGTCTTGCGCTTCGCCTCGGCCTTGCGCTCGCCGTCGCCGGCACGGCCGGCAGCCTTGCCGCGCAGTCGCTTCCCACTCCCTATCGTCTCGTCGACGAGTGGCCGCATCTTCCGGTACACATGAACGGCGGGCGGTGGGGCGAGACGATCGGCGTCGACCGCGACGCGGACGGCAACATCTGGGTCTTCCACCGCTGCTTCAACAACCGGCCGCCCGGTGCCGCTACCTGCGTAGGCCGGGACGACGATCCGCCGGTGGTGAAGTTCAGCCCGGACGGAGAGCTCCTCGACAGTTGGGGGGAGGGCGTGTTCGCGGCCCCGCACGGCTTCCACATCGACCCCGAAGGGAACATCTGGGGAACCGATTACAACGGGAGCGAGACCGTGCTCGGCCTGCCGGCCGGCGGGCGCGGCCACCAGGTCTTCAAGTTCAGCCCGGCGGGCGAGGTGCTCCTCACGCTCGGCCGGGCGGGTGTCGCGGGCAACGGGCCGGACACGTTCGACCGCCCGAGCGACGTCGCGGTGAACGCCGCGGGCGACATCTTCGTCACCGACGGCCACGGGCCGAACAACCGCGTCGTGAAGTTCGACCGGAACGGCCGCTTCCTCCTGACGTGGGGAGGGCCGGGCGACGCCCCCGGCGAGTTCGACCAGCCGCACACCATCACCCTGGACAGCCGAGGGCGCGTGTTCGTCGGCGACCGCTCGAACAGCCGAATACAGATCTTCGAGCCGGACGGCACGTTCGTCGCCGAGTGGAAGCAGTTCGGGCGGCCGAGCGGCATGTTCATCGACGAGGACGACGTGCTGTACGTCACCGACTCGACCTCGAACTCCAGCAACAACCCGGGCTTCAAGCGCGGCATCTACATCGGCAGCGCCGTCGACGGGACGGTGCACGCCTACATCCCCGATCCCGACGTCGAGTTCCAGGACGAGCGGCGTATCTCCGGGGCGTCGGGGATCACCGCCGACCGGCAGGGCAACGTCTACGCGGCCGATGTCGGCCCGCAACGGATTCGGAAATACGTCAAGCAGTAGCAGGCCCTGAGCCGTGGCATATGCACTTCCGGTGACGCATGGCTGACGACGCATCGCGACAGACCGCCCGACCCGCCCGCGTGGACGCCACCAGGCTCGGAGTGGTGGCTCTCGTCGGGCTCCTGCTCTGGCTCATCCCTACACCCGACGGCGTCGAGCCGCGCGCCTGGCAGCTCCTCGCCGTCTTCGTCGCCACCATGGTCGGCATCATCCTGCGCCCGATGCCGATGGGCG
>JAPOVI010000233.1 GCA_026708265.1 Acidobacteriota bacterium
GGCGAGGAAATCCCCGGGCGGGGTGCGGCGGAGCCGGGCCGTGGCGACCCGGGCGGGGGCGGAGAGCTCGGTGGCCGCCCGCTGGGTCGTCAGAGGCACCTCGTACTCCTCGGCGTGGGTCTGGCCGTCGTCGCCGGTGTAGATGCGTGTCACCTTGATCGGGGTCCGCTCCTGGGCCGTCGCGGCCGGCTCGTCGAACCAGCGGGCTCCGCCAACGACGATGAGGGTCGGGATCCAACCGAGGACGAGCGCGCGCCGCAGCCACGTCTTGAGCATCGCAGTCCCTCCTGTGAGTCGTGGCATTATAGGGTCGCTCGGTATGGAAGGGGTTCATGACCATGCTTCGACTCGCTGGGGCCGGCCGCCCCGCTCGGGCCGCCGTCGCGGCCGCGGCCGTGGCCGTCACGTTCGCGTTCGCCATGTCCACGCAGGGTGAGGGAGCCGGCGCGGGCCCCCGTCCCGCGTCCGCCGCACCGCAGGGCCAGGGCGCGCCCGCCGGTCCCGACGCGATCCGCCCGTTCACGATCGACGTCCCGGACGCGGTGCTGGCCGACCTGGAGATCCGTCTCGGCCGGACGCGCCTCCCCGACGAGCTGCCCGGCACCGGCTGGGACTACGGCACCAACCGGGACTACCTGGAGGAGCTGCTCGCCTACTGGCGGGACGGCTTCGACTGGCGCGCGCAGGAGCGGATGCTGAACCGCTTCGACCAGTTCAAGACGACCATCGACGGGCTCGACGTCCACTTCATCCACCAGCGGTCGCCGCACGAGGACGCGCTGCCGCTGATCATCACGCACGGCTGGCCCGGCTCCTTCATGGAGTTCCACAAGATCATCGGGCCGCTGACCGACCCGACCGCCCATGGCGGCGACGCGGCCGACGCGTTCCACGTCGTCGCGCCGTCGATTCCCGGCTACGGCTTCTCGGACAAGCCGCGCGGCCGCGGCTACAACCCCGAGCGGATGGCGCGCATCCTGGGCGAGCTGATGGCGCGCCTCGGCTACGAGCGCTACGGCACGCAGGGCGGCGACTGGGGCAGCATCATCAGCCGCTGGCAGGCCGTCCAGCACCCGGACCGCGTGGTCGGCGTCCACCTGAACTTCGTCACCGCGGGCCCGCCGGCGGGCGTCGACGACCCGGAGGCCGGCGTGCCGGCGGCGGAGCTCGAGCGGATGCGCGAGCGGCAGGCGTCGTTCGCCAACGAGCGGGGCTACAGCAGCATCCAGGGGACGAAGCCCCAGACGCTGGGCTACGGCCTCAACGACTCGCCGGCCGGCCTGGCGGCGTGGATCGTCGAGAAGTTCCGGACGTGGTGCGACTGCGACGGCGACGTCGAGAGCCGCTTCACGAAGGACGAGCTGCTGACGAACGTCACGATCTACTGGGTGACGCAGACCATCACGTCGTCGGCGCGCATCTACTACGAGTCGCGCCACACGCCGGCGAGCCAGGCCATCGGCTACCTGGAGACCCCGACCGGCGGAGCGATCTTCCCGCGCGAGATCACGATCCCGCCGCGCCAGTGGGCGGAGCGCGTCTACAACATCACCCACTGGACGGAGATGCCGCGCGGCGGCCACTTCGCGGCCCTGGAGCAGCCGGAGCTGCTGACCGACGACATCCGCGCCTTCTTCCGGCCGCTGCGGTAGACGCTGCGACGGCGCACCAGCCCCGTTCCGATCGAGTGCGGCGGCCGTCGTGGACGACCGCGCGGCTGGAGGCTCAGGCGGCCTCGCGCAGCGCGGAACGAGGTCCCGGCGGGTCAGGCTATAGTGGACCGATGGCCCGGCCAACCACCGGGGTCACCGCCACCATCGCGTCCTCGGCCGGCATCGCGACGCCGCCTCGGGCCGACGCCGGCCCCGCCAGCCCACCGAGCGCCGGCGCGGCGTTCGGCTCGCCCGACGCGCCCGTTCGCGTCGAGGTGGCGATGCCCCGCGCCCTGTTCGACCGCCTCACCGGCCACGACGACGCACCGCGCTGCCGCTACGACGAGCACACGGGACTCGCCGAGTTCGTCGCGCAGCCGGGCTTCGCGCACGAGGGGCCGGCCTGGCAGGTCGGCCAGTTGTTCGTGCGCATCGCCGACGCCCTCGCGGAACGCGGACACGACGTCGCCTGGCAGCACGCCGGCGCGCTCCGGCTGCTGAGCGACGACGGCGCCTTCGAACCCGACGCGGGCTTCTATCGGACCCACCATCCGCCAGGGAACGGGACATCCTGGAAGCGTGGATCACGGAGACCACCTCCGACGAGATCGTGGCGGCCTGGGCGGAGCAGGCGTACACCCTGCGCGAGCTGGTGGGCGCGCTGCACCGAGCGGGCGTGACCGAGGGCCGCTGGACGTGGAAGCTGAACCGCTGGGTGGAGGACCCGGAGGCGGCGGAACCGTGAGCGCCGGGGGCGAGCTTCGACTGCCCGAGCCGGCGCGAGGCCTGTGGCTGCGAACGCGGGACGCCATCCGGACGAGCCTCGACGAGATCGGCATCTCCGAGTACGCGATCGGCGGCGGCACGATCCTGGCGGCGCGTTGGAATCACCATCGCGCGAGCGACGACATCGACCTGTCGTTGCCCGCGAACGCGCGGCTCGACCGGCTCGACGACCAGGAGACGTGCGGCCTTCGGAGGCGGATGGAACGGCTCGGGGGAGAGTGCGATCCGGAGACGCAGGGGGTGGTCTACAGAATCGCGTTCGCCGGGCAGGGAATCGACCTGCGTGGAGAGCGTCGTCTCCTCGCTTCCTTCGACGAGCTCCCGGCGCAGAGCGCGGCGAACAGCCACGCGCCGCCGATGACGCGTCAAGGAGGTGCAGCGGGCCTTCCTTCGAGCGGCTCGATCGCCCCCGCCACCGAGCGTCGCAGGACGACGTACAGCGAATCGTCGTCGTCCATCTCCGCATACGTCCCGGTTTCAACGATCTGGAACGATTCTCCCATCCGCTCGGCGAACGTCTGCGCCGTGTAGTACTGGAAGCGCTCGCCCTGATGCACCTCCAGCCGGTCTCCGCGCCAGAGGGCGTGCAGGGCGAGCCCGCCCTCGCGCAGCAGCCGCCGCTGCGCCCGAAGAGAGCGCGCCAGCTCGTCCGGCGTCAGGTGGTGGAGGACCTTGTTCGAGTAGATCGCGTCGAAGCGACGGTCGGTCTCGAGCGTGACGGCATCGAGCACCAGCACGTCGGCACTCGGGTCCGCTGCCCGCGCTCGGTCGACGAAGATGGACGAGTTGTCCGAGCCGGTCGGGCGGAAGCGGCGGCCCAGCCAGTGGAGGTCCTTGCCGGGCCCCATGCCGATCTCCAGCACGGACGAGCCGGGCGGCAGGTACCGCTCGAGAACGGCGACCAGCTCCCGGCCGTCGAAGCCCTCCGCCATCCGCACGTACGCGTCGACGTTCTGCTCGCTGTCGAAGTACCCCATCGCACGTCGGACGCGGCTCGGGCAGCGTCGCCCCTTTCCAGGCCGTCGCCGACGCGACCGCGGTGACGGCAGCGCTCTCGAGCGCCCCTATTGCACCGTCATCGACTGGATGACGACCGGCGTCGTGGGCACGGCCTCGTGGGCTCCCTGCCGGCGCGTCTGGACGCGCGAGATGGCGTCCACGACATCCATCCCCTCGACGACCTCGCCGAAGACGGCGTAGCCGTACTCCTGGGGCGACGTGCCGCGGTTGTCGAGGCCGCGCCGCGCGTTGTCGCGGGTGTTGATGAAGAACTGCGAGGTCGCGCTGTCGATGCCGGCCGTGCGCGCCATGGCTACCGTCCCGCGCCGGTTGCTGAGCCCGTTGGTGGCCTCGTTGCGGATCGACTCGCGCGCGAACTTCTGGACCAGATCGTCGGTGAAGCCGCCGCCCTGGATCATGAAGTCCTCGATCACGCGGTGGAAGATGGTGTCCTCGTAGAAGCCCGCGTAGACGTACTGCAGGAAGTTCCCGACGGAGATGGGCGCCTGATCCTGGTAGAGCTCCATCGTCACCGCGCCCTGGGTCGTCTCCATGACCACCCGCGGATTGCTTCCGGGGATCCTCCCGCCGGTGCCCAGCGTGACGCGGTAGACGCCCGTGTTGGCGGTCATGTAAAGGGTCCGTCCGTCGCCGCCCCAGGCGACGTTGGCGGGGTTCTCGTCCGGCACGATGGTTCCGAGGTGCACGCCGTCCCAGCCGAACACCCAGACGCCGCCGGGGCCCGTGGCGAAGACGTTGCCTTCCCAGTCCACCTTCATCCCGTCGGCCGCCCCGGGGGCGTCCTGGTCGTTGACGTCGTAGAAGACCCGGGCGTTGGCCGCGCCCTCCTCGGTGAGGTCGTAGGCCATCCAGACCTTCTGCTCGGCGTCCGAGTTGGCGACGTACAGCACGCGCTCGTCGTGCGAGAGCGCAATGCCGTTGGGCCGGGTCTGATCCCGAACCAGCAGCTCCAGCTCGCCGTCCGGGCTCAGGCGGTAGATGCCGTTGAAGTCGAGCTCGCGGAGCGGCGATTCCTCCAGCCCTTCGAGGCCGTACGACGGATCGGTGAAGTAGAGCGAACCGTCGCTCGCATAGACGAGATCGTTGGGACTGTTCAGGCGGCTGCCCTCGTAGTTGTCGACCAGCGTCGTGCGGCTGCCGTCCTCCTCGACCCGCGAGATGCGCCGGTTGCCGTGCTCGGCGATGACGAGCCGCCCCTCGCTGTCCAGCGTCAGCCCGTTCGACGAGATCGACCGCAGACCCTCGCGGTCCCCCTCGAAGACCGGATCGATGAACGGGCTGGCCCCGTCGGCCTCCGTCCACTGGTGGATCGCGTTGGCCCGCACGTCCGAGAAGAGCAGGCGCGATTCGCCGCTCACCCAGACCGGACCCTCGGTGAAGACGTAGCCCTCGGCGATCTTCTCGATGGTCGCCCCGACCGGCACCAGCCGGTCGAGCCGCGGATTGACCCGCACGATGCGACCCGCGCCGGCCGCCTCCCCTGCCGGGCCCGCGTCCACTTCCTCCGCCGGCTCGTCGGGGGCTCCACCGCACGCCATCGTCAACGCCGCCAGCACCGCCGCCGTCACGCTGATCGGTGTCCTCATGTCGCCCTCATGCGGCGGCCGTCGGGTGCCGCCGCCGGTCAAGGGAGCCGCGCGGCGCGCGCGGCATCCCACGTCAGAACGTCGCGATCGGGCCCCGCGGTCACCCTGCTGCGGCCGCGGAGAACGGCGCCGTCCACTCGCGAACCGGCGCTCGACCCGGCGCGGCCGCCCGCACCGCGCGCTCGATGGCCGGCACGACGAGGCAGTCGATCAGGGTGTCCAGCTCGCGCCGGTGCCGGCGCCGCCCGTCGCCCGGCTCCGGCGCGGACGTGGCGACGATCACGCTGTCGAGCGCCGGGATCACGAAGACGAACTGGCCGCCGTAGCCCCACCCGTAGTAGGTGCGGTAGCCGGCGAGCGTGCGCATCCACCAGCCGTAGCCGTACTGCCGGCGGCTCCAGCGCGACGCCGTGCGCGGGGTCCACGACGCCTCGATCCACGACCGCGACACGAGCTCCAGGCCGTCGACGGAGCCGCCCCGTCGAAACAGGTTTCCGACGGCGAGCATCGCGCGCGGGGTGAGCGCCATCTCGTTCCCGCCGAGGTAGATCCCCTGGGGGTCGCGGACCCAGGCCGGGAGATCGATGCCCAGGGGCCGGGCGAGGTAGCGCCGCCCGAAGGCGAGCGTGGTCATGCCGGTCGCCTGCGTCAGGATCGCCGACAGGAGGTGCGTGCTGCCGGTGCTGTAGATCATCCGCCCGCCCGGCCGGTCGACCATCGGGCGGGTCAGCACGTGGCGCACCCAGTGGCGGCTCGCGACCCAGCGCCCGTAGTTGCGGTTGGAGGTGGTCTCCAGTCCCGACCGCATGGTCAGGAGATCCTCGATGGTGATGGATCGCCGGACCGGGTCGGCTTCGCCCAGCTCTTCCGGAAAGAAGTCGGTGATCGGCTGATCGACGCCGGCGATGTGTCCGCGGTCGATGGCGATGCCGACCAGGATCGCGATCAGCGTCTTGGAGGCGGACTTGAGGTTGGCCCGCGTCTCGCGCGTGGCGCCGTTGAAGTAGTGCTCCTCGAGCAGGGTCCCGCCGGTCGCCACCAGCAGGCTGCGCAGGCGCGGAAGGCTCCGTGCCTGGGCCAGGATGGCGTCGCGCTGGGCGGGCGACAGGCGGAGCGCCGGCGCGGCCGGATCGGGGCCGGTCGGAGGGGGGATGGCGGGCGCTGCGCCGAGCAGCAGCACCACGGCAAGCGCCGGCACGAGCCACACCCATGCCGCACGGCGTCGCCGAGCGGCGCGCACTACGGCCTCACCGAACTCTCGCGCAGCGTTCATCGGGCCTCCCGGCACGCCGGTGAGCGGGACCCGACCGCCCCTCCCCGGGCGGGCTCCCGACCCGCGATCCGCCCCGCACGCCCTCGCGGGCGGGTTGGGAGTCTGCGCACGCGCAACCTGCCGCTACGGCAGACGCTGAGGCGCAGACTCCTCGGGCGGCCGATTATAGCGTCCCGTCGGGCGCGTTGGGAGCCGCACCGGTGCGAACCCCCGCCTCGCGGGCTCCGGGTGCCCATGCGGCCGGAGCACCGCCGTTGGTGATGGGGGCCGCCCGGGGAGGTTCAGGACGCGGCGGCGGCCCGCTCGACGTCGCCGGCAACGAGCCGCGCATAGACGTCGAGGGCGCGCTCGGCCATTACGTCGGCCGTGTAGTGCTGTCGGACGCCGGCCGCGCCGCGGCGGCCGAGCTCGCCGAGCCGCTCCCGGTCGCCGTGCAGGCGCTCGAGCTCGACGGCCAGCGCGTCGACGTCCTCCGGATGGACCAGCACGCCGCCGCCCGTGCGCTGGACGAGCTCGGTGTAGGTGCCGCGGCGTGCGGCGACGACGGGAACCCCGCAGGCCATCGCCTCGACCAGCCCCAGACCCTTCGGGTCGTCGTAGGTGGCCGGCACGGCGAAGACGTCGAGCCCCTGGAGGAAGGCGATCTTCTCCTCGCGGTCGACCACGCCCCGGTAGTGCACCTCGTCCGCGATGCCCCACTCCCGCGCCTGGCGCAGCAGGCCGTCGAGGTAGCCGCGGTGCTCCGGCCCGAGGTAGCCGGCGAGCTCCAGGCGGCACCCGTCGAGCGCGCCCCGCTCCCGGAGCCGGTGATAGGCGTCGCAGAGCAGGTGCAGCCCCTTCTCGGGGGCGATGCGCCCGAGGTAGCCGACCGTGAAGGGTCGATCGGGCTCGCCGGGGCCGGGCTCGTAGCCGGATACGTTGATGCCGAGGGGCACGACGTCCAGCTTCGCCCCCGGGATGCCCAGGTAGCGGCTCATGTGTCCGGCGTAGTAGTCGCTGACCGCGACGAAACGGTCGACCGACGCCCCGTGGCGGCGGATCAGCGAGAGCGCCTGCGTGTGGTACGGCTCCTCCAGGTGGTCGAGGAAGATGTTCTCGCCCTGCAGGGTGCAGCAAATCGGGCCGCCGAACGCTTCCTTGAGGGCCGGGGCCAGCGAGATGAGCATCGAGTTCGAGATGTCGATCACGTCGGGAGGCGGCTGCGAGCGGAGCCAGTGCAGGAGCTTGCCGAACTCCTTCCGCTGCCGCCCGTCCTCGCCCTCGAGCACCGACACGGTCAGCCCGCCGAGCATCTCGGGTTGCGTCTGCACGCCGCGCTGCGAGACCGCGCGCAGGAGCCACGGCGCCTCCCACAGCCGGTCGATCATCCAGGGCGTCCCGCGGAACAGCGCCGAGTACTGCTCCAGGTAGACGCTGATGCCGCCGAAGAAGACGCGGTGCTCGCTGACGTTCTTCTCGTCCGTGCGCGGCGGCGTGTACAGCGGCAGCAGGACGACGTCGTGGCCCATTGCCATCAGGGAGCTCGCAAGCGCGTTGTCGCGGATGCAGCTCCCGCAGTACATGCCGCCGGCGCCGGCCGTGATCGAGATGATGCGCACGGTGCGGTCGGATTATAGCGGCTCGGCCGCTATGCAATAGAGATGTTCCCGTCCCCGGAGGTAGATCTCCCCGCCGGCGATGGCCGGGGAGGCGTCGAACTCGTCGTCGAGGTGGCTGATACCGAGTACGGAGAGCGAGTCGCCGGCCTCGAGGACGGCGGTCGCCCCGTCGCGGCTCGTCACGTAGAGGCGCCCCGCCGCGGCGACCGGCGAGGCGTAGAGGTTGCGGATGCCCGGCAGCCTGTCCGGCCCGAAGAGGTGGCGGCCCGTCGCGGCGTCGTAGGCCGACAGCACCCCCGAGTTGCTCTTGGTGAAGTACAGGGTGCCGTCGTAGAGAACGGGCGACGGCACGTACGGCGTGTCGCGGTCGAGCGACCAGACGACGGCGCCGGTCCCGGTGATGTCGCCGCGGGCCGCGGACAGGTCCACGGCGTAGAGCCGGCTGCCGCGGTAGCCGCTCATCAGGTAGACCAGACCGCCGCCGGCAACCGGGCTGGGAATGGCGTTGACGGTCACTCCCTCGCCCTCCCAGACCAGCCGGCCCGTCTCGAGGTCGTAGCTGCGGACGCCATCGGTGGCGCTCGTCACGACCTGGCTCCCGCCCGGCGCCTCGACGACGAGCGGCGTCGACCAGGAGGTCATCTCGTCGCGATCCGTGCGCCAGAGCTCGGCTCCGGTCCGCTTGTCGAGCGCGGTGATGAACGACTGGCCCTCGTGGTCCCAGACGACCACGAGCGAATCCCCGTGGAGGGCCGGCGATGCGCCCTCACCGAAACCCATGCGGATCCGCATGTCGCCGAGGTCGCGCTCCCACTGGAGCTCGCCGTCGAGGTCGTAGCAGTAGAGACCGCGCGACCCGAAGAAGGCGCAGACCACCTCTCCGTCGGTCACCGCCGACGCCGGCGCCCAGCTCCCGGTCCCGTGGCGCCCTTCGTGAGGCTGGTCCGTCACGGCCGTCCGCTCCCAGACGACGGATCCGTCCCGGCGGTCAATCGCCATCACCATGAACTGCAACTGTTCGCCCGTGCCGACGGTTCCCATGATGCGCCGCCGCAGCCGCGTGAAGAAGTTGCCCCCCGAACGCTCCCCGGGGCCGGCGGGAACGGCGGCCAGCACGAAGACGCGGTCGCCCCAGACCACCGGGGACGCCGAACCCTCGCCCGGCAGCGCCACCTTCCAGCGGACGTTCTCGGTCTCGCTCCAGCTCGTCGGCGGATCGCCTGCCGGCGCCACGCCGGTGGCCCGAGGCCCCCGCCACTGCGGCCAGTAGCGGTCGTCGGCGGCCGGCGCGGCCTGGACGGCGAGCACCAGCAGCAGGCACGCCACGATCACGGAACGACCCATCGGCAGCTCCTCTCCCCTGGCCTTCCCGAACGCCCGGTCTCCGGTTCCGCGGCGGCGGGGGCGCGAGCCCCGCACGGCGAGTAGACGAGTCGCGGGCGCGCTCCGCCGAGAAACCTCCCGGGTACCATATCCGAAGTGCCCGGCAGGACTCCGGGCTCGGGAGCGTGGAGGCCGCGCCGTCACACGTGCGTGGGACGTCTGCGCGGGCGCGAACACGACCATGGCACGCTCCGCGGCGCAAACTCCGAGGCCGGTGCGCGACGCGCGACGCGAAGCGGCAACCAGGGGCGGCCGCGCCCGGCGACGGCGCTACGGGCAGCACTTCCTCGAGCCGGCCTGGGTGCGGCGCGTCGTGGACGCGATCGACCCGGCCCCCGCGGACCGGTTCCTGGAAATCGGACCGGGTCGGGGCGCGCTGACGTGGGCCCTCGCGGAGCGCGCGGCGCGCGTCCTGGCCGTCGAGATCGACCGCGAGCTGGCCGCGGGGCTGCGGGAGCGTGCCGGACCGACGGTCGAGGTGCTCACCGGCGACGTGCTCGACTGCGACCTCGTCGAGCTGGTCGCCTCCCTGGCGCCGACGTCGGGGGCGGAGCCTTCGCGCCTGCGCCTGGTCGGCAACCTGCCCTACCGCGTCTCCGCGCCCATCCTCCTGCAGGTGCTGCGCGCGAGCGACCGCGGAGCGCGGCCCGACGACGCGGTGGTGATGCTGCAGGAGGAGATGGCGGACCGGGTCACGGCGGGTCCGGGCGAGGCCGCGTACGGCCCGCTCGCGGTCGCGGTCTGGCTGCGGGCGACGGCGGCGCGCCGCCTGCGCCTCCCGCCCGGCGCCTTCCGGCCCGCCCCGGCCGTCCACTCTGCCGTCGTCGCCCTGCGCTTCCGGCCGCCTGCGCGAGCGCCGCGGAACGGGGCGCGGTTCGATGCGCTCGTGCGTTCGCTCTTCACGCAGCGGCGCAAGCAGGCCGGCACTGCGCTCGGACCCTTTGCCGCCCGCTACGGACTCTCCGGCCCCGAGGTCTTCCGCCGGGCCGGCCTGGACGCGCGCCGCCGCCCCGGCGACCTCGCTCCGGGCGAGCTCGTCGCACTGGCGGACGCTCTCCCGTCCGCGGACGCCCTGAGGTCGACAGGCGCGGACGCGGCCGAATCCGACTGAACGCCCCACGGGTTCCCCCGGCACGCTTGCTATACTCGGAGAGCGCCCCATTGCGGCGGCGCGCCGGCATGGTCTCCGGTTCCCTACGCCAGCCCGTCGTCGACGTCGTGCTGTTCGGCGGCGTCGGCGAGTTCGGCATGAACATGTCGGCCGTCGGGTGCGACGATACCCGACTGCTCGTCGACGCCGGCGTGACGTTCCCCGACTCCGACGCCTTCGGAGTCGACGTCGTCATCCCCGACCCCGCCGCCCTCCGTGCCGACGATCGCCGCCTGGCGGCTGCCGTCCTGACCCACGGGCACGAGGACCACATCGGAGCCCTGCCGTACGTCTGGGACGAGATCGAGGGACCGGTGTACGGATCCCCGCTCACCCTGGCGCTGGTCGAGGCGAAGCTGCGGGCGCACGGCATCGACACGGCGGGCCGGCTCGTCGCGGTCGGGCCGGGCGCGACGGCGGCGGTCGGCTCGCTCCGCGTCGAGTTCATTCGGGTGACCCACAGCATTCCCGACTCGCTGGCGCTGGCGATCCGCACCCCCGTAGGCACCCTCGTGCACACCGGCGACTTCAAGCTCGACGCCTCGCCTCCCGACGGAGAGCCGACGGACCGCCACCGCCTGGCGGAACTCGGGCGGGACGGCGTCCTGGCCCTGTTCTCGGACAGCACGAACGCCGAGCGGGCGGGCCGGACCGGCTCCGAGACCGACGTGGTGCCGGCCCTGGAGGAGATCGCCGCCGGCACGCGGGGACGACTCGTCGTCACGACCTTCTCTTCCAGCCTCCACCGCATCCAGTTGCTGGTCGACCTCGCGGCCCGCGCCGGGCGGCGCGTCACACTGCTCGGGCGCGGCGTGACCGACAACGTCGCGATCGCCCAGGGTCTGGGACGCGTCCGCATCCCGGACGGCCTGCGGCGGCCGGAGGCCGATCTCCGGCGGGCCGACCCGGCCTCCGTGCTCTGCATCGTCACCGGGTCGCAGGGCGAGCCGCGCTCGGCCCTGGCCCGCATCGCCGCCGGCGAGCACCGGCACGTCGACCTGGGCCCGGACGACGTCGTCGTCTTCTCGGCGCGCGCCATTCCGGGCAACCGGCGGGCCATCGGCCGGGTGATGAATCGCATCGCGCGGCGCGGCGCGGAGGTCATCGATCCGGACGCCCGGCCGGTGCACGTTTCGGGGCACGCCAGCGCCGACGAGCTGACCTCGATGCTCACCCTCGTCAAGCCGCGCTTCTTCGTGCCGATACATGGGGAGTACCGCTATCTCGTGCGCCACGCGGCGCTGGCGGAACGGGTGTCCGGGGGGATCACGACCGTCCTTCTCGGCGAGAACGGGCACCGGGTGTGCTTCGACGCGGCGGGCGGCTGGACCGACGAGCGGGCCGACGCGGGACGCATCCACCTCGACGGAACGCGCGCCGCCGTCTCCGACACCGTGCTCGGGGAGCGGCGCCGGTTCGCAGGGGACGGAATCGTGGTGCCGGCGGTGACCGTCGACCGGCGGACGGGGCGGCCCGAGGGCGCACCGGAGGTGACGACGAGCGGGTTCGTGATCGACGAACGCACGCGTCCGATCCTCGACGAGGTGCCGGCGCTCGTCGCTGCGGTCATCGCCTCGGCCAGCGCCGCGGAGCGGGACGACAGGGGCCTGATTCGGGAGCGGGTACGGATCGAGCTCCAGCGGCAATTCCGCAGGCGCGCGGGACGCCGGCCGATGGTGCTACCCGTCATCATGGAGAGATGACCGTGTCTGGAACGACGATCTCCCGCCGCGTCAGCGAGTTCTCGGGCGTGGCGCTGTTCGCCCTGGCGCTGGTCTGGCTGATCGCGCTGACGACCTACGACCCTGCCGACGCCGTCTGGTTCTTCAACTCGGGCGGCCGGGTGCCGCCGAGCAACTTCGTCGGGCAGGTCGGCGCCGTGCTCGCCGAGCTGTCCTATCAGGTGGTGGGCTTCGCGGCGTTCCTCCTGCCGGTGATCGCGATCGTGGCGGGCTGGCACTACTTCTGGTGCCGTCAGATGCCGGCGGCGGGCACCAAGGTGGTCGGGCTCGGCATGATGCTCGGCTCCGGCGCGGCGCTGCTGAGCCTCGCGCTGGGAGACGCCGGCGGCTCGTTCCGCGCCGGCGGCCTCGTCGGCGACGGCGTGGCGCGGGTGCTGGCCGAGTACCTCAACCGGACCGGGTCGATCATCGTCATCCTGACCGGCGTGTTCCTGTCGGTGATTCTGGCCACGCAGTTCTCGTTCGGCCGCATGGCCCGCGAGCTGTCGGGCGGCGCGGCAGGGGGCCGGGCGCGGCCCGCTCCGGACGCGGCGCCGAGCGAGCGCACG
>JAPOVI010000094.1 GCA_026708265.1 Acidobacteriota bacterium
CGGACCCGGGGCATCGCCAGGGCCAGGGCCAGGGCCAGGGCCGGCGCCAGCCCCGCCACCGCGGCACCGGCCGGCGACCGCGCAGCCGGCGCGCCGTCGCGGGATGCCCGCCGAGCGCGCGCGGACGACCGGGGAGCCGCGGGAGATCGGGCCCCGTCCGGCGCCGCACCGCGGGACCCGGCCGGCGCGCTGACCGCACGGGCACGGGGGGTGCACCGGGAGAACGGTCGGGTGACGCCCGTCATTGGCTGCTCCTCCTCCGCGGTCTCGCCGACGGCGGCTACGGGGCCTCGACGATCTCCAGCGCCTGCAGCGCCGAGAGGTTGGTGGGCAGAGGCGTCTCTCCGGCGGGATAGCCGTTGAGATCGAAGAGATAGGCCACGACGGCGGCATACTGGGCCGGGCTGAGGCTTCCCGGATCGCCCTCCGGCATCAGCGTCGCGATGGTGTCGAAGAGGTCGCCGGCGGTCAGGCCCACCCACGTGAACCGGAACCGCCCGCCCGAGAACTCGACGGTGTCGTGGCAGGCGGCGCACACCTCGCGGAACGTCCGCTCGCCGCGCGCGACCTGATCGGTCGTGAAGACGCCGTCCGCCACGGTCCCGCCCGACTGTGCCCCGGCGCCGCCGGCGGGGGCCGGACCGTTCCCCGCACTCGGCCCCGCGGCCGGAAGCCGGACGCCCGGGCCTCCCGTGCACAGCCAGACCAGCACCGCCGCGCCCGCCACGAACGCGCGCGCGCGTCGCCGTCGCTCCGTACCGTCTGCCTTCATGCCGGCCTCACCCGCCTGCGCGCCCGCGGGCGCGGGCCAACCTGTGCCGCGCCCCGGATCGACGGGAGGCATCATCGCCGATGCCGGCCCCCGGCGCAACCGGTCCGACGCTCTCGGGCTCGGGCTTCGCCGTCCCCGCACCCATCCGGCCGCCGCCAGCGATCGCGCCGCCGAGGCGGCGGAAGGAGACGCGGCGGGAAGAGACAGAGGGCTGTGCGCAAGGTGTTGCCGCCGCGCCGCGCTGCTCTCCCTCCGAGCGGCCCGCCGAACGCACGGGGTTCGCTGGCGCCGAACTCTCGACGCGGAGGAGGTAGTCATGCGCCGATCTCTCGGCGCGGGGGCCGTGCCCGTAATGGACCCGCAGGCAAGGGCCGATACGTAGGGGCGGGGGCGGTGCGCCCGCATGCCGAGGGGCGCCGTGCAGCGGTCATGAACGCGTTCGACATGGTGGTTCTCGTCGTCATCGCGCTGCTGATGCTGGCAGGCCTGCTGAAGGGCTTCACGCGGCTCGCGATCGGCATCGCCGCGCTGGCGGCCGCGTTCGTCCTCGCCGTCCGGTTCCATGCCCCGCTCGCCGTCTCACTCTCGGCCGCGACGGGGCTCACCGAGCCGCTGGCGACGGCGGCGGCATACGCCGCGATCTTCCTCGGCACCATGCTGGTCGGCGCCCTCGTTGCCTTCGTCGTGCGGCGGACCCTGAAGCTCGCCATGCTGGGCTGGGTGGACCGGCTGGCCGGCGCCGCGATGGGGCTCGTCGCCGCGCTGCTGGCGGCCGGGCTCTTGCTTCTCCCCGCGGCCAGCCGCTTCCCGGCCGGCGAGAGCCTGCTGCGGGCGTCGGTCCTCGCCCCCTACGCGGCCGCCGCGGCGGCGCTGACCCATCGTCTCGTCCCCGAACCGCTCTCCGCCGAATACCGCGAGCGGATGGACTCGCTCCGCGTGCACTGGCTGGAGCGCCGCCCCGCACCGCCCGGTCCGGGTGCGCCGCCGGGCTGATCCGATCAATCTCAGCCCGGGACGTGGCGTCCGGGTCGCTCCCGCGCTGGGCCCCGCTGCCCTTGCCGGCGCGGGTGATCGGCCGCGGGACGCAGGGCGGGGACTCCCGGTAGCCGGGTTCAGTACTTGCCGATGGCCTCGAAGTCGATTTCGATGGTCGGTTCCCGGTTCTGGACCGAGAACTTGATGAACCCCGTTTCGGCCAGCCGGATCAGCTCCCGATGGAACGTGCGAGTGGTGACGTTGCGGTACACCTCCTTGACGTACGGCGCCTGGAGGAGTTCGGAATACTCGATTCTCCGCGACGGCTCGTCGGCGAAGGGGTCAATCGGCTCCGTTGCCTGGAGGAGGAAGTCGAGGAGGCCGTACTCACGCTGATTGATGACGCGACGGCGCTTTCCCGCGCGCTGGTTGAACGCCCGGACCAGCGTCGTCCGGTAGACCACGCGGTTGAGTTTCGTCTTGATGAAGTTGTTGATGCCCTTCAGCTCGGCCGCGAAGCCCTCGACGCCGAACGCCACGAACGCGTCGAGGTCGAAGGGTTGTGTGCGCCGACTCTGCTGTAGCAGGCGCTTGTACTCGTCGCCGTGACGGTAGAAGTAGTTCGACAGGCCGTAGAAGCCGAAGACGTTGTACTCGCCCTGAAAGGGAATGCCGGCCTCGACCAGCCGGGAGACCCTCCCGTTGCCATCCCCGAACGGGTGGATGGTGACCAGGAAGAAGTGCGCCAGCAAGGCCCGTACGACGGGGTGGTTCGCCAGGAACGGTCGGGAGTTCACGAACGCCACGAACCGATCGACCAGGCTCGACACCTCCTGCGGCGGGGCTCCGCGATGCACACCGCCGAGTGCTTCCGCTCCGACGACGACGGGATGCGTCCGTAGGCGTCCGGGCACGTTGTTCGTCTCGTCGGACCCTTCCGTGATCAGTTCGTGCATCTGCAGGATGTCGGCGCGCCGCAATGGGGGGCTCTCCGGCGTGAATCGCTGCCGGATCCAGTCCTGCGCCCGACCGGCGTTCAACACCTGCCGCTGGTCCCTGGACGGGGTGGAGGGCGGAACCGCTTCCGACGCCAGGAGATCCATCTGCTGGCGCACCTCGGCCTCGGAAAGCGGGTTGCCCTCGAGGGCGGTCGTGCCGTGCACGGCGCGCACGCGGTTCAACTGGTCGAGTTGCGCCTTCCAGTCCGGCGGCAGCACCAGATTGAGCGCGGCTTCCCTCGACGCCTCGATCCGGATCAGATCGGACGTCAGGCGGTCGAGGCGGACCCGGTACTCGAAGCTGAATCGCCGCCAGTCCATGACGCCCATTGTGACATGTTTTCTGACGCCATTCTTGACGACATAAACATCTAGAAAATAATGACTTACCAAGAACACGGCAGTCCCACGAGGCGCCTTTCTTGACAGCTTGTACGACCACGATCTCGACCGCAACGAGCGTGCCGGCGCGGCCACCGGCCGAGGGAGCGTCCTGGACTTGGCAGGCTGCCGTCCTCGGCCCGAGCGACGTCCCGCCTCGCTCGATCGCGCTCCCCGCTGGCATGTCGTGCTACGGTGATTCGGAGGCGTTCCGACCCACCCGACGTGCCGATGCGGACCCCGCCCCTCGCCCAGTGGCTGCCGTTCGCCCTGCCCGGCGTGCCGCGTGCGGCCCGCCGGCCGCGGCTGCCGCGGGTGCGGCGGGTGGTGACGGCCGACTTCCCCGGGAACGCGTGCCCCGTCGGCAGCCGCGTCCGGTTCACCGCGCGGCGCCAGCCGCTCAGCGGCGTCGTGGCCGAGTTGCAGCACGCCCGCGCCGTCGTCGCGGCCTCCGACGGGTCGCGGTGGAAGGTGCCCTACGCGCTGCTCACCGTGGTCGAGCGCGTGCCGGAGCGCGAGTGCACGCTCGCCGAGGTGGAGGTGCTGGCCCACGAGCTGCTCGCCCGCCACGTCGCCCGGAGCGGCCTGGAGGCGGGCTGGAGCTTCGGCTTCGACCTCGCGACCTCGCGGGGCGGGGTCTGCCGGGCGGCGGAGAAGCGCATCGGACTGTCCGTGAGCTACTGCCACCGGGCGGCGCGGGCCGAGATCGTCGACACGCTGCTGCATGAGATCGCCCACGCCATCGTGGGCGTCCGCCACCAGCACGACGCGGTCTGGCGGGCCAAGGCGCGCGAGATCGGGTGCTCGGCCGAGCGTTGCCACGCGGTCGACCACACGCCGGCCCGGTGGGTGGGTGCGTGCGGCTGCGGGAAGCGCTGGCTGCGGCAACGCCTCAGCCGCAACCTGCGGCTCGGCGCGCGGTGCGGAAGCTGCAACGGCGAGATCCGCTGGCGGCGGAACACCGACCTCGGGCCGAACGCGACGCCGTAGCCCCACCGGCTCGTTCGGCCGCTCCTCCGGGCCGGGCCGGATCGCGGCCGCGACCCCCGGAGCGCCCTCCGCTCGGCCCCCCGGGGAAGTCGTCCGTGCCGCGTGTCACGTCGCTTTTTCGCGGGATCCGCCACGGTCTCCCCCGGCAGATGGAATAATCGGGCGGTCGCGGCACGACGGGGCGCCGGCATGTCCGCGGGCGCCGCGTCGAGGCCGCCTACGGGGAGGACAGATCCCATGCAACGATTCAGCGGCGCTCCCGTTACCGCCGTCGCGCTCCTGGCCGGAGTCTTCCTGCTGGTCCCGGCGTCTCCTGCCGCCGCGCAATGCGAGCCGGACGGGGACGTGCAGTTCCTCTGCGGGCCGGTGAGCCCCGAGGACCTCGCCCCGGTCCCCGACACGCCCTGGGTCATCGTGTCGAGCATGATCGACGGAGGTTCCCTCTACGCCGCCGACACGCGCGACCACTCTTCCACCGTCATCTACCCGGTCGAGACGTCCGAGCCCCGGCAGGACACCGCCACCTACGGCGCCTGCCCCGGACCGGTGTCGCGCGACTTCCGGCCCCACGGGCTCTACCTGCGCCCCGGCGAGGAAGGACGCCACACGCTGCTGGTCGTCGGCCACGGGGCGCGCGAGGCGATCGAGGTCTTCGACGTCGACGCCACGGGCGAAGGCGCGCCGGCGCTGACCTGGGTGGGCTGTGCGGTGGCGTTGGAGCCGCTCTCCCTCAACTCCGTGGTCTCCCTGCCGGACGGAGGCATCGTGGCCACCAGCCCGCGGACCGGCGACATCTGGGAATGGGCGGGCGGCACGGACTGGACCCGCGTCCCCGGCAGCGAGGACATCGGGCCGAACGGCCTGGAGATCTCCCCGGACGGCGAGTGGTTCTACGTGGGCGGCTACGGACGCCAGGCGCTGATCCGCCTGTCGCGCGGGCGGACGCCGGTCGAGCAGCACCCCATCGACGTCGACTTCCACATCGACAACGTGCGCTGGGGACCGGGCAACACCCTGCTCGCGGCCGGCCATATCGGTCCGACGCGCGAGGCGATCGGCGCCTGCATCCGGCAGGGGGAGTGCGAAGGCGTCACGTCGCGGGTGGCGCGGGTGGATCTGGACAGCCTCACCGCCGAGGAGGTGGTCCGCTATCCCTCGAACGAGCTGCTGATCCTGGGGACGGTCGCCATCCAGGTGGGCGACGAGATCTGGGTGGGTCAGGTTGCGGAGGGCGACCGCATCGCCCGCTTCCCGGCGCCGGGCCGCTAGGAGTCTGCGCCGTGGAACGGCGACGACTCCTGGAGGGTTGGTTGGGCACCAGGCGGAGCCGTCAGGCGACGAATGGTGGGCTAGTGCCGGCACCGGCCCGGACCGCACCCGGGCGGGCCTGACGCGATGTCGGAGGTGGCGTCCGCCGCACGCGAGCTCGTGCGCCTGGTGCGGCCGCGCGACTGGCTGAAGAACGTCTTCGTGCTGCTCCCGCTGCCGTTCGCCCTCGGCGGCGGGAGCAGCGTGGAGCCGGCCGCCCTCGTCCTCGGCCTCGTGGCGATGAGTCTGACGAGCTCCGCCGCCTACGTCTTCAACGACTGGTGGGACGCGGAGCGCGACCGGCGGCATCCCCGCAAGAAGCGCCGGCCGCTCGCGGCCGGGAGCCTCCCCGCCGCCGCGGGTCCCGCCCTCAGCGCGGGTCTCGCGGCGGCCGGGGCGTCGGCGGCCTACCTGGGGGCGCCCGCGCCGGCGGGGCTCGTCGTGACGGCGTACCTCGGGCTGCAGCTCCTCTACACGCTCTACGGGAAGCACGTCCCGCTGGTCGACGTCTTCCTGCTGTCGTCGGGGTTCGTCCTGCGCGTCATCCTCGGTTGCGCCCTGGCCGGAGTTCCGCCCTCGAACTGGCTGCTCCTCTGCTCGTCGTCGCTCGCGCTGCTGCTGGCCCTGGCAAAGCGGCGCGCCGACGTGGTCCAGGGGCTGGACGAGCGTCACCGGCCCAGCCTCGCCGGCTACAACCGGGCGTTCCTCGACCAGGGGCTGGCCGTGTCCGCGGGCCTGACGATCACCGCGTACGCCCTCTACTGCATGGACGCCGCCGTCCTGGCGCCCGGGCGCGAGTTCGCGTCGCTCCCGTTCGTGGTCCTCGGCGTGATGGAGTGCCTGCGGATCGTCCACGCCGAGGACGGCGGCGGATCGCCGGTCGACATGCTGCTCTCGTCGCCGGTGCTGCTCGCCTGCTCCCTCGCCTGGGGGGCTGCGATCCTGCTGAGCATCCGGGTCTCCGTGGCGGTGTGAGCGGGGGGGACGACCCGTGCCGTCGGACGAAGCGACCATCGCCGGCTGGGGCCGGGTGAGCGCGCCCGGGCGCGAGCTCCGGTCGGACGATCTCGTCCGGCTCAGCGACGGCGCGACCCTCTCGCGCGGTCTCGGCCGTTCCTACGGCGATTCCTCGCTGCCGCCCCCCTCGGTGCGCGCGGTGGCCGGCACCGTGCTCGGCGACCGCGTGCTGGCGTTCGATCCGGCGACGGGGAGCCTGCGGGCCGAGGCCGGCCTGAGCCTCGACGCCCTCACCCGGATGCTCCTGCCGCGCGGCTGGTTCGTGCCGGTCACCCCGGGCACCGCCTTCGTGACGCTGGGAGGCATGGTGGCGGCCGACGTCCACGGCAAGAACCACCACGTGGACGGCTGCTTCGGCGCGCACGTGGAGGCGCTGCGCCTGCGGGTGGCCGACGGCCGCATCGTCGACTGCGCGCCCGACCGGGACGGCGAGCTGTTCCGGGCCACGATCGGCGGGATGGGGTTGACGGGGCACATCCTGGAGGTCGCCTTCCGGATGACGCGGGTGCCCTCCCCGTGGATTCTCGGGGAGAGCGTGCGTGCGCCCGGCATCGACGCCCTCCTCGCCGAGCTCGAGCAGTCGAGCGCCGCATGGCCCTTCACCGTGGCGTGGGTGGACGGCGTGGCGCGCGGGGCGGGTCTCGGCCGCGGAATCGTCCACCGCGGGCGCTGGGCCGAACCGTCCGAGGCGCCGGCGAGCGCGCCCGCGCCCCCCCGGCCCGTGCGCGTCCCCTTCGACCTCCCGGCGGGGACGCTCAACCGCGCGACGGTGGGTCTGTTCAACGCGGCGCTCTATCACCGGCACGGCCGATCGGCGCACCGCCGCGTGCAGTCGCCGCACCGCTTCTTTCACCCGCTCGACCGCCTGGCGGACTGGTACCGCCTCTACGGTCGCCGAGGGCTGACGCAGCACCAGTGCGTCCTCCCGCAGGAGCGCGGGCCCGCGGCGGTCCGCTGGCTGCTGGAGCTCCTCGCCCGCCGCCGAGCGCGCGTGCCGCTCTGCGTCATCAAGAACTGCGGTGACGAGGGCGCGGGGACGCTCTCGTTCCCTCGCCGGGGGACGTCGGTGGCGATCGACCTCCCGATCGACGACCGGACGCAGGGCCTCGTCGATGCGCTCAACGAGCGGGTGATGGAGCTCGGCGGTCGCATCTACCTGGCCAAGGACGCCTTCACGCGGGCCGAGCACTTCCGGGCCATGGAGCCGCGCCTCGCGCGGTGGACGGCCGTGCGCCGCCGCTGGGACCCGGAACTGCGGCTGCGCAGCGCACAGTCGGTGCGGATGCTCGGAGACCCGGCGTGACGGGGGCCGCCGTACCGGAGGAAGCGCCGTGAACGCCGTCCTGCCCGGCGCGACCCGCGGGATGGGCCGCGCGGCGGTGACGGGGGAGCCGCCGTGAACGCCGTCCTGCTCGGCGCGACCCGCGGGATGGGCCGGGCGGTGGCACGGCTGCTTGTCGCGCGCGGCGACGCTCTCTGCATCCTCGGGCGGGACCCGGAGGAGCTCGACCGGTCTGCGCGCGACCTGCAGGTGCGCGGCGCGCTTGCAGCCCCGCCGCCGGCGTTCCCGTGCGACCTGGCCCGCCCCGAGACGTTCGCCCCGGCCCTCGACGCCGCGGCCGAGAGCCTGGGCCGGCTCGACGCGGTGATCGTGACCGCGGCCGACTTCGCGGTGCAGACCGTTCTGGAGTCCGATCCCGACCGGGCACGCGCCCTCGCCACCGTCGACTTCGCCAACACCGTCGGCTTCTGCGAGCACGCCCGCCGGCGCCTGCTCGCGGCCGGCGGCGGAACCCTCTGCGTCTTCTCCTCGGTGGCCGGCGACCGCGCCCGTTCTCCCGTCGTCGTCTACGGCGCCGCCAAGGCGGGGCTGTCCGCCTACCTGGAGGGCCTCGACCACCGCTACCACCGCCAGGGCCTGCGGACCGTCTGCGTCAAGCCGGGGTTCGTGCGCACCGGCATGACGGCCGGCCTCGATCCGCCGCCGTTCGCCGGCGACCCCGAGCGCGTCGCCCGCCGCGTCGTGCGCGCCATCGACTGCGGCCGCCCCGTCGTCTACGCGCCGCCGGTCTGGCGCTGGATCATGCTGGCGGTCCGCAACCTGCCCCGCGCGGTCATGCGGCGGGTCGAGTTCTGACGGGGCGCGGGACCACGGGCAGGGTCGGGCGTTGCCGCGTGGTGCGTCCACGATGCATACTCATGCATATGAGAACGACGCTCAACATCGACGACACCTTGCTGCAGGAAGCCGCGCGGCTGACCGGGGTCAGTGAGAAGACGGCCCTTGTTCGCAGGGGTCTCGAAGCCCTCATTGCGCTCGAGAGTGCCCGGCGCCTGGCGCTCCTCGGCGGCAGCGAGCCCGAGCTCCGGCCGGTCCGCAGGCGGCGCCCACGGTTGGACAGCCGATGACGCTCGTCGACACGTCGGTCTGGGTGGATCATCTGAGGCGCGGTCACGCGCAACTCGGCGCGTTGCTCGAACGGGGCCACGTGTTCTGCCATCCCTTCGTCGTGGGAGAGCTTGCGTGCGGCCAGCTCTCGGAGCGCGATCGCATCCTGCGGATGCTCGGCATGCTCCCCGCGGCCCCGGTTGCCGACCATGGCGAAGTCCTGCGGCTGGTTCACGCGCGGCGGCTCCACGGACGAGGTCTCGGCTGGATCGACGTTCACCTGCTCGCCTCCGCGCTCTTGGCGAAGTGCGCGCTGTGGACACTCGACAAGCGACTCGGCGAAGCCGCGAGACAGGCCGGTCTCAGATGAAGCCCGCCGCCCAGAGGACGTAGACGGCGGCCATGGCGGCCACGCCGTTCACGAACGTCACCCCGCCGAAGGAGACGAGCGCCGCCTTGAGGGACATCCGCGAGAGGGACGTGCAGACCCAGAAGTAGCTGGAGTTCACGTACTTGATGATCATCGACCCGGCCGCGCCGGCCAGCATCGTGGCCTCGGGGCTGAGGCCGAGGGTGTCCATCATCGGTGCCGAGACCGAGGCGGCGGTGATGACGCCGACCGTCGTCGAGCCGGTGATCATGTTGCCGGCCACGCCGAGCACGAACGGCAGGAAGATCGGCGCCAGGCCGGTGGCGGCGACCGCGTCGGCGATGGCCTCGACGGCCGGCGTCTCGCGCAGGATACGGCTGAGCGCGCCGCCGAGCCCGGTCACCATGATGATCATGGCGGACGCGCGGAGCGCCTCCTCGATCCACTTGCCCGTGCGGGCCTCGGCCTGGCCGGCCGTGGTGTTCCGGTAGGCGAGCAGGATACCGATCCCGAGCGCGACGACGGGCCAGCCGAGGTAGAGCATCGCGCGGTTGACGAGGTGCTCTGCCGGCAGGGTGAGCGCCGTCACGCTTTGCCCCGCGATGAGGAGCAACGGGATGAGGATCGGTGCGTAGGCGCGCCACGTCGACGGCAGCTCCGCCTCGCGCCCCTGCTCGATGAACGACTGCCCGACGAACTCGCGCGACGGCGGGGAGTCGATGCGCGGCCCGACCACGCGCGCGAAGGCCCAACCGGCCAGCGACGCGAAGAGCGTGATGATGCCGCCGTACAGGATGATGCGGCCGACGTCGGCGCCGACGAGCGCGGCGGCGGCGAGGGGGCCGGGCGTCGGCGGCACCATGGCGTGCGTGAGCTGCATCGCGCCGACGAGGCCGGTCGCCATGACGCTCATGTTCAGCCCCGCGTTGATCGCGGCCGAATGGACCAGCGGGTTGAGGATGAGATAGCCGACGTCGGAGAAGATCGCCAGGCCGATGACGAAGCCGCTCAGCGTCAGCGCCAGGGGCATCCGCGCCTCGCCCACCCAGCGGATCATCGAGGCCGTGATCCTCTCGATGCCGCCCGTGTGCTTCAGGGCCTCCGCCAGGACCGAGCCGAGCACGATTACGACCGCGATGCTCTGAATCGTGCCCCCGAAGCCCTCCTCGAAGGCGTCGATGAACGCCTGCCGGTCGAGGCCCGGGACGAGGGCCAGCAGGACGATCGGCACCAGCAGCGCGAGGAAAACGTGCCACTTGAAGCGGGTGATCAGCAGGAAGAGCAACGCGACGACGGCGACGAGGCCCGCGATGGCGACGAAGGCGCTCTCGGTAATCATGTGGATCTGTCCTCCGCGGGCACCGCGACGCCGCCAAACCCGTCGCGGGCTCCGTGTTCGGCCCCAGCCCCCACCGCTCCAGGAGCATGCGCCGCGGAACTCCATTGCGTTGCTTTCTGCGGCGCATGCTCCTGGGCGCCCCGTCGACGGGCGGCGTGCGGCCGCGCATGCTACTCTGACCGGGATTATCGTACGCGTTCGGCCGGTTGCGCGATGCCGTCGGCGGCCGATTCGACATCGGTTCGGCGCGTTTCGCGCGTCCGGCAGCGAAGATTCCGGCGCCCGCGACTGGCGGGCGCCGCCGTGCCGCCGATATGACGGGCGTGGCCGGCTGCGAACCGGGAGGGGCGGATTGAACGGCATCGGAAACGACGCTGGTGGATGTGGGAGTGCAGGGGCCGCGCCGGGCCGGCCTCGCGCGATCGGCCTGGCGATCGCCGCGTCGGCGCTTGTGGCGGGGCTCGCCTGCGTGCCGCCGGCGGGGCAGGCGACGGCGGTGGTGCAGGCACCGGCCCCGGCGACGCCGGCAGGTGAGGCTCCGCTCGCCGGGCCGCTCCAGGAAACGAGCGCGCCGCTGCGGGCGGGGCTGGCCTCGCCCGACGAAACGGCGCCGCCGCGGAGCGAGGCGAAGCCGCCCCCGACGGCGCCGCAACGGCCGCCGATCGCGCCGGCCGAGGATGGGGGCGACACCCCGGCGCCCGGCGAGTCGCCGTCG
Source organism: Acidobacteriota bacterium (assembly GCA_026708265.1). Lineage (GTDB taxonomy): Bacteria > Acidobacteriota > Vicinamibacteria > Vicinamibacterales > UBA8438 > JAGWAJ01. The sequence goes on from JAPOVI010000094.1 coordinate 11,255, forward strand.
CCGGAGCCGTCCCTCCCGGCCGGCACCGCGCAGGATCACGCGCGTGCACGCCTGGGCGCAGACGTGGAGGCGTTGCGGGAGTTCCGCCCGTCCTATCCCTTCTGGCGTCACATCTTCACGATCCCGGACGGCCGCATTGCGTTCGGCAGCCGCCAGGACGGCCGCCTGCTGGCCTCGTTCCCCACGCGGGGGAACTGGCAGCGCGACGGCGTGTGGGAGGACCCGGCGCTCGCCGCCACGCTCGACGGGCACCGCCTGCCGAGCGGCTTGAGCCGGCGGCGGGATGCGGTGGCGGATCTGCTGGAGCGGCGCGTCGGGCCGGTTCTGGACAACGCGACGCGCGGGCGGTTCGTCGCCCCGCACGCGCGGCGCTACGGGCGGTTCCTCCGCGAGTGGAGCGCCATCTACGAGCGATTCGGCGTCCCGTCGGAGATCGGTCTCGCCCAGGCCATGCTCGAGTCGGGACTGAACGGGCGGGCGCGGTCCCCGGTGCGGGCCCTCGGCTTCTGCCAGTGGCTGCCGCGCAACTGGGATCGCCTCAAGCGCCTGTCCCCCTATGTCATCGAGGGCTACAACCAGACGACGCAGGCGCCCTTCTGTGCGGCGTACCTGACGGCGCTCGCCACGATGTACGGCAGCTACATTCCCGCCCTGTCGGAGCACCACGCGGGCGGCACCAACGTCGGCCGGGTGGTCATCAACGGCGAGCGCCTGGGCGGCAGCGACCAGCGCGAGCAGTACCTGATGGGGTCGGACTTCGCCCGCGACCTGCGGCAGGTCTCGATCCGCCGCTACCGGGAGCTGTTCCGCACCTACGGCCGGAGGTCGGCGCTCTACGCGGAGATGGTCTTCGGCAACGGAGTCACGATCGCCGACATGATGGAGGAGATGCCGCAGGCGCGCGTCTTCGCGATGCGGGCGCCGCGCGCGCTGCCAATCTCCGAGGTCATGGCGAAGTCCGGCCTGTCGCGCGACGACGTCCGCCGCTACAACCCGGCCCTGGTGCGGCGCGTGCCCGCGCGGGCCGCCGTCTACCTGCCGGAATACGTGCCGGAGTTCGGCCCGGACGTCTCGTTCTGGCACCGTCCGGCGCCTCCGGACTACGACGCCGTGCTCAACGAGTTCGTGCGCCTGGACGTGCCGGTGGAGCGCTGGCACGAACCGGGCTTCGAGCGGACCATCCAGGACTTCCGGGCACGCTTCGAGGCCACGAGCTCCGAGGAGGGCACGATCATGGCAAGCGTGCTCGGCTACCTGCTGCAGGACCTGCGGACGAGCCGGCGCGCCGCCATCCTGAACGAGTTCCGCGACAGCGACCGAATCCGCCGGCTGTTCGACCGCGGCCGGCGCGAGCTGGCGGCGGGTGGCGACTAGCCTGGAATTCTCACCGGCGTAGCGACAAGAGGCTGCCCGTGATGGCGTAAA
>JAPOVI010000412.1 GCA_026708265.1 Acidobacteriota bacterium
GGAACGGCCTGACCGGTCCGATCCCGGACTCGCTGGGGGACCTCGCCAACCTCGAGGAGCTTTGGCTCCTCGAGAACTCCTTGACCGGTCCGATCCCGGACTCGCTGGGGGACCTCGCCAACCTCGAGATTCTGGTCCTCTCGTGGAACGGCCTGACCGGTCCGATCCCGGACTCGCTGGGGGACCTCGCCAACCTCGAGATTCTGAGTCTCGCGGCGAACTCCTTGACCGGCCCGGTCTCGGACTCGCTGGGGGACCTCGCCAACCTCGAGGAGCTTTGGCTCCTCGAGAACTCCTTGACCGGTCCGATCCCGGACTCGCTGGGGGACCTCGCCAACCTCGAGATTCTGGTCCTCTCGTGGAACGGCCTGACCGGTCCGATCCCGGACTCGCTGGGGGACCTCGCCAACCTCAAGGAGCTTTGGCTCCTCGAGAGCTCCTTGACCGGTCCGATCCCGGACTCGCTGGGGGACCTCGCCAACCTCGAGATTCTGGTCCTCTCGTGGAACGGCCTGACCGGTCCGATCCCGGACTCGCTGGGGGACCTCGCCAACCTCAAGGAGCTTTGGCTCCTCGAGAACTCCTTGACCGGTCCGATCCCGGACTCGCTGGGGGACTTGGTGAACCTCGAGATTCTGTACCTCGAGAGGAACGGATTGACCGGCCCGATCCCGGCCCAACTGGCGAACTTGGTCAACCTTGAGGAACTGCACCTCTTCGGAAACCGGCTGACCGGCCCGATCCCGGCGCCGTTGGGGAACCTAGTCCGCCTTCGGACGTTCGCCGTCGGCATGAACGACCTGACCGGTCCGATCCCGGCGGAACTCGGTAAGCTGACGAACCTGGAGTGGCTGTCGCTGGGCCACAACTGGCACCTGTCAGGGTCGCTGTCGCCGGACCTGGAGAACCTCCGGGCCGTGAACATACTGGTCACCCAGGCATGTGCGCCGGCCGCGTGGCGGGACCGGCTCGGAGACAACCTCATCGGGCGGTCGTGCGGGGGCGAGACAGACGTGACTGTCGATGTGGCCGTTTTCTACACCCCGTCCGCACGACGGGCGATGGGCGGATCCGCTGCCACCGAGGCGGTGATCGACTTGATGATCGCCGAGACGAACCAAGCCTACGAGGCGAGCGGGGTGAGCCATCGCGTCGCGCTGAGGCACAGGTCGGAGGTGGCGTACACCGAGGCGGGCTACTGGAACGAACTCGATCTCGAGCGCCTCGAGAATCCCGACGACGGTCACATGGACGAGGTGCACGCCCAACGCGATCGCGTCGGGGCCGACCTCGTGCACCTGATTGTTGACGCGGACAGGTCCGATTGGGGCGGTCTCGCCAACCTCGGCGGGCCGTTCGGACTGACCATCCACATCGGCGGCGGCCGGACCTTCGCGCATGAGCTCGGGCACAACATGGGGCTTGAGCACGATCGGTGGGAGAAGCACCACAACGAGGGGGGCGTCTACCCCCACCCCGCGCACGGCTACGTGAACCAACGCGCGTTCGAGTCGGGCGCCTCGCCGGATACTGGCTGGGTCACCATCATGTCCTACCCCAGCCAATGCGAAGACGCGGGCATCTACTGCCAGGAGCCGCTCCGTTTCTCAAATCCACGCCAGCGCTACCGGGGTGACCCGCTGGGCGTCGCTTACGGCGGCAGAGCGGCCGGGGCGGTTACCGGCCCGGCCGACGCGGCGGCGGTGCTCAACAACACGCTTCCTGCGGTGGCCTTGTGGCGGGACCACCGCCCTAACCGTCGGCCGACCGCGGCGGGGACCCTGGTCGACCGCCGGCTGACGCCGGACGCCACGCTGACCGTGGATGTGTCGCAGGCGTTCGCCGACCCTGACGGAGATGCACTCGGCTACGCGGTGTCGTCCTCGGCACCGGAGGTGGTGTCGGCGCGCATGTCGGGCGCCGCCCGCGTCACGCTGACCGCGGCACAGGTGGGCGAGGCGACTATCCGGATGACGGCGACCGACCCCTCCGGACTGAGCGCTACGCAGTCGTTCTCAGTGACGGTGACAACGTCGGCTCCCTTCACCGACGACCCCATCGTGCCCGGGCTCACCCCCGTCAGGGCTGTCCACTTCACCGAGCTGCGGACGCGCATCGACGCGCTCCGGCGGGCGGCGCGGCTGGGTCCGTTTTCCTGGACCGATTCGGTCCTGACGGCGGGAGTGACGCCGGTCCGGCTCGTGCATCTGCTCGAGCTGCGAGAGGCGCTGGTCGCGGCGTACGTCGCGGCGGGACGACGTACGCCGCGCTTCACCGACGCGGGGCCGATGGCGTCGACGACGCCGATCCGGGCAACCCACCTGATGGAGTTGCGGGCGGCGGTGATAGCGCTGGAGTGACAATTGCCTGAGGTCTCGCGGCCGAGCGGAGCCGTACCCGGCGTCAACGGGGGGTAATCGGCCGGGTTTCCGGGGGGTCGGACAGCGACCACGCCACGACGAACACGCCACACCGTTCGGCCTCGGCGCGGTCCGCGTGCAGGTGCGGGTCGTTTGCGGGAGGGGGCGAAATACTACGCTAAGGGTTTCGCGGTGCCCGACGCTCGGCGCCCGGCCAGCGGTACTCGCCGGTCAAGTTGATGTGCTCCCAGCCGAGCGGCGAGACGTGGGCCAGGAGTTCGTCCGGGATCTCGATCCCGGCCTGCCCCCTCGCGAAGACGGCCTCGCCGAGCTTCAGCGTGTTCCAGTAGATGATGATCGCGGCCAGCAGGTTGAGGCCGGCGACCCGGTAGTGCTGCCCCTCCCCGGTTCGGTCCCGCAGCTCGCCGCGTTGGTGGAAGTTGATGGCGCGCTTGAGCGCATGGTGCGCCTCGCCCTTGTTCAAGCCGACCAGGGCGCGCCGGCGCACGTCGGGGTCCGTCGTCCACTCGATCATGAACAGGGAGCGCTCGATGCGGCCGACTTCCCGCAGCGCCGCCGCCAGCTCGTTCTGGCGCGGATACGCGGCGAGCTTCCGCAGGAGCTGGCTCGGCCGCATCGTCCCGGCCGCCATCGTGGCCGCCACCCGCAGGATGTCCGCCCAGTTCCGGTCGATCAGGTCCACGTTCACCTTGCCGCCGACCAGCGGGCGCAGGCGCTTCGGGACGCCTGCCCGTTCGAACACGTAGAGGCGCTTCGAGGGCAGGTCCCGGATGCGCGGGACGAACGCGTAGCCGAGGATCGAGCAGGCGGCGAAGACGTGGTCGGTGAACCCGCCGGTGTCGGCGTACTGTTCGCGGACGCGCCGCCCGGTCTCGTTCATCAGGAGCCCGTCGAGGATGTAGGGCGCTTCGTGGACGGTGGCCGGGATGGTCTGGGTGGCGAACGGGGAGAACCGGTCGGAGACGTGCGAGTACGCCTTGACGCCGGGCTCGGCCCCGTACCGGGCGTTGACCAGGTTGAGAGCTTCGCCCCGGCCGCCGGCCGGGAAGAACTGGCCGTCGCTGGAGGCGGTCCGCCCGGAGCCCCAGAAGGCGGCCATCGGTAGCGCAGCCTGGGCCTCGACGACGACGGCCAGCGCTCGGTCGAACGCGTCGCCTTCCACGTGCCAGCGCGCGATGCGCATCAGCTCCCAGAACCCGTGCGTTTTCGTGGCCTCGGCCATCTTGCGCAGGCCGAGGTTGATGCCCTCGGCGAGCAGCACGTTGAGCAGGCCGATGCGGTCGCGGCAGGGCTCACCGGTTCGCAGGTGCGTGAAGGCCTCGGTGAACCGGGTGGCGTCGTCCACGTCGAGCAGGATGTCGGTGATCCGCGCCTCGGGCAGCCGCCGGTAGAGGTCGGCGACCAGGTCGGCGGCCCCGTCCGGCACGGCGGTTTCCGTCCTCTCGACGCGGAGCACGCTGTCTTCGACGCTCTCGCCGGCGGGCGCACGGGCCCGCGCCGCGGCGGCCAGCCGCCGCAGGCCCTCGTCGAGGGCGGACCGGCGCTCGGCGAGCCAGTCGTGCGGGCTGGCCGGGACCGGCAGGCTGCGGTCGGCATCATCGCCGGCGGGCGTCGACAGCAGCGCCTTTCGGATGTCGCCGTAGCGGCGCGACCGCGCCAGCCAGATGTCGCCGGCGCGGAACGCGTCCCGCAGGTGGAACAACACCGCCGTCTCCCAGAGGCGGTGATCGGATTGGGTGCGCAGCAGCCGCCTCCACCTCGAGTTCGGCCGCAGGAAGCCGGTCGGCCGCGCCGTGCCGTCGCTGCGCAGGACGTCGACCGCGTCCAGCAAGGACTCGGCCGCCGGCGACGCCTCGATGTCCAGCGTGCGGAGCATTCGCGGCGTGTAGCGGCGGAAACGGCTGTAGCCCCCCAGGACATGATTCATCGGATCCGACGCGGCCGTGCTCGCGAGCGCGGCCGCCTTGGCGACGAGGTCGCCGAGGCCCTCCCAGCCCGGACCGTCCGCGATCACCGCGTCGAGGGCCTCGCCGGCGTCCCGCGCGCCGAGCAGCGCCGTCCCCAGCTCGGCGAATGCCCGGAGCGACTCGCGGGCCGCGGCCGTCTCGTCCCCGAGCTGCGCTTCGCAGGCCCGGGCGGCTTCGCGGTACGTCCTGCCGACGAGCCGGTCGTGGGTCTCCACCACCGCGTCGGCGAGGAACACCTCCCACTCGACGGCGCAGACCGCGAGGATCGCGAGGCGGCGGTTGTCCGGGAGCTCGCGGAGCCCGTCGGCGAAGTAGCGCTCCCCTTGCCGGCGCAGCCGCGTGATCCGATGCGGAGGGATCTCGTGGAAAAGGCCTTCCGGAACATCGAGGCCCTGGAGGTGCTCGAGGCGGTCCAGCAGCCGGTTGGCGTCGGCGGAATTGCCGCCCGGCTCGAACTGCCTGAGCCAGACGAACCGCGTCACGCCGGCGTCGGCCGTCTCTTCGAGCAGATGCTCGAGGTCGCGCCGAAGCCCGGGCGGGACTCGTTCGGCGATGCGCGCTTCGATCCGGCGCTCCGCATCGACCAGCGCGTCGGCGCAGAGCCGCTCGATCGTCGTCGTGGCCGGCAGGATGGTTCGCGTGCCGCGGCAGGCCTCGACGAACCTGCGCGCCAGGTCCTCGTTCGACTGCGCCTGTTCCGCTTCTTCTCGGAGCCGCTCGACGAGCTCACGCGCCGCGCCGCCCGAGAAGGACCGGAATCCGTACAGGCGGCGCAGCTCGGCAAGATGGTCGTGCCGGGTTGCGGATCGGACCGCGTAGTCGGCGAGCTCGTCCCCGGCCACGTCGAGCTGGCGTCCGATGAACTCCACGACGGCCGGCGGCACGAACTCGCCCGGAGCCAGCAGGCGGCCCGGGTGGCGGAGCACGCACAGCTGCAGGGCGAAACCCAGCTTGTTGTGGGGGCGTCGCCGGGCCCCGATGTTCTGAAGGTCCTCGTCGCTCAGGGTGTAGTGGCGCAGCAGGTCCGCCTCGCGCTGCGGCAGGGCGAACAGGGCCGACCTCTGCCGGCTGGTCAGGACGGTTCTCCGTGCCATGCTCTCTCACTTGACGTATGCAGAACGTTGAATGAGACATGGCATAAGATACACGGAGGCGGCCGCCTGAAGCGGTCCGCGCCGTGATGTCCCAAACGGCCGTTTGCGACACATGCTGATCGGCTACGCCCGCGTCTCGAAGGCGGACGGCTCGCAGTCGCTGGACCTGCAGCGCGACGCCCTGGAGACGGCCGGCGTCGACGAGGTCAACGTCTACCACGACCTCGCGTCCGGCGTCCGGGACGACCGGCCGGGCCTCGACAGCTGTCTGCGCGCCCTGCGGAAGGACGACGTGCTCGTCGTCTGGAAGCTCGACCGCCTCGGCCGAAACCTCGCCCACCTGGTCAACACCGTGCAGGACCTGTCGGCCCGCGGGGTGGGCCTGCGGGTGCTCGCCGGCGACGGGGCGCAGATCGACACCACGACCGCGGCCGGGCGCCTCGTGTTCGGCATCTTCGCGGCGCTGGCCGAGTTCGAGCGGGAGCTGATCCGCGAACGCACCGTGGCCGGGCTCGAAGCCGCGCGGGCGCGCGGACGGAAGGGCGGGAGGAAGTTCGCGCTGACGAAAGCCCAGGTGCGGCTGGCCCAGGCCGCGATGGCGCACCGCGACACGTCGGTGTCCGAGCTGTGCCGCGAGCTCGGCATCAGGCCGGTGACGCTCTACCGGTACGTCGGCCCGCAGGGCCAGTTGCGGGACCAGGGTCGGAAGGTCCTGGGCTCCTGAACCCGAAGACCGGGACGCCGGGCGGGCTTAGCGTAGTATTTCGCCCCCTCCCGCAAACAACCCGAGGTGGCACACATCGCCGCGGGTCAGCAGCTCGCCCGGTCGCCGCCTGGTCAGGGATATCGCCCACCTCGTCACGAGATCGCTCATCTCGGCTCGAATCTCCCCCTCCGTACACACGAAACCCCCGGCCGACGGGTGCGACCGGGGGCGTGCTACGATCTCGTTGCCTCGCAAGGTGTTAGCGCACCGTCTGAGCGAGGCTGCCAGGAGAACGCCATGAATCGTAGCACACCCGCACCCTGCGGGGCGACTGCCCCAGTACCCGACGACCAAGCCCCGGCACCCGACGACCCGCAGCAGCTCGAGCTACGGTTGTTCGAGCGTCTGGACGCATTCCGAGGCGTCCCGCCCGAAAAGGGGCTGTGGCGCGAACTCCTCGACGTCGCGATCGGCACCGTTGAGACCTTCACGGCCAACGGGAAGACCATCTCCGCAGCGTTCCTCCATCACGTCGCCTGGGCGCTGTTCGGCCGTACGGACCGCGCCGGCGTCGCCCAGGTCACAGACCAGGACCTGGCGAACGATATCCGCCGGCCAACATCGCGCTCCCGCGTGACCGCCGCCCTGGCCGTCATGCGCCGCCTGCGTATCTCTCGTCCAACGAGACTCAACCGCCGAGGAGCTCGTATCCACGCGCTGAACCTCGGAGGGCTCGACTGGCCCGCGATCCGCCGGAGAGCCGCCGCGGCCAAGAAGCATCCGAGTGGGGTCCATACGACCCAACTCGAACTTCCGAGTGGGGTCCATACGACCCAACTAGAGGGTGTACGTACGGTAGGGCAGATCTCAGAGTCGATCGCTGCTGCTGGTACGCCGCGCGCGAGCTTGGCCGACCGACGAAAGCAGCAGCCATCGCCTGAAGGCGAGAGACTGATCGATGCCCTCGCCGGCCGGTCTCGCGAGCACGACCTGCCGTTCGCCGAGGACGCCGTCAGGCGGCGACTCGCCGAGGGAGAGCTGACCAACACCGACCTTCGGCATCGCTTGAACCAGCTTCCGCCGCGGCTGGCCACCCTGACGCCGGAACAGTGGGCCGCCGACGAGACCGCTGGCTTGGTCGACCGCAGCCGGCGGGGCGGATACCCGGCACCGCCCGACGACCCCCGCTTCACCACGGGAAGAACGCCCCCGCGTCCGAGGACAGACGAATGACCACGAGATCCGACACGCGCATCCGCGCCCTTGCAGGGGGGAGGGGAACGGTGGACGTTGGTCGCCTCAAGGCGGCAGTGAGCCAGCCTGTCTCGCTCGCATCGGCGTTCGCCGTCGGCGTCCTGCTCGTCTGGCTGGCGGTGTGGTGGTGGCCCCTTTCGGGCCGTAGGATGTGGCGGATCGGGGGGTTGTGCCGGCGACGGAACTTCTGTGGGCGTTACGGGTAACGATGTACAATGGGTGGCGATGGCCCTGAGCAACGCCGAGCGCCAGCGCCGATACCGGGCGCGCCGCGCCGTCGGCGAGCCCGTTCGGACGCCGCCCGTGCGTCCCAAGGACCGGCCGCGGCCGAAGCGGTGGTCGGCCGCTGTCGCCGAGCTCCGCGCCCTGCAGGCTGAGTACGAGGCTTGGCGCAATCAGCTCCCCGAGTCCCTGGCCGACTCTCGGACCGCCGAGCTACTCGAGGGCGTCTGCGGCGTCGACCTCGACGCCCTCAATGTTCAGCTTCCCCGAGGCTTCGGACGCGATTGAGCGGAAGGGGCGCAGGGGGGAGATTCCATGCTCGACGCGCTTGCTGTCGCTCGGGAAATGACCGCTAGCGGTATCGACCGCGAACCAGGCCGAGGACCATCGCCATCGCCATGCGGAAGGTCGCCAAGCAGGGCGACCACGTCACGTCCGACCAGTTCAAGGCGGGTCTGGCCGAGTTTCCGCGCCGAGATCGCGGAAACTGCGCTCCGAGGTCCGCGCCCCGAAATTGCCAGGGCGGCGTTGACCGGATTCGGGAGGGGAACTGACTGCCATGACGCCTGAGATCTGGACCATCCTCGGCACCGGGTTCACCCTCGCCGCTCTCGGCGCCACCGGGTTCACGTTGCTCTGGCGCTACATCACCCGCGCCGAACAGCGCACCAGGGCAGACTTGGCCGCAGCCGAACAACGCACCAGGGCGGACCTGGCCGCGGCCGAGAAGCGCAGCGAAACCCGGTTCGCCGAGTTCAAGAGCGACCTGAAAGCCGACCTGGCTGGTGCCGAACAACGTAGCGTCGCGCGCTTTGCTGATTTCGCCGCTCAGCACCAGGACCTGGCCGCCGACGTGAAGGCCCTCGGCGGCCGCATGCACACGCTCGAGGTTCAGATGGCCAAGCTGGAAGGCCTCCTCGAGGGACTGCGCGAGGCCATCACCGGCAAGCGCGCAGCGTAGGAAGAGGGGTACATGTAGGTGCGTGTAGCCACACGTAGACCCCCGAGATCTCGAGGTCCAATCATGGAAACACTCACCCAGTGGCTCACACCGGCGCTGTTGATTGCCCTGTTCACGTGGCTGCGTCGCGACATCACCCAACTGCATAACCGCATCGACGCGCAGGGGAAGGAACAGCGCGCCGACAATGCGCAGCTACGCGATCAGATCGGGCAGCTTCGAGAACGGATGGCGCACCTCGAAGGTCTTCTCGAAGGTCTCCGGGAGGCCATCACAGGCAAGCGTGTGGCGTAGGGGAAGCTATGGCGATACCTTGATTTATGTCGGGTAGCGAGGTGGTTTTGGTTTTTGTGCTGACACAAAAACCAAAACCACCTCGCCCTTCGGGGGAAACCACCGTCTCAAATGAGTCGCCCGCGCCTGGACTCCGCCGCCCGCCGCGACGTTCGGATCGCCATCCGCTGGACGGCGGCCGAGTGGAGCCAGATCCACGAGCACGCGGAGAAGATCGGCACCAGCCGCTCAGCCTTCGTCCGGCGTTCCACGCTGCTGGCGCTCTCCACCCGTCGGCGGCGAAAACGCGGTCCTCGGCCCGATCCTGCCCTCCGCAGAGACCTCGCCCGCGTCGGCTCGAACCTGAACCAGATCGCCCGGGCGTTGAACGCCGGCCGGGCCGTGGAGCCCGCCAACTTCGACGCGGTCGTAGACGAGCTCGGGCGGCTCCTGGAGCGCGTCCGGTGATCGCCCAAATCCACACCGGCGGCGGCAACTTCGCCGGGGCGATCGCGTACCTCACCCACGATGCTGGCACTCAGGACGACCCGCGCCCGACCAGCGATGAGCGGGTCGGCTTCATCGAGGTCGAGAACCTGGTCCCGTGTGATCCGGCACGAGCGGCCCGGATCATGGCCGCCACCGCCAGGGACGCAGACGCTCTGAAGACGCTCGCTGGCGTCTCCGCCAAGGGGCGGAAGCTGACCAAGCCGGTCTACCACTTCAGCTTGAGTTGGGCTCCGGACGAGAAACCCGCCCGAGCGGAGATGCTCAGCGCCGCCCAAGGGAGCCTTCAGTCGCTCGGCATGGAGGATCGCCAAGCCGTTGTCATCGAGCACTGCGACCGGCCGCACCCGCACGTGCACGTCGTGGTCAACCGGGTCAGTCCGGAGGACGGTCGCGCTGCATCGACGTCCCACGATGCCCGCACCCTCTCGATATGGGCCGCCCAGTGGGAGCGTGAGCATGGCGGAATCCGTTGCCGCCGTCGGGTTGAGCGCAACCTCGACGCCCCCGACGACGACCATCGCCAACGCCGGCGAGGACCTGGGCGGCGAGACCGCTCACCCGACGAGCGCAAGAAGTGGGCTGAGCTCTACGGCCGGCAGAAGTACCGGTACGGCATGCAACTGCCCGAGTTCAACGACGACCTCAGTGGTGTGCTCAAGAAGAAGTTCCTCGAGGAGCAGGCCCTGGAACGGGCGCAGCTTGCCCGCAGCTTGGCCAAGCTCGAACGTCAGCGTCAGGAGGAGCTTGAACGTCAGCGTGCTGACGCCGAGGAGGAGCGACGCGAAGCCGATGCCGAGCGAACACGCCGCGGGAAGGCCCTCGCCGCGTTTCCTGGCGCCCAGGCCGCAGCACGTGAACAGTTCGACCGGCTCGAACCGGGCCGGCGAGAATCCGGGGAGCTGTCAGCGGCGACGGTGGACCAGGTCCTCGACGACATCGAGGGCGCGGTCGACAAGAGCCTCGACGAGCAGGAGGCCAATCTCAAGACTCGGCTCCAGGAATGGGACGACCAGGGCGTGAATCTGCTGGCGCGAGCCCGAACCGATGTCCTCGGCCCTGGTCGGGCACCGACGGACCGTCAGGAACGAGCCCAAGTTCTCGATGCTGCCGACCGGCTCGACTTGGTGGAGCGCGCCGTCTGGCTGGCCAGGCACGAGGTTGAGGAGCGGCACGAGATCACCCCGGCGCACCGCAGTCTTCAGGCCGCGGCCGCCGAGGTCGTCGAGGACCCCCGCATGTCGCAGTGGGGCCGCAACATCGCAGACGCGATCTCCAGCGGGGCAATCCATCCGGGATACGCCGACCCGGGTTCTGAAGGCGAGACCGAGCAGATCCGGGCGCGGATCCGAACCATCGACGAGGAAGCTGCGGCTGACGCTGCCAAGGCCGCAGACCAGGCTGCGGACCTGGAACACGCCAGCGCGGCGAGGGCCTGGGAGCAGTTGTCCCTCTTCCGGCGTGCGTTCACCCCGAAACCGGAACGCCAGAAGCCCAAGACCCCGCCGCCGGCACCGCCGATGGCGGAGAGGACCGAATCGTACCGAGACTCCATCGTCAGGATTGCGAAGGGGGTCATCCGCAACGTGATCCGACACTTCCAGCCGCAGCTCGACCCCGAGCGCCGTAGCGAAACCTTCCAGAACGAGATGCGCTCGCAGCAGTCACGGCAGCAGCCAGCGCAGAATCGGTCCCGGAACCAGGACTTGCTGCGCTGACCCCCCCGATTTTTCCAGGGGGGTGCTACGGGTCGACCGACCCCCGAGAAATCGCCGTACAGGGCATCCTCGCGGGTCGAAGCGGGCCCAATCCGGACCCCGAAATCCCGATCACCCCCTCAGGGGCCCAGATTTCGCCTGTACGGCGATTTCGGGTCGGGGGGATGCTAAGACCCGCGGCCGGTCGAGATCGTTCAACCTGGCGAACGCGGTGGCGCAATTGCGCCATGGAGCCGATACCCCGGCCATGACAACCGAGCCGCACTACCACGTCTGGACCCGGGCCGGAAAGATCTTCACGATGCAGGAACGGGAGTTCGAGTCCCGCCACACCGCGACGAAGGTGGCCCGTCGGCTGCGGCCGAACCCGGCCGATCGACTGGTCCTCGCCTGTTCGGACTGCCCGACGTCGAAGCGATCACGCCGTCGAGCGCCGCGGCCCGCGGTCGTCGCCAAGGCGATTGCCGAGGCGGTCGGTGCCCCGGTGGCCATGGTGCGCCAGGCCCTCGACGCGGCGACCGCGACCGAGCGCCGGCGGCGGCCGGAGCGGAGCCTCGTACCCCAAGGCGTCGAGGATGGTCACGATCCTGACCCAGCGACCGGCTGGCCCAGGCCGCGATGACGCACCGCGACACGTCGGTGGCCGCGTTGTGCCGCGAGCTCGGCATCAGACCGGTGACGCTCTACCGGTACGTCGGCCCGCAGGGCCAGCTACGGGAGCAGGGCCGGAAGGTCCTCGGCTCCTGAACCGGTAGATCGTGACGCGGTCGACACCAACACCATGGCCACGACCTCGACATGAAGGGAGATTCCATGCAATAAAACCCCGGCGACCCGTCGGCGAGCCGAACCGACAGAACCGGAATGCGCAGATACACACGCTGGCCTACGTGGCTCTTGGTGGGTTTTCTGGGATTCGCGGTCGAGGCACTTGCGCAAGGAGGTGTCGCGACGGACCGGATGGTCTTGGAAGCCCTCTACGACGCGACCGGCGGCTCCGATTGGAGCATCAACACCAACTGGAAGACATCGGCTCCTCTGCACCAGTGGTACGGGGTGGTCACTGAAGATTCAGGTCGAGTCAAGGCGCTCAACCTGCCGCGGAACGGCCTGACCGGTCCGATCCCGGACTCGCTGGGGGACCTCGCCAACCTCGAGGAGCTTTGGCTCCTCGAGAACTCCTTGACCGGTCCGATCCCGGACTCGCTGGGGGACCTCGCCAACCTCGAGATTCTGGTCCTCTCGTGGAACGGCCTGACCGGTCCGATCCCGGACTCGCTGGGGGACCTCGCCAACCTCGAGGAGCTTTGGCTCCTCGAGAACTCCTTGACCGGTCCGATCCCGGACTCGCTGGGGGACCTCGCCAACCTCGAGATTCTGGTCCTCTCGTGGAACGGCCTGACCGGTCCGATCCCGGACTCGCTGGGGGACCTCGCCAACCTCGAGATTCTGAGTCTCGCGGCGAACTCCTTGACCGGCCCGGTCTCGGACTCGCTGGGGGACCTCGCCAACCTCGAGGAGCTTTGGCTCCTCGAGAACTC
>JAPOVI010000334.1 GCA_026708265.1 Acidobacteriota bacterium
GACCTCGTCGAGGGCGCCGGCCTGGAGCTCATCCCGCACCGCGGCGGGAGCGTCTGGGGGCTGCCCATCGCCCTGACCGCCCGCACCTGCACGATGGCCGAGAGCTTCCCGGCGGGGTCGCCCATCCTCGACGCGATGTCGCCGCGCTTCGACAACGGAGACTACGTCGCGCCGACCGAGCCCGGCTTCGGGAGCACGCTCACCGAGCGGATGGTGCTCGACGCGCGCCTGCAGGGGACGTTCTGATCCGCTTCCCGGGACCGCCTTGAATCGGGACGGGACCTCATGGTAGCGACGGTCAGGCCCCGAGGGAGGAGCGGCCCGCCGCGCGCCCCCCGGACGGACGACGGAGCCAGGACACCATGACGCCAGAGGCACCCGATCTGCGCTATCCCATCGGCGAGTTCTCGCCGCCGCGAGACATCACGCGCGACCAGCTCGACGCCTGGATCGACGACATCGCCCGCCTGCCGGCCGACCTGCGGCGGGCCGTCGCGCCCCTGACGGATGCCCGGCTCGATACGCCGTACCGCCCGGGGGGCTGGACGGTCCGGCAGGTGAGTTTCGGCAGGCTCGGTCATAGGAATCGTGGGGCCCACAGGGTCCGGCAAGAGTACACCACGTGCCCGACAGCCACATGAACAGCTTCATCCGGTTCAAGTGGGCGCTCACGGAAGAGCGTCCGCTGATCAAGGCCTACGACGAGAAGGGCTGGGCGGCCCTGCCGGACGCTCGCGGGCCGGTCGCCCTGTCGCTCGATCTGCTCGAGACCCTGCATCGCCGGTGGGTAGCTCTGCTGCGCGGCCTCACCTGGGCGCAGTTGCAGCGGGAGTTCGTGCACCCGGACTCCGGCCCCGTCGTCCTGGCCGAGAGCGTCGGTGACTACGCCTGGCACGGCCGCCATCATCTGGCGCACATCCAGCGGCTGCTTGCGCGCGAGGGCTGGGATTGACTCAAGGAGGCAGGATGCCGGGGCTTCCCCTGCGAAATCAGGTGGCCGTCGTCGCGGGGGCGACGCGCGGGGCCGGGCGCGGCATCGCGCGGATGCTCGGCGCGGCCGGCGCGACCGTCTACTGCACCGGGCGCAGCGTGCGCGGCCGCCCCGCCACCCCCGGGCGGCCCGAGACGCTCGAGGAGACGGCCGAGCTGGTCACGGCCGAGGGAGGCCGGGGCGTCGCGGTCCGCACCGACCACACCGTCGAGGCCGAGGTGGAGCGGCTCTTCGCCCGGGTCCGCGACGAAGCCGGCCGGCTCGACGTCCTGGTGAACGACGTCTGGGGCGGGGACGCGCTGACGGAGTGGGGGAAGCCGTTCTGGGAGCTCTCGATGGCCCAGGGGTTCCAGTTGCTGGAGCGGGCCGTCCACAGCCACATCATCACCAGCCGCCACGGCGCGCCGCTGATGGTCGAGCGGAAGGCGGGGCTCATCGTCGAGGTCACTGACGGCGACACCTTCGGCTACCGCGGCAATCTCCTTTACGATGTGGCGAAGAATGCGGTCGTTCGCCTCGCCTACGCGATGGCCGCCGACCTGCGGCCCCACCGCGTGACCGCGTTGGCCGTCACGCCGGGCTTTCTGCGCTCGGAGCACGTGCTCGACAGCTTCGGCGTCACGGAGGCGAACTGGCGCGACGCCATCGAGAAGGACCCCTACTTCGCCGAGTCCGAGACGCCCTGCCTGGTCGGGCGGGTGGTGGCGGCGCTCGCCGCCGACCCGGACGTCGCCCGCAAGAGCGGCCGCCTGTTCGCGGCCTGGACGCTCTCGAAGGAGTACGGCATCGACGACGTGGACGGCCGCCGGCCGGACTGGGGCACTTTCTTCCCCCGCAAGGTACGGGAGATCGTCGACGGCGGCGAGCCGACGGAGACGAACCTCTTCATCGTCCGCAGCCGCCTCTACCAGGCCGAACTCGACCCGACCGCGGCGGAAGAGGCCGACCGCCTGCGCGCCTGGCTCGCCCGCCACGAGTAACGGGCGCGGGATAGCGCGAGCCGCGGCCGGGAAGCGCCGCAAGGTCAGAGCAACGCGACGATGGCGGCCGCGAACGCTCGCAGGTCCCCCAGGTCTTCCTGCATCGCCTTGTGCACCTGCCGGTGATCGACGTTCCAGTAGACGTGGACGAGGAGATTGCGGAACTTCGCCATGCGCTGGAGCCGATCCGCGAGGTCCGGTGCGACGAAGCCGGCGTCGCCCAGCACGGCGAAGCAGTCGGCGTAGCTCTCCGGCGCGGTCCGCAGCCGCCGCGACGAGACGTGGTAGCACAGGGCGAGCGCGGCCTCGATGGCGATGAGAAGGCGATAGCAGGCGATGTCCTGCGCGTCCCGATCCCCCAGGAAGTCGGTGAGCTCGAGCGCCGCCAGCGCTTCGAGTCGCTGAACCGATTCCTCGATCTCGGCACAGCGCGCGCGGACCAGATCCGGGTTGAGCGTCACGCGCCGAACGCCTCGATGGCGGCTCGGCGCAGCAGCGGCGCCGTGTCGAGGTACTCGCGTACCGTGCGCTCCATCCAATTCGCCAGGCCTGTGTCGTTGCGGCTGAGCAGCAGTTGCCCTTCGCGGAAGACGTGGAAGAGGAAGGACGGGGAGGCGTCGTTCAGTACCTGTACGTCGATCGGAAAGTGCGCCTCGCGATCCAGGCGCAGGGCCAGATCGAGGGCCCTTTCGCTGCGCGCGTCTGCGTCAGCCGCCAGTTGAACGCCGACGTCGATGTCGTGAAAGCTCGCGTCTCCGAGGAACGAGCCGTGAAGCCATGCCCACTCCACGTCCTGCCTGGATTGGAGCGCCGCCACGAGAACACGGCGCACGCGGTCCCGTTCGGCGGCGTCGGCACGGTACAGACGGCGCATGGCCCTTCATTCTCCCCGGCGACGCCTCTCGATGCCGGCCGCTGCGCCGGGCCCCGGCTCCGACTGCCGACGCCCGGCTCCGACGGCCCCCGGCACGGCGCCTGCCTCCGGGGAGTCTGCACCTCCGCGGGCCAGCCGACGCCGGTCACCGCGCGGCACTACTACCGCGCCGGATACCAGTCGCCGTCGCGCACCTCGATCGGCTCGCCTTCGAGGGCGTTGCGCAGCGCCTGGATGGTGGCCGCGATCTCCTTCGCGTTCTCTGGCCGGGGTTGAGCGGGGTCGCCGAACCAGCGCGCCGTCGCGTTGTCGTAGTGGATCAGGTAGACCACCTCGGGCCGGAACGTCTTCGCGCATTCGGCCACGGGTCGCGGGCGCATCCGGTCGACCGGGAGGTTCATCGGCAGGAACGCGACGTCGATGTCCGCGAGGGCCTGGATCTCGGGCACGCACTCGCCGACTCCGGCGAAGAAGATGCGTCGTCCGCCGAGGGTGAGGACGTAGCCGTTGGCCTCGCCCTTCGGGTGCCACGGCTGGCCCGGCGTCATGTCGTAGGCCGGGACCGCCTCGACCGGGACGCCCGCGAAGACACCCCGCTCCCCGTTGGCGAGGACCTCGCCGTCGCCGAAGCGCGCATGCGCCGCCGCCGTCAGCACGACCGGCGCCCCCGGCTTGCGCAACCGCTCGATGGCGGCCGGATCGAGGTGATGACCCGGGTCGTCGGTCACCAGGATCAGGTCGGCCGGCTTGGCCTCGGACAGGTCTGCGGCGCTCCATGGGTCGATGTGCACGACGGTACCGCCGTGCTCGATCTGCACGCTGGAGTGGAGGATGGGCGTGATGACGACGTCGCCTCCCTCCGCCGCGATCCGGTCCGACGGTGTCTGCGCCGAGAGCGTGATGGAGGCCGCGGCGACCGCCGCGAGAAGCCAGGGCAACGTGCGAGGCCACTTGGTCATGCCCGCCATGCTATGAGCGGTGGGGCCCGGGGTCAACGGTCTGACGGGCGGAGGTCGCGAGATCCGCCCGCGGGTCGCCGACCAGCGCATGGAGTGGACATCGCGGGGCGCGGGATGACGGCGGCCGCCGGCTCGCGCTACGCTGGGGCCGGTGTCCAAGGCTGCGGCGCGGCGAACGGCGGCGGCGAGGATGGCGCCCGTGCTGGCGTTGCTGGTCCCGGCGAGCGCGTGCGGCGGAGGCAACCCCGCCGGGGAGCGTGCGCCTTCCGCCCTGCCTCCGACCGCGGCCGGGTACCCGGAGGGTGCGATCACCCTGCTCGCGCCGGCCCGGCCGGGCGGCGGCTGGGACCAGACGGCGCGTCAGATCCAGCAGGTATGGACCGGCGTCGGTATCCCGGGCGTCCCGGTCGAGGTGGTCAACCGCGGCGGCGCCGGCGGGACGATCGGGCTGGCCGACTTCGTGACCCGCTTCCGCGGCGACCCGCACATGCTGCTCGTCTTCGGGCAGGTGATGCTCGGCGCCACCCGTACCAACCGCAGCCCGGTCTCGATCGATCAGACGGTGCCCCTCGCACGCTTGCTGCACGAGTACGAGGTGGTGACCGTGCCCGCCGATTCGCCCTACGCGACGCTCGAGGAGCTGCTGGAAGACCTCCGGCGCGATCCGGCGCGGGTGAGCTGGGCCGGCGGCTCGGCGGGCGGCATCGACCACATCCTCGCCGGGCTCATCGCGCAGGCCGCGGGAGTCGACCCGCGACTCGTGAACTACATCGCCTACGCCGGGGGCGGCGAGGCCGCGGCGGCGGTGATGGGCGGCCACGTAACCCTGGGCGTGTCGGGCGTCGGGGAATGGCGGGTCCACATCGACGGCGGGCGGATGCTGCCGCTGGCCGTCTCGTCGCCCACGCGGATCGGCGACCGCGACGTTCCGACCCTCAGGGAGAGCGGCCTGGACGTCGTCCTGTCGAACTGGCGGGGCATGGCGGCGCCGCCCGGTACCGACGACGCGACGCGCGACTGGCTGATCCGCGCCCTGGCCCGGATGCGGGAGTCCGCGGAGTGGCAGGCGATTCTGCGCGCCAACCACTGGGACGACAGCTTCCTGGCGGGGGAGGCGTTCGGGGACTTCCTGCGTGACGAGGCGGCCACGGTCGACGAGACGCTCCGCGCGATCGGGCTGATCAGGTAGCCTGAGCGGCCAGCCGGGACCCGCGCCGGTGCGCGGTCGGGCCGATCCGCCGGCCGAAGACGCGGGACCACGGCCGACCCTGCGCCCCGAACCACGTCAATGCACCCCGACCGACGTCTCGCGCTCGGCCTCCTGGCGATCGGCGCGACGTACCTCGCGGCCGCGACGGAGATCGCCGCCCCCGAAGGTGGCTACGCCACGGTCGGACCGCGGGCGTTCCCGCTGGCCATCGGGATCGGTCTGGCGGCCGTCGCGCTCCGGATCGGGCTCCGACCGGAGCCCCGAGGCGGTCCCGCCCCTGCGGCCGACTGGCGCGCGGCCGGGCCGAGCGTCCTCTGCTTCCTGATCTACGCCGTGCTCCTCGAGCCGGCCGGCTACCTGCCGGCGACGACAGCGTTCATCGCGGTCGAGGCCCGTCTGCTCGGCAGCCGGCGCTGGCGCCGCGATCTGGCCGCGAGCGTCCTCGTCGCGGCGTCGATCTACGCGCTGTTCGGGTCGCTCCTCGGCATCCGGCTGCCGGCCGGAATCCTGGGCGGATGGTGACCATGGGGGCCCTCGCACCGCTCGCCGAGAACCTGGCGGCCGGATTCGGGGCGGCGCTCCTGCCCGCGAACCTGCTCCTCGGCCTCGCCGGCGTCACGCTGGGGACGGCGGTCGGCGTGCTGCCGGGGATCGGGCCGGCGCTGGCCATCTCGATGCTCCTTCCGCTGACCTTCGGCATCGATCCGGCGGGCGCGTTCATCCTCTTCGGCGGTCTCTACTACGGGGCGATGTACGGGGGATCCACGACGTCGATCCTGGTGCGGATGCCGGGCGAGGCGTCGAGCGTGATGACCGCCCGGGACGGGTACCGCATGACGCGCCGGGGGCGCGCGGGCGCGGCGCTCGCGACCGCCGCCATCGGCTCGTTCGTCGCCGGCACCTTCGCGACGGCGATGCTGATGACGGCCGCGCCGGCGCTGGTCGAGGTGGCGCTCACCTTCGGCCCCGCCGAGTACGCCGCCCTGATGGTGCTGGCGCTGGCCGCGCTCGCGGGCCTGGGGGGACCGTCACCCGCGAAGGGTCTCGCCGCGGCGCTGATCGGCCTTGCCCTCGGGACGATCGGCATCGACGTGCAGACCGGGCAGGCGCGCTTCACGTTCGGGGCGGCGGGGCTGCTCGGCGGCCTCGACGTCGTCGTCGTGACCGTCGGCCTGTTCGCGGTCGGCGAGGTCTTCTGGTACGCGGCGACGCGGGCGCGCCCCGCACCCGGGACGGGCGAGGAGCGGGCGGAGGTCGGCGGTCCGGTCCGCCTCACCCGTGCGGAGTGGCGCCGGTCGTGGCCGGCCTGGCTGCGGGGCACGCTGGTCGGCTTCTTCTGCGGGGTGCTGCCGGGCGCCGGCGCGACGGTGGCGAGCTTCCTGGCCTACGACACCGAGCGGCGCTGCTCGCGGAGGCCGGCGGAGTTCGGCGACGGGGCCATCGAAGGGGTCGCGGGCCCGGAAGCCGCCAACAACGCGAGCGCCGGCGGCAGCCTGGTGCCGTTGCTGGCCCTCGGCATCCCCGGCTCCGGCACGACCGCGGTCATGCTCGCCGCCTTCCAGATGTACGGCCTGCAGCCCGGACCGCTGCTGTTCACCCAGGATGCGACGCTCGTGTGGGCCCTCATCGCCAGCCTCTACGTCTCCAACTTCCTGCTGCTGGTGCTGAACCTGCCGCTCGTCAGGGTCTGGGTGCAGCTCCTGCGCGTCCCCCGGCCGCTGCTCTTCGCCACGGTCCTCGCGTTCGCCACCCTGGGGGTCTACAGCCTCGACGGCAGCCTCGTCGACGTCGGGGCGATCTACGTGCTGGGGCTCCTGGCATGCGTCCTGCGCGGTCACGGCGTGCCGCCCGCCCCGATCGTCCTGGCGGTCGTGCTCGGTCCCCTCCTCGAGCAGGAGTTCCGGCGCGCGATGGCTATCTCCGGGGGCGACCCGACCGTCTTCGTCACCCGCCCGATCGCCGCGGGCCTGCTCGTGCTGGCAGTGCTGGCGGTGGCGGCGCCGACCCTGGCCGGAAGCGCGCGGCGGTGGTGGACCCGGCGCGCCCGGTAGGGCTCGGCCGGCTGCGCGCGGGAGGCTCGGCCGGGCCTGGCGAACGCGACCCGGCGTCGAATCGTCTCATCAGGGTGCGGGGAGGTTGTACATGACCGCAGCTCGTCGCTCTCGTCCGCCGGTCCGCAACCGCATCGGATGGCGCCATCGCCTCGCCCGCCTCGGGGGCTCGCCCGTCGACCTCGATCTGCGCGACTTGGACGCGCCGCTCGGGGCAGTCCGGGAGATCGAGCGGGATCTGGCGGAGCTCTCCGACGCCGCGCTCGCGGAGCGGGCGGAGGTGCTACGACGCCGGGCGCGGGGCGGGGCCGCACTCGCCGGGCTGCAGCCCGAGGCGTTCGCGCTCGTGTGCGAGGCGGCGGCCCGCGCGCTGGGGGAGCGGCCGTTCGACGTGCAGGTGGTGGCCGCGCTGGCCCTCGCCCGCGGGCGCGTCGTCGAGCTGCAGACCGGTGAGGGCAAGACGCTGGCCGCGGTGATGCCGGCCGCACTGCACGCCCTCGGCGGCGACGGCGTGCACGTGCTGACGTTCAACGATTACCTGGCCCGGCGCGATGCGGAGTGGATGGGGCCGATCTACCGGATGCTGGGCCTGTCGGTGGACGCCGTCCGGCAGGGAATGTCCCCGCCGGCCCGCCGGCGAGCGTATCGGGCCGACGTCACCTACGTCACGGCCAAGGAGGCGGGCTTCGACCACCTGCGGGACCTGCGGGCGACCGACCCCGAGGCGGTCGTGCACCGGCCCTTCCACATGGCGCTGGTCGACGAGGCGGACTCGCTGCTCATCGACGAGGCCCGGACGCCGCTCGTTCTCGCCGGACGCGCCGAGCCGCGCGACTCGACGGTGCGGCGGATCGCGGAGCACGTGGCGGCGCTCGCGCCGGGCGTCGACTTCGACGCCGACGAGTACGGGCGCAGCGTGGAGCTGACCGAGGCGGGACTGGCCCGCATGGAGCGGACGCTGGGGGTCGCCAGCCTGCACGACGGCGAGCACTACGGGCTGCTGACCGGGGTGAGCTGCGCCCTGCACGCGCGGGTCCTGCTGCGGCGCGACGTCGACTACCTGGTGCGGGACGGTCGCATCGGCATGATCGACGAGCACACGGGGCGGGTGGTGGCCGATCGGCACTGGCCGGACGGTCTGCAGGCGGCGCTCGAGGCGAAGGAGGGGCTCGACCCCGATGCGGACGGCCGCATTCTCGGCTCGATGCCGCTGCAGCATTTCCTGCGCGCCTACCCGTTCCTCTGCGGCATGACGGGGACGGCCCGCGCCGCCGCGGACGAGCTGCGCGAGATCTACGGCCTCGAGGTGGTGGTCGTGCCGACGAACCGCCCCCTGGTTCGGGTCGACCGCCGGGATGTCGTGTTCACGCATCGCGAGGCGAAGGAGCGGGCGGTCGTCGCCGAGGTCCGGCGCGCGCATGCCCTCCGGCGGCCGGTCCTCGTCGGCACCCTGAGCGTGGTCGAGTCCGAGCGGCTCGCCGCGAGGCTGCGCGCCGCCGGCATCGCCTGCGAGGTCCTCAACGCGAAGAACGACGCCGCCGAAGCCCGCATCGTGGCGCGCGCGGGGCGGCTCGGCGCCGTCACCATCTCGACCAACATGGCGGGGCGCGGCACCGACATCCGGCTGGGCGGCGGGGACGACGCGGAGCGAGAGCAGGTGGCGGCGCTCGGCGGGCTCTACGTCATCGGCACCAACCGGCACGAGAGCCGGCGCGTCGATCTGCAGCTCAGGGGCCGGGCCGGCCGGCAGGGCGACCCGGGCGAGTCGCGCTTCTTCGTGAGCCTGGAGGACGACCTCCTCGTCCGCTACGGCATCCGCGACCTCATTCCCGCGCGCGTCATGCCGGCGCCCCGCGACGGGCCGATCGAGCACCCGATGATCCGCCGCGAGATCGCCCGCGCGCAGCGCATCGTCGAAGGGCAGAGCCACGAGATCCGGCGCACCCTGTCGCGCTACACGGAGATCGTCGAGGACCAGCGGCGGCGCCTCCTGGGGCGACGGCAGGCGCTGCTCGCGGGCCGCGCGCAGCCGGACGTCTGGCGCGGCGACCCCGAGCGCCACCGCGACCTGGTCGAGGCCTGCGGCGCGGAGTCGGTCCGCCGGGCGGAGGTGGCGGTGACGCTCCACCACCTCGACCAGGCCTGGGTGGAGCATCTCGCCCTCTGCGCCGATCTCCGGGAGGGAATACACCTCGTCCGCCTGGGGCAGCAGGATCCGCTCACGCGGTTCACGGCCGAGGTGGTCGACGCCTACGAGCGTCTGGAGCCCGGGCTCGACGACGCGGTCCGCGCGGCCCTCGACCGGGTTCGCGTCGTCGGTGGGGAAGTCGACCTGGCCGCGGCCGGCGTGGACGTCAAGGGCCCGGCCGCGACCTGGACGTACCTGGTGAACGACGATCCGTTCCGCGACCAGATCGGCCAGTTGCTCACGGGGCCGGGGCGCGGCACCATCGCCATCTTCTCGGCGCTGTGGCTCATGCCCCTGATGATCGCCTGGGGCCTCGTGGACTTCTACCTGCGCCGGCGCCCGCGACGCCGTGCGGACCCCTACGGGTAGGGCGCTGCCGCGCGGACGTCCCTGCCGCCCGCGCCCTACCGGGCTGGATACTCGGCGGCGCCCAGGGCGCGGAGGAGGGCCTCGGTGGCCGGGGCCGCCTCGAGGTTGCCGCGCCGCCGGCGGGTGACGAGCGCCAGCGGCGTCATGCCGCGGTCGTTCGTGGCGTCGAGTCTGGCGCCCCGCTCGACGAGCAGCTCGACGGCGCGGTCGAAGCCCTTGTCGACGACGTGATGGAGGGCGGTGTTGCCGGTCTCGTCGGCCGCGTTGACGTCCGCGCCCGCCTCGAGGGCCGCGCGGACCGCGTCGAGCGTTCCGGGTTCGTCCGCGTGCTGGGCCTGGAAGGCGAAGTCGCGGTGCAGCGCCCGGTCGCGGCGGTCCCAGACGCCGTAGCGCCAGCTCGCCCCGGCAGCCAGCATCAGCGGCGTCCAGCCGTTGCGGAGCGGCAGGAGGCCGTCGGCACCCGCGGCGGACAGCGCGCGCATGATTTCGCCCTCGGCGAACTTGGCGGCCAGCGCGAAGGGCGTGGCGCCGATGAGGTGGTCGCCGATCATCAGGACCTGCCCGTTGCGGGTGACGCGGGTCGCCTGCGTCACCTGCGGGTCCGGGCGGGCCCCGGCCGCGAGCAGAGCCTCCACCATCCGCAGATCGCCCTGCAGCACCGCGGCGTGGAGCGCCGTGTAGCCGGCCGCGGCCGCGTTCGGGTTGGCGCCCTCGTCCAGAAGGATCTCGACCAGCGGACGGTGGCCGCTGTGGGCCGCGACGAGGAGCGTGCTCCGCCCGTCGGGCGCGGTGTCGTTGACGTTGGCCCCGGCGGCCAGCAGGAGCCGGGCGGGGGCGACGTCGCCGTGCCGCGCCGCGAACAGCAGCGCCGTGTAGCCGCCGATGTCGGTCTCCTCGGCGTCCGTGCCGTAGCGCCGGCCGAGCTCGCCGTAGCGCAGGTTCGACTGCAGGCGCCGGCTGATGACCAGGCGCCGCACGCGCGAGCGCCGGTGGACATCGGCTCCGCGGTCGAGCAGCACGCGGACCACGGCCGGATGGCGCCCGGCGACGGCCCACATGAGCGCCGTCTGATCCTCCGCGGATTCCGCCGCGTCGACGTCCGCGCCGTGGTCGAGGAGCGCCGCCACTGCCGCCGCGTTCCCCGTCCGGGCGCAGCTCATCAACACGGTCTCGCCGGTCTTGACGGCCGCCGCCGCGTCGGCCCCCGCGGCCAGCAGCAGATCGACCATCGCCGGGTTCGCGTTGGTGCAGGCCAGCGCGAGCGGGACGACGCCGTGCGTGTTGGCCGCCCCGGCGTCCGCGCCCGCCTCCACGAGCAGGCGCGCCATCTCCAGGTCGTCGACGTAGGCAGCCCAATGAAGCGCCGTCGCTTCGTCCGCCTGCGCAGCGTTCACGTCGACGCCGTCGTCCAGCAGCCGCTTCGCCGCCCCGACGTCCTGCAGGCGCACCGCCTCGATCAGGCTCTCGTCGGCGGCCTGCGCGTCTGCTTCAGCCGCTCCGAATCGGAGCATGCTCGCCGCGAGCAGCATCGCGGCGGCGCGTCTCGCGTGGCTCCCCATCCGACACATGCGCATCGCTTCCAGCCTGGCCGCCGAATTGGCGACGTATGCGCCACCGTTCGTGGAGCATCATCTCACTCCGTGGCGCCGCGGACAACCGGGAGCGCGCGGAGCGCGCGGTTGTCGGATCCGATGCGGCGCTCGGCGATCCGGGGATCCGCCGGCAGAGTGCCGAGCGTCCGGCAAGGGACGGCGCCGGCAGCGTCAACCGCGAACCAGGACCGACGTCGGGTCGCATCGACGTGTCACGCAGGTGTGTTACGCTGCACACAGGATCATGCGAAACCGAGACCCGCTGATGACAGCCGGCGCGATCGGGGGTGTGATCGCTGCCGTGGCCAGCCTGTGGAACGCCTTTCAGTACTCCCGACTGACCGGGATCGTTCCGCAGCTCAGCGAGACGCTGCTCGCGCACCTGAACGCTCCTGGACTCCACTGAAACCCCACCATCCGCCGACGCAGTGCGTCACCTCCTCGGGGCTCCCTGCTACACCCCCGGGAGCCGCTCCGCCGGGCCCGCGAGGCGCGGCAGCGCGCCCGTGCTGTCCCCGAGGCGGTCGACGTCCACGCCGAGCTTGTCGAGGAGCGAGACGTGGAGGTTGGCGAGCGGTGTCCCCGACGGGTAGACGAGGTGCCGTCCGCCCCGGACCTGCCCCGCGCCGCCGCCGGCCAGCAGGACCGGCAGGTTGTACGGCGAATGGGCGTTGCTGTCGCTCATGCCGGCACCGTACAGGATCATCGCGTGGTCGAGCAGCGAGCCGTCGCCGTCGGGCGTCGACGCCAGACTCTCGAGGAACGCGGCGAAGAGCGTCGTGTGGTACGTGTTGATCTTCGTCAGCTTGGCCAGCGCCTCCGGCACGTTGCGGTGGTGCGAGAGCGGATGGTGCGCGTCCGGCACGTCGATCTCGCGGTAGGTGCGGCCGCTCAGCTCGTGCCCGCTCATGAAGGTGGTGACGCGCGTCCGGTCGGTCTGCCAGGCGAGGAGCTGCAGGTCGTACATCAGACCGGCGTGCTCGGCGAAGCTGGCCGGAACGCCCAGCGGCCGTTCGAGGAGCGGCAGGTCGTCGTCGCCTTGCCGCTCGGCGATCGCGATGCGCCGCTCGACGTCGCGCACGGCGTCGAGGTAGGCCCCCACCTTCCGCCGGTCGCCGGCGCCGAGCTCGCGGTGCAGGCGGGCGACGTCCTCCTGCACGGAATCCAGGATGCTCCGCTGCGCCTTCCGGCGGGCGCGGCGCGCGGCCGGGTCCGTGCTGTCGTTGTCGCCGAAGAGCCGCTCGAAGACGGCGCGCGGGTTGTGCTCCATGGGCAGCGGCGTCGACCCGCTGGCCCACGAGATGGTGTAGGAGAAGGCGCAACTGAAGCCGCCGCTGTCGCACGAGCCGGCGAAGTTGGCGCC
>JAPOVI010000307.1 GCA_026708265.1 Acidobacteriota bacterium
TTTACGCCATCACGGGCAGCCTCTTGTCGCTACGCCGGTGAGAATTCCAGGCTAGCCGACGCGGACCGCTTGCCTTCGATCATTATTGCGACCCGAACCGTGTGGCGACGTACCGGCCGACGTCCGCCCCAGCGAGTCGAACCGTGCCCGGGCCGCTCCGCACGTAGAGGTCACCCTCGTCCGTCTTCTCCAGCCCCTTCCAGCGTAGGTACACCGGCTCCGGACTCCGCTGGCAGCTCACGAGGCAGACCGTCTTCCCCTCCACGATCTGCGTCTTCGGGTCGATGCACGTCCCGGCCCGGTCGCCGAGGCCGTTGCGAACAGCCTGGGCGAGGTGGCGCATGAACTTGTCGTCGTTCTCCAGGCGGTCGTGGTCGATGCCGAGCACCATGCGGTCGTCGGCGACGCCGATCAGGAGGTCGCCGCCCTCGGTGTTGAGGAACGCGGCGATGGTCTTGAGGGCGGCGTGGGTCACGTGGCGGTCGTCCTTGCGGTCCTCCCTCACGTTCCAGCGCAGGCTCGACTTGAACTCGAGCGTCTTCGACTCCCGCAGCTTCAGCAGCTCCTCGACACGACGGTGGCGCCGGATGTAGTCGTCGAAGAGCAAATTCTTGAGGGCGCGGCCGAAGTCGGGGTCGTCGGTGATGCGCTTGTAGAGGTCGAAGTTGGTCTCGACGATCTCCTGAATCTTGTCCTCGACCTTGGGGTCGAAGGTCAGCCGGACGTTCTCGCGGGTGTTCACGCGGGCGCTGGCGTCGAGGCCGGCGTCGCCGTCGAGGGCCGAGCGGATCTGCTCGAGGGTGAGGCGATGCTCGGGGCCGAGCTGCAGGTCGAAGCGCTCGTTCAGCGCCTCGATGATGCGCGAGAGCGGTTCCAGCTCCTCCCCGGCGACGCCGCGGCGCGGCTTGCTACCGGCCGGGTCGAGCGCCCCGCCCTGCCGCTCGAGCGCGATGCGGCCGCGGCTCGTCTGCTGGATGCGGAACGACTCCATGTCGATGTTCTGCTGGACCTCGCGCGGCAGCTCGTCCCGGTCGGCCGGCAACAGGCGCCGCAGGTGCCGGGCGAAGACGTAGAGCTTCTCGAGGTCGACGTCGGCGAACGTCAGCACCTGGGACAGGAAGGCGTAGAGGCGCACGTAGTCGCCGAGCTGACCGCGGAAGTCCTGCCCCTCGTCGGCGGCGAGGGCGGCGAAGCGCTGGCGCGGCGGCGCGAGCGCCGCGTAGAGCGTGTCCTGCTTCGCCTTGCGGTCGAAGTACACCCGGGCGAAGGCCTCGACGTCGTCACCCGCGAACACGCCAAAGCCGAGCAGCCGGTCCTGCACCTCGTAGAGCAGGTTGGGGTCGGTCGCCTCCGAGAGCAGGGTGGTCTCGTAGTAGGGCTCGAAGGCCTTCCGGATCTCCTCGGCCTCGTTGGCGAAGTCGAGCACCATCACGCCCTGCTTGCCGGGGTGGGTGCGGTTCAGGCGCGACAGCGTCTGCACGGCGTTCACGCCGCCGAGCTTCTTGTCCACGTACATGGTGTGCAGCAGCGGCTGGTCGAACCCGGTCTGGAACTTGCTAGCCACCACCAGGAAGCGGTACTCGGGCTTCTCGGCACCAAGCGTAGAGCCGTTGAGGTTCCCAAGTCCAGTTGTAGTGGAGGAGAGGAAGACGAGCTGTTCGCGGGCAACTGGGCAGTTCATGAAGTACCAGACGAACCGTGGGAAGTGCTCGGCCGACACCCTCAGGCGTTGCACGAAGTTCGAGTAGCAGCAATTTCAAAGCCGCAACTGACTCATCGACAATGGAGGTCTTGCCAATGTGGTGTGCGCTTCCACTTGACTTCGTAACGAGGAGATCTCCCTCGCGGAGTCTGGCATAGGCCGCTTCGCGAGCACTGAGTCGCCTTCGAGCTGGCTCGTCAATGCTCCACGTGCCCTGCATGGTCTGCTCAGTGGACCGTAGCACGATGGTGCCATCGTCATCGAAGTCCTCACCCCAAACACCACTGTCATTGCGAACCAGAGCCGCCTTGACGGGCTTGACCTCCCAATGTGAGGGGAGTCTGTCCAGCCACTCGACACCGGAGTTTCGGTACTCGCCGTATGGGCGAAATCGCCCACGTTGCGCCTCCTTGACCTGCTCGAACACGTCAGTCACCGCCCTCGCCTCCAGACCGAACCAGAGCCCCCGGCCGCCAAGGCCCGCCGGCGGCCCACGCCTGCGTCAACGGGCTCTCTTCGATCAGGCTGTCGCAGACCGGCCCCAGGAAGCGGCGAAGCTCGTCGCCGGCTTCGACGAGGTGGACGGGCCCGTCGAAGTCGGTCCCGATCTGCCGGCGCATTTCGCGCCAGCGTTGCCAGCGGTCGGGGGCCTCGTGGTCGTCGTAGTAGCCGGCGAGCAGCGCCCTCGGCCGACCGCTGGTGAGCGACGTCCCGCAGTGGCGGAACGTCTCGGCGATGGCGCAGGGTGTCGCCGACGAACGCGAAGCGGCGCGCGAGGCAGGCCGCGTCCCAGACGTCCTTCAGGCGCGAGTTCCTGTCGCCCAGACTGGCCATCGCGTGGAACTTCTCGGGGAGCATCGTCTCACGCGGTGCGTGCAGGGGTGGGAGGGAGAAGGTCGAGGAGTGTGGGGTAGTCCTTCTCCCTGAGGCCGAGGGTGATGACGTCGCCGAAGCCGATGCCGACCGGGACCGCGAGCCGGACCCGGCCGAGGCCGCCGCGGATCCGCACATCGGTGCAGCCACCTCAGACATCGCCTCCCGAGCGCGGTGGAGCCCGGGCTGCCACGGTCCGCCGGGGAGCCACGAGGCTGCGAACGGATCTCCGCTGGAGAGGGCGCGCCAGGGCGGTGTCAGAAAGAGCCCTATGAGCTCGCCGACGGTGGCGAAGTCCGTGGAAGCACGGAGGCGCCCGCGCTTGGTCAGGTAGGCGCGCCAGCGTGCGCCTCGCGCCGTGTCGTTGTAGAAGCCGGTCGTCAGGGGGAGCGGGATGTCCTCGGCTGGAGAGCGGCGGCCCTCGAACGTGGCGGCAAACGCCTGCATGAGGCGGACGCCTTCGAAACGGAAGCGCCGAGCCATGAAGTACAGGTCGAAGAAGTCCTTGTAGCGGCTCGTCTGCTCCCCGTGCGCGATCGCGGCGCTCAGCTTCTCGGAGACCACGGCCTCCTTGGGATATGCGAGCACGCGCGACGTCGCGTTGCCGAGCAGCGGCGGGAACTCCGCATCGGCCGGCGGTGGTTGGATCGAGTCGCCGAAGCCGACATCGACTTGCACGATGACGCGGGCCACGTCGACGGTCGCCGGGAACCGGATGCGGATGCCCCCGTCCTCGGTTGCGCCTCGGATCCGGCTCACGGTCATGTGGTCGGCGCCGAAAACGACGCCGTCGGAGGCGGCAACGCGGCACACGTGCTGCAACGCCGGCCCGATGTCATCGGGTCCGGCGGTGCCCTGGGCGGCGAAATCGATGTCCTGGGTCGGCCGGTGGAACGGTTCGTCCCAGAGCACGAAGAACATGGCGCCCTTGAGCACGAAGCTGCCGCGGTGAGGAGCGGCCGAGACGGAAAAGGAATCGCTCGACGGCGTACCGCCAGAGGAGCGTTTGAAAGTCCTCGCCGGTCTCCCGACTCCGAGCCAGCAGTCGCGCGCGAACTGACGCGCCGACGTTCTTGAGCCGACGTTTCGTCACGACAGAACCGCGTCGACGTAGGGTTCGAGGATCGTCCGGGCCCGGCACACGTTGGCCGCTCGCATGATCTCGTCCACCGAAGCAAGGCGCTGGCGCAGGGTGTCGCGGAGCGCCTCGAGCGCCGTGTCGAGACCGAACTTGTTGCGATAGCGGAAGCAGTCGACGACCGTGCGGGCCGGCGACGTGATCGAGACCGGCACCCCGAGCATCGGGCGGCGAACGACGCCGTAGGTGAGCATCGCCTTCGAGAACCGAACGACGCGAACCTGCGCCGGGGGCCGCGCGGGCCGGCGGGCCTTGCGGTCGATGGCTATCCAGACCTCGTGAGGGGACTCGGTTCCGATCTCGTGGACGCGAAGCGCCGTCATCAGGCAGACGACCGCGTGCGGCACCGCCGCCGCCACCATGGCGACGGTCTCGAGCTCCGACGTCTCGATCTCGGCGAGCCGGTACAGACCCCCGCCGAGGTCGTCGACGATGCCCGTCGCAACGAGTCGGCGGAGCTGGCGGTACGGGACTCCCAGCGAGTCGACGTCTCGGGGCCGGAAGAAGGCCCCGAGGCCGGCCCCGATGCCGCGCCGCCGACGGGTCACCACCACCGGCACGTCAACCGCCCGACCCATTGTTGTCGCGGACGCGGGCGAGCAGCTCTGACGCCGTGGCGCACTCGATGATCCAGTCGCCAACCCGCCCGAGGCGGTCGGGGTCGGTGACGCCGACGAGGGCGGCGGCCAGCTTCTCGGCGGCACCGGCATCGAACTTCCGCGCCGCCTGACGGCAGAGCAGCGCCCGCTCTTCGTGGCGGCCCTGCTCGACGCCCTGGGCGCGGCCCTGCTCGATGCCCTGCTCGAGCCATTCACGGGTCCATTCCCGCACGTTCTCTTCCAGCATCGTCTGCGTCTCCTGCAACTGGGTCAGCGGGTCCCCCTCGCCCGCCGGCAGTCGACCCGCGACCCGCAGCCCCTGGTGGAGCCACGTCACGAACGCCTGGGTCAAGTGATCGTCCCCCTGTGCCTGCAGGAGGCCCGTCAGCGCCCGCAGCGCCTCGACGAGACGCGCTGCGTCGCGCGTTTGCTCCAGACCGACGAGCGCCGACACCAGTTGTTCGCCGGCAGATCCGCGTCGGCCACACGCGCCCCGTCCAGAAGATAGTATCGCTGCGACGGCTGGTACGGCGCCAGCACGTCGCTCCCCACCGCCACGAGGTCGGTCATCTCGACCGGCGCCGTCCACGGCCGCGGCCGTTGTAGAGGACGACGGGCAGCACCGGCGGCAGGGGCCGGTGGTCGCGCAGCACGCCGTCGGCGTCCAGCCGCTGGTAGAGCAGCGCGGTGTAGGTCAGCATGCGCAGCGCCATCGCCTGGTCGACGGTGGCCTGAAACTCGAGGAGCAGGACCAGATAGAGCCAGCGGTCGTCACGGAACCGAACGCGCCACACGAGATCGCCGTGGCGCTGCTGGAGGTCTTCGCTGACGAAGCTCGTTGGCAGGGGGGCCAGGGTGTCGAAATCGAGGGCGCCGCTCCAGCCGCGGGCGGCAAAGCCGTAGAGCAGGTCGCGGACCATCCGAGGGCGCGAGAACAACAGCTTGTAGGATCTTGACAACAGGTGGCGCGGAGCGCTCTTCGCGCTCAACCCCCAGAATCCCGATGCCGCTAGGCACTTCTGCGCGAGCTCGCGCGAGATCTTCACGGAGATTCTTGAGATCAAGGCTCCCGACGACGCGGTGTTCGCCGAGCTGCCGGACGCGCAACGGACCGAGCGTGGAAACGCAACACGTCGTAGCAAGATCTCCTTTCTGGTAATGCAGCGGGGTGTACAGGTCACAGAGCTGGTGGATTTCGCCACCGAGGACATCGCAAACGTCCTGGAGCTGTTCGACGTGCTGAATGCCGGAACCCACGGCCAAGCCGGCCGCTACGACATGGCGACTCTTGGAGCGATCAAGCAACGCGTTGAGAATGGACTGGTTTTCCTGGCGAAACTGGCCGCCTGACCCGTCTCGCCGTCCGGTCCGATGAGAATCGCCGGGGATAGCGGAGAACGCTCCAAGCGGCCGGCGCGCCGCGGTCGTGCTCGCGCCCCGCAGCGCGTCCTGGTCGCGCTTCCAGCACGCGATGCTTCAGGAGCAAGAACGGCGCCAACGCGGGACGGCCCGCTCGCACGGGGAACGAGCGGGCGAGCGGTCGACGGCGCAGGAGCTGCAACCCTGGCGTGGCGCCGACGTCAACGCGCCGGGGGCAGGGGCAGCCCCAGTCGTGCAACGTGGACTGGCAGCAAGTCGTACACTCTCGCCAGCGCCCGCGATAGATAGTGTCACCCGGGGAGGCGTACCGATGACCACCGCGCCGCAGACCCTGACCCTCGCCGGCGAGGACTACGTCGTGATCCGTCGAGAAGAGTACGAGCGCCTGCGCGCCGCCGCCGATGAAGACGCCGCCGACGTCGCCGCTATCCAGCGCGTCCTCGACGACCCCGACGAGACCTGGGCGCCGGCAGAGCTCGTGCGCCGCATTCTCGAAGGGGAACACCCCGTGCGCGTCTGGCGCGCCCACCGCGGCATGACCGCCCGCTCGCTGGCCGCCGCCGCGGGCATCCCGAGCTCCTACCTCTCCGCCATCGAGCGCGGCGTGAAGCCCGGATCGGTGAAAGCGCTCAGGAGTCTCGCCACCGCTCTCGACGTGCCCCTGGACGATCTCGTGTGACCGCCGCGCGCCGTCGCCGGACCTCGCGCCCTATTGCACCGCGACCCGGACCCGTGCTTTCGATCACGAGCACAAGGCCGTCGTGCTGGGTCGCCGCAGACGAATCCGGAAGCGCCGGGCGAGGGCTCCGCCGACCGCTGAACCGTGGTTCATGTCTCGTCCGTCAGCTGCCGCTTCCGAAGAACTTCCGCACGTCCTCGATGTAGAGCTCGGGCTCCTCGAGCGCGGCGAAGTGCCCGCCCCTGGGCATCTCCGTCCACTGCACGATGTTGTAGCGCGCCTCGACCCACTTGCGAGGTGGCAGGTAGATCTCCTTCGGGAAGAGTGCCGCCGCGGTAGGGACGTCGATGTACCCAGTGAGGAAGTTGCCTTGGCCTCGCCCCGACTCGTAGTAGATCCGGGCCGCCGAGGTCGGAGTCTCGGTCACCCAATAGAGCGTGATGTTCGCCAGCAGCTCGTCCTTGGTGAACTTGTCTTCATGGCCGCCGGGGCAGTCGCACAGCACATGGACCTTGTCGATGATCCAGGCCGCCAGGCCGGCCGGCGAGTCGTTGAGCGCGTAGCCGATCGTCTGCGGCTTGGTGCCCTGAATCGCGAAGTAGCCCTGCTCGGGCGCCCAGAAGGCGTCGCGCTCACGCATCCGCTCCAACTCGCGGGCCGGGACACCCGCCTCGGGATCCTCCACGCCGGGAGGCGGCCCGGCGCCGATCAGATTGAGGTGGAGGCCGATGACGCGATCGGGATGCTCGGCCGCAATCCGGGTCGTGATGACGCTGCCCCAGTCGCCGCCCTGGACGCCGTAGCGCTCGTATCCGAGCCGCTCCATCAGCTTTGCGAAGATGTCTCCCATCTGCGCCGGTCCATACCCGCGTTCCCGCGGCTTGTCGGAGAAGCCGTAGCCGGGGATCGACGGGACGACGACGTGAAAGGCGTCCCGGGCGTTGCCTCCGTGCGCGACCGGGTCGGTCAACGGCCCGATCACCTTCATGAACTCCAGGAACGAGCCGGGCCAGCCGTGCGAGATGAGAAGTGGCGTGGCGTCCTCGACCGGCGACCGCTGGTGGATGAAGTGAATATCCAAGTCGTCGATGACAGTCTTGAAGTGGTCGAAACCGTTGATCTGCCGTTCCTGCGCTCGCCAGTCGAACTCGTCGGCCCAATACCCGACCAGCTCCTTCAGATAGGCGAGGTTGGTGCCGTAATCCCAATCCGAACCCGGGATCTCGTCCGGATAGCGCGTCTCTCGCAGACGTTCCCTCAGATCCGCGAGGACCGGCTCCGGGATGTCGACCTGGAACGGCCGAATGGCTGTCGGATCCACCGACGCGGTCGCGTCCTGACCCGTGGAGGCCATCAATGAGGTCTCCGAGCCGCCACACGACACGGCAGAGAGCGCGATGACAACCATCCAGAACCACGGTTGGCCGAGACGTCGCATGTTGGAACTCCTTCGGTT
Organism: Acidobacteriota bacterium; assembly: GCA_026708265.1. GTDB lineage: Bacteria > Acidobacteriota > Vicinamibacteria > Vicinamibacterales > UBA8438 > JAGWAJ01. Next base: position 7,828 of record JAPOVI010000307.1, read on the forward strand.
GGGCACGAACGCGGACCCGCGCAAGGCCATTGCGGTTCAGGGCAACGCGAACACGAACAGATTGTTCCCCGCACTCGGCCGCAGCTCCGGCGTCAGCCCCGTGAAGTGCGACGACGTCCCCCCCGAGCCTGTGCTGACCGCCACGAACTGGCGTCCGTCGACGGCGTAGGTGATCGGGAAGCCCGTCACCGCGGAGCCGAGGTTGATCTCCCACAGGATCTCGCCCGTCACCTGGTCGAAGGCGCGGAAGCGGCCGTTGACGTCGCCGCCGAAGAGGAGGCCGCCGCCGGTCGCCACGAGGGACATCGTCGCCGCGCGCTGCTCGTGGAGCCAGACGGTGGCGCCGGTCTCGGCGGAGATGGCCCGCACCGTGCCGGCGTTGTCGGTGCCCGGCGCGAGCTGGTGGCGGTAGGCGATGCCGTAGAGCTCCGAGCGGCTCTCGTTGCGCTCGGCGGGCGGCGCGTCCTCGGGGAAGTTGCGCGTGGCCATCATGCGGGCGCAGGTGTTGCGGAGCGGCATGAACATCGTGTTGGTCAGCGGGCTGTAGGCGCCGGCCTCCCAGTCCTTGCCGCCGTTCCAGGTGGGGCAGGCAAAGACCTGCTGGCCGACGGCGGTGAAGGTGACCTCGGCGTTCTCGGTCACCGCGCCGGTCGCCCCGTCGATGCCGCTGATGACGTTCTGGGTGACGGTCGGCGTGGCCCACAGGAACTCGCCCGTGGCGCGGTCGAGGGTGTAGACGACGCCGGTCTTGCCGGGGATGCCGGTGACCACCTGCCGCAGCTCGCCCGTCTGGAGCCGCGGATTGATCCAGCTCACCTGCGAGGGGTCGGGGGCCACCGCGGTGTCGACGAGGATGCGCTCGAAGGGATGGTCGAGGTCCCAGTGGTCGTTCAGATGCTGGTAGTACCAGCGGAACTACACGCACAGTGTCGCTGGACGTCCGAAGTGATCCCACGCTATACACCTAAAGCATTCATTTTTAGCTTCTTAGGGAGATTTTCGGGTCCCGATCAATCCCCGTGTGTCCACAGGAATCGCGCGGAAAGCCCGACCAAAACGTGGTATAGTTCGTGGATGTCAGGGGCGTGGGAGGTGCGATGAAGTTGACCCAGAGGCGGATCGGCGCGTTGCCGGCCGGGCGCCACGGGGACTCGGACTGCAAGACCCTGTTCGTCGTCGTGCAGCCGTCCGGCTCGCGGGCGTTCGTGCAGCGGCTCACCGTCAACGGCAAGCGCGTCGACCGCGGCCTCGGCGGATGGCCCCTGCGGACGCTCGCAGAGGCGCGGGCCCTCGCTTCGGCCAACCGCCGGGCGGCGCGGCTCGACGGCCGTGACCCCTTCACCGCTCCCCACAACCTCAAGCCGCTGTTCCGGGACGCCGCCGAGGCGACGTTGGCCGCGAATCGCGGGCGGTGGTCCGAGAGCAGCGCCCGAGCGTTCCTGCAGCCGCTTCGGGGCTGCAACGTCCTCAGGGTGCTCGGCCAGCGTCGCGTGAACGCCATCAGCCGCCAGGACATCATCGCCGTGCTCAAGCCGGTCTGGACCTTGAAGCCGGCCGAGAGCCGGAAGGCGCTCCAGCGACTTCGCGCCGTCTTCGACTGGTGCCTGGCCCACGGCCACGTCTCCGAGAACGTCGCCGCGAACGGGGGCATCAAGGCGGCGCTCCCGGTCCAGGAGCGCGTCAGGCGCCACCACGAAGCGGTCCCTTACCGCGATGTTCCGAGCGCGTACCGCAGCATTCTCGGCAGTCACGCCGCGGATTCCGCCCGAGCCTGCGCCGCCTTTCTGCTCCTGACGGCCACCCGGTCGGCTGAGGCCCGGGGGGCGCGGTGGGACGAGATCGACTTGGGCGGCAGGACCTGGACGCTGCCCGCCGAACGCATGAAGAGCAAGCGGGCGCACGTCGTGCCGCTGAGCGACCCGGCTTTGGCGATCCTCGACGAGCGACGCGGGCTGCACAGAGGGGGGCTCGTGTTCGCCTCCGAGCGCACCGGCCGCGCCCTGTCGCAGATGGGGCTGACGCGGACGGTGCAGGGCATCGCCGGCACGATCCACGGCTTCCGCTCGTCGTTCCGCGATTGGGCAGCCGAGGAGACGGCCCACGACTTCGCCGTCGTCGAAACGGCCTTGGCCCATGCGGTGGGCTCCGGGGTCGAGCGGGCGTACCGTCGCGGCGACCTCCTCGCGAAGCGTCGCCTGTTGATGGACGCTTGGGCCGAGTACGTCGTCGTCGAGAAGTAGTGATGTGTCAAAGCTCGGGGGCTGCTCCAGCCGTGCGACCGGACGGCCTCAACGAGGATGAGCCCATCCCACTCGACGTGGTGGATCACGACAGTCCTCTTCGGCCGGCGGGGTCCGGGGTTCAGTCGATGGGCCGGGTGCGGCCGCAGGCGTCGGCCTCGCCGTACCGCCAGCAGCCCCAGAAACGCTGCCCCCTGCGCCTCTGACGCCGTACCACCATAGGTCGTGGGGGGCGGCAGCCGGCAGCCCGGCTGCTTCGACCGGCACGACGGGTCGGAGCACTCGAAGAGCCCGCCGGGGGCCCCCACCAGCAGGCCGGCGCCGCAGGCGGTGCAGGAGGGCTGCGTGTACCCGCAGCGGTCACTGCCGTTCCCGTTCGTGCACGCTGCGAAGTGCCGGGTCCGACCGCTCATCCCCCGCAGGCGCCCCGTGCCGGCACCACCGCGGCTGCAGCACGGGCACGCCACCGCCTCCTGCACCCGTTCGAGCCAGGCAGCGAGCGGGTGCGAGGCGGCCGTGAGCCGCGGGTCCTCGCTCTCGATGATCGCCCGCGTCACTGGCGAGATGCCGTCGTCGGGGGCGGACACCACGATCAGCGCCGCGTAGCGGGCGCGCGTCAGCGCCACGTACCGGAGCTGATGTTCGTCGTCGCGGCCTCTGGCGGTCTCAGCCGCGATGGCGCGGGCGAGCGCGAGCTGGGCGGGCTCGGTCGCCGACCTCGGCACCCCGGAGTCGATCAGCACCGCGTAGTCCGCCTCGCCGCCCTTGGCGGCGTGAATCGTCCGGTACTCGACCTTGAGGCCGTACTGACGCGCCGCGGCGTTCAGGCGGCGGCGGTCGAGTCCGTAGCGGCCGTCGGCCGTCGGGTCCGACACATCGATGTTCCGGCGGCCCATCACGAGCACGGTGACGGGCCCGGCCGCCTCGGTCTCCGCCTCGTGCTTCGGTTTCCAGTATGCGAAGGCGGCCAGCACGGCCGCCGTCGTCGGCGTCGCCGCCGGCCCGAGCACGGCCCCGAGGGCCGGCGTGGACCTCGCTCCGATGACCGAGACCGGCGGCACCCCGCCGACCGGCTCGGGCCCGAGGCCGCGGAGTGGCCGGTCGCGGGCTTTCGGGTCCATCGTCACGACGGCCCTCGAGGCGTCGGCGAGCGCCTGCCCGAAGCGGTACCCGTTGACGAGCGTGATCGGTTCGCAGAGCGTACGCACGGCCCCGGCCGGATCGGCGGTCGTCCGAATCAGGGAGGCGTCGCCCCCCTGGCGCCCGCCCGAAGGGCCAACCGCGCGGATAGCCTTTGGCTACGCCATCACGTACGCTTCTTCCCGCGGGCCCAGATCAGGTACACGAGTATCGGAAGACCAATGGCGGCAACGACCAGCATCATGACCGCGAGGATGTCCGTCGCGTTGAAGCGAAACACCTGAGCGCCCGCAGGCGGTTCACCCTGGATGACACGGAACCGTTGTGCGTGAACCGGTTGCTCTAGAAGCTCAAGAGCCTTGATGACGGGATGGTCGCTGACGCTGGCAGGAGCATCAAGGACGAAAATCCCTATCCCAAGCACAACGGCGACGAGAAGCCCAGTCCATGACCGCATCGCTGAACCCTCCCGATGTGGACGACCAAAGGTGTGGCCTGAGGCGAGGCCTTCAAGACCCGCGCGCTTCCGAACTCACCCACAGTAGCAGATCGATCAACCCCCGCCGATGTACCACGGTGCCGGTTGCCGTCGGGCTCGATGAGCGGATCGTCCGAGCAGTTCGGCAAGCCGGTTCCCGCGTAGCCGCGGTCAGCGGGGCTCTTGCCGTGGACCGGATTCCGCCGCGCGGAGGGTTCGTCGCCGGTCGCGCTCTGCCGCCTCGTCGTCCGCCGCGACCGTCCCGCCGCCAGGCGGGCCGTGGCGCGGCCCCGCCCGCCTTGGGTCGGGTCCAGGCGGATTCGGTCAACCTGTGGCCTCTTCAACGCCCCGGCTTGCGCTCGAAGGGAAGTAAGGATGACGAACAGTGATGCGCTGGAACATGCGGGCGGAGGCGAGACTCGTTGGCGGATGCTGGTCGGGATGGGAGCGGACGTCGCGTTCGGCTGTCTCCAGACCGCGTGCGTCGATACGACGATGAAGACTGCCGGCGTGAGCACGACGAGCCCGAACGCGGTTCCGGCGGGAGGCGGGGTCGGTCGGCTGTCGACGTGATGCGGCCGTGCGAGCCGCGCGGCCCGCGCGGCGATGTCGACGTTCGGCGCGTCGACGTGGATGGATTGCAGTGGGCCCTTACCGGCCGCAACCGGGGTGCTGCACTTCCCTCGTCATCGGTCTCCCTCCTCGAAGCTGCGGACGTAGCGCGAGACGGTCCACGCCGCGATGCCGAGGGCCTTGCCGATCT
>JAPOVI010000117.1 GCA_026708265.1 Acidobacteriota bacterium
CTGCGCTCGCCGCGCCGCGACCCGCCACAGGTGCGCGGCCAGCAGCACGGCGCCGACGACCATGACCGTTACGTGGGCTACGAGGATCGGACGCTGGGCCCGCGAGGCACCCACCACCATCACGCCGACTCCGAGCAGAAGCCCGATCGCGCTCACGCCGAGCCCCGCCGCACAGAGCGGTGCGGGCGTCCAGCGGCGCCGGAGGAGCACGAAGCCCGCCATGCCGGCCAGGGCGAAGCCGAGCAGAGGATGAAGGGCGACGTTCGCGAAGTACCAGAGCGAGGCGCTCGGCAGCGCGGCAAGGTACGCCGAGTTGAGCAGGAGGACCAGAAACCCTGCAACGAGCAGGCGAACGATCACGGGTGACATTGGCGGGGTCTGCCGGCGGTCAGCCGGCCGGCGCCCCCTGATGGGCGCAACCGGAGTCCGCGTGGAGGTGCAGCGTCCTGCATCGCACTTTCTGCGGCGCAGACTTCATGCCGGCCGCCGGCACCAGGGTCGTCGATCAGGCGCGTACCTCGTCGTTGTCGATCCGGCCGTCGACGAGGCGGATCAGGCGCCGGGCACGCGCCATGACCCGCGGATCGTGGGTCGAGAAGAGGAACGTGACCCCGTTGTCGCGGTTCAGCGTCTCCATCATCTCCAGGAGCGACTCGGCGGTGGCGGAGTCGACGTTGGCGGTCGGCTCGTCCGCCAGCACCACGGCCGGCTCGGCCGCAATCGCCCGCGCGATCGCGACGCGCTGTTGCTGGCCGCCCGAGAGCTCCGACGGGCGCCGGTGCTCCATGCCCTCGAGTCCGACGCGGGCCAGGAGCTCCATCACCCGCTCGCGCCGCTCCGACTCCGCGACCCCCTGGACGGCCATCACGATCTCCGCGTTCTCGTAGGCGCTCAGCACCGGCAGCAGGTTGTAGGCCTGGAACACGAAGCCGATGCGGTCGCGGCGCAGATGGCTCAGCTCCTTCCGGTTGAGCGTTCCGAGGTCCGCGCCCTCGAGGCGCACGGTGCCCGACGTGGGCGTGTCGAGGGCTCCGATCAGGTTGAGCGCCGTCGTCTTGCCCGAGCCCGACGGGCCGCTGAGGGCCGTGAACTCGCCGCTGCGCATCGTCATCGTGATGCCGCGCAACGCGTCGACCCGCTGATCCCCCTGTTGATAGACCTTGGCAACCTCTTCGAGCTCCACGACGGGAGCCGCTCCGTCCGCACCGCTCATCGGCGACCACCTCTCCTGTTCGGCATCGGGCGTTCCGGGGGAGCTCAGACCAGGCGAATCGTCTCCACCGGGTCCGCGTGTCCCGCCTTCCAGGCCGGGTAGACGCCGGACAACAGAATGGCGGCGAGGGCCGAGAAGCCGATGAGGGTCAGGCTCTCGCCGAAGATGCCGACCTTCAGGGTGGTCGACATGCCGACGCCGGCGACCTCCATCTGGTCGGCGGGGACGATGGCCGTCATGTCGAGGCCCGTCGACGAGAGATAGAGGTACGGCCCGATGGTGATGAGCGCGGCGACCGCGAGGCCGACGACGGCCAGCCAGGCGCTCTCGAGCATGACCAGCCGAAAGAGCTGCGCCGGGCTGAAGCCGACGGCCAGCATGATGCCGAACTCGCGCAGGCGCTCCATCACGCTGACGAAGAGGGTGTTGAAGATGCCGGCCGCCACGAGCACCGCGAGCACGAACATCATGACCTGGGCGCCGCCCACCTTCATGGCGATGAACACGGCCAGGTCCGGCTGCAGCTCGTGCCACGGCAGCACGGCGACGCCGGCCGGCGCCCCGCCTTCGAGATCGGTCACGACGCGGTCCGTGACGCGCTGATCGTCGACGAACGCGGCCACCTGGATCGCTTCGTCCGGCCCGTAGCCGATGAGCTCGCGCACCGTGTCGAGGGGCAGCAGGCAGATGCCGCCGTCGACGCTCGGCGAGCCGGTCTCGATGAGGCCGGAGACCCGCGCCAGGCCGCTCACGATCTCGCCTTCCTTGTCGGTCAGGGTGTAGACCACCTTCGAGCCGAGCTCGACGTCGAGGTTCGAGGCGAGCTTCGCGCCCAGGATGATCCCGCTGTCGCTCGACGTCCGGAAGAACTCCCCTTCGGAGACCGCCTCGAGGAGCGACAGGGTCTCCTCGTCCTCGTTCTCGGGGGAGACGGCGAGGAAGCCGGCGCCGACGTTCTCCCGCGCGGTCGACAGCATGTTGAACCCGCTGATGCGCTCCACGACCCGGATGACGCGCGGGTTGTCCGCGGCCAGGCGCCGCAGATCGCCCGTCCCCGTCACGGGGCGGGAGAGGGTCGGGGTGTCGAGGTACTCGGGGTGCTGGAGCGTCACGTGGCCCGCGCCGAGGCGGGCCGCCAGGCGGATCATGTCGGCCCAGTTCTGATCCTGCATCGCCATCATGATGACGGAGAGGAAGACGCCGAAGACGATCGCCGAAAGCGTGATCGTCGTCCGGCGGCGGTTCCGCCAGAGGTTGCGCCACGCCATCGTCGCGAGACTGCTGCCCTTCATCGCGCACCCTTCCTTGCTGTCCGGTTCCGTGCCCGGGCCTTCATCGTACTCACTGATACCGCATCGCCTCCACGGGGCTGATCCGCGCCGCTTTGAGGGCGGGGTAGACCACCGCCACGAGCACCAGCAGGATCAGCGTCATCGCCGGAGTCGCGAACGTGGCCGGCGTCACCGCCGCCTGCCACACGGTCGCGAACGACGCCCCCATCACCGAAACCCCGCCGAGGGCGCCGGTGTCGATGCCGAACTCCACCAGGTACCACAGCGTCGGGACGGAGAGCACCAGCCCTATGGCCAGCGCGAGGCCGGTCTGGAGGGCGCTCTCCAGGAAGATCAGCGACAGCACCTGGCGCGGCTCGACGCCGAGCGCCTTGAGCACGCCGAACTCGCGAATGCGCTCGAACACCGCCATCAGCATCGCGTTCAGGACGAGTATCGCGATGACGATGTAGAAGACGGCGGAGATGATGCCCATCATCTGGCGCGCCGAGTCCAGGTAGGTCGCGATGGTCGGCATCAGCGACCGCCACGACTGGGTGTCGAGGCCGGGGGCCAGCTCCTGCGCCGTGGCGAGCGCCGCGTCCAGCTCCACGTCGTCCGGCTTGCGCACCACGACCTCGTGCGCACCCGACGGCATCACGAAGAGCTCGCGGAAGGCCGCCTCGGTGAGGTAGACCGCGCCCCGGTCGACGCCGTCGTTGATGCTGCCGAGGATCCCGCGCACGGTATAGAGGTCGTTGGCGATGCCGCCGTCGGTCGTCTGGCTGAGCACGATCAGCTCGTCACCGACGGACACGTTGAGCGAGCGGGCCATCCGGCGTCCCACGACGGCGCCCCCGGGGTCGGCCTCGTCGAGCCAGACGCCTTCCTCGACCCGGGTCGCGATGATGCTGACGCGCGCGTCGTCCTGCACGTTGACGCCGCGCAGCGACGCCCCCGCGGCCGAGTCGTGCGCCGCCGCGAGCCCCGCCCCCACGAGGCGCGCACTGGCCCGGAACCCGGCCGCTTCGAGGTTGGGGATCAGCGTGTCGATGCCGTCGATCACGGTGTAGAGCGACGGGTCGTCCAGGTAGGTCGGGGCGTGGATCTGGAGGTCGCCGAGGTCGACCTCGACGATGGTCTCCTCCATGTCGTTCAGCATTCCCTGCAGCAGGCCGAACCAGATCACCATGCCGTAGAGGCCGAACACCATCGCGCCCACCGTGACCGCCGTTCGCCGGCGGTTGCGGCCGATGTTGCGCCACGCCATCTTGAGGATGCGCATGCGTCCCTCGTGTCGAAGTCTCCGCGGGCCTTCGCCGGCCTCGCCGCGGCTCGATCCCCGCGCCGCCCTCGGGGCACCGCCCTCAGGGCGCCCCGTCCTCCAGCAGCTCCTGGATGGCCGCCGCGGTCGCCGGCCGCGTGCTGAAGTGGCTCCGCGTGCCGTCCGCGTTCTCGAGTGGCGTCCACCCGTCATCGCTCTCGAGGTCGAGCGCGGCGCCGTGCTCGAACAGGAAGCGGACGACGCTGGTGGTCCCGCTGCGCGCCGCCCCGTGCATCGCCGTCTCGCCCTTGTCGTTGGCGGCGGCGAGGTCTGCTCCGAGCTTCCAGAGCAGCTCGACCGCCTCGAGCCGCTCCGCCTCGGTGCCGATGCTCCGCTCGAAGTTGAAGCCCATGCCGGCGGCCGCCATCAGCGGGGTGACCGCGCGGTCGGTCGCCCGGTGCGGATCGGCTCCGTGGGCGAGCAGCACGCGCATCGCGTCCGCGTCGCCGGCCCGTGCCGCGATCAGCAGCGGCGTGGCGCCGATGAGCGGCAGCGCGCTCCAGTTGTTGTCGAAGACGCCGGCCCGCGGGAAGCGCTTCTCGATCCGCGCGTTCGGGTCGGCGCCGGCCGCCAGCAGCACCCGCGCCAGACCGAGCGGATCGAGGTCGCCCGTCGTAGGGGGAGGGGGCCGGTAGAAGTCTGTGAACTCGTAGCGCCGCCAGCGGACGGCGTGGTGGAGCGCCGTGCCTCCCGGGGTGGCCACCTCGGGGTCGGCGCCCAGCGCGAGGAGCTCGGCGGCCAGGGCGTAGTGACCGTTCAGGATGGCGAGGACGAGCGGCGTATGGCCGTCGGCGTCCGCCGCGTCGATGTCCGCCCCGGCGGCCACCAGGGCGCGCGCGACGGCGCCGTCGCCGGCCCGGACGGCGAACAGCAGCGGCGTGAACTCCTCGTCCGAGCGTGCGCCGACGTCCGCGCCGTAGCGGACGAGCGATTCGGTCGCCTCCAGGTGCCGCTCGGCCGCCGCCCACATGAGCGCGGTCTGCCCGCGCCACGTCTCCCTGGCGTTCGGGTCCGCGCCGTGCGCCAGGAGCAGCTCCACGGCCGCCGGGCTGCCGCTGCGGGCGGCGGTCATCAGGGCCGTCTCGCCCTCGCGCGACGCCTGCGCCGCGTCGGCTCCGGCGTCCAGCAGGCGTCCGATGATGCCGGCGTTGCCGTTCACGCTCGCCAGCGTCAGCGGCGTCACGCCGTACCGGTTCGCCGCCGACGGGTCCGCGCCGGCCGCGAGCAGCGCGGCCACGGTTCCTTCGTCATCCAGGTGCGCCGCCCAGTGGAGCGCGGTCGTGCCGTCGATCTCCGTGGCGCGGGCGGCCCCCGCGTCGGCGGCGAGCAAGGCCCGGACCGCGCCCGCGTCACCCGCCTTGACCAGGGTGAGGATCCCGGCTTCGCGCTCCCCGGCGCCGGCGCCGGATGCGACGAAGGCCAGCAGCAGGGTTGCGGCCGCAAGCCGGCGGACACCGCCGAACTCGACGGCTGCCGCGAGAACGTGCATGCATTCCTTCATTTGATGGACCGACCGCCGTTCACCGACCGACTGCCATTCATAGACCGACCGTCTGCCTATCGTTCCGTGCCAGCGACACGGTGTCAAGGAGCCGGTCCCACCACGGGCGCCGGCCCCGAAAGTTCTCCGCGCGGGCCGCGGAGGCACGAGGCGCGCGCAGACAGTACGCTCCCAACCATAGCACCAGCGGCCGGGGTGGGGAGCAAGGGCGGAGCGATTCCGTGTCCGGGCGTTCCTCGGAGCCTCGACCGGGTCCTTCGCCCGGGCTTGGGTGCGGAGACGGCATCCACTTGGCAACGGGCGGCGGGTAGGCGACAATCTCACGTTCGCGCGTCCCGCGTCCGGGTTCGAAGCGGTGGTCCGCGGGCTGGGAGGCCAGGGTGCTGAAGCAGCGGCCGGCGTGCGCGGTTCCGTTGGCGGCCGTCGGCGGGGCCCTGCTGCTCGCGGTGGGCGCGCCGCCGTCGTTCGCACGGCCCGCCCCCGAGTCGGCACCGGTGGCGGGCGAGCACCGGTCGACGCTGGACCGGTACTGCGTCACCTGTCACAACGACCGCCTGCGCATCGCCGGTCTGGAGCTCGATGCCGCCGACATCGAGGCGGTGGGGGAGGACGCGGCCACCTGGGAGAAGGTGGTGCGCAAGCTGCGCACCCGCACCATGCCGCCCTCGCCGCGGCCCCGCCCCGACGAGGCATCCTACGCCGGCCTGGTCGCCTACCTCGAAGCGGAGCTCGACCGGGCGGCGGAGGCCGCACCCGACCCCGGTCGCCGGCCGGCGCTGCACCGCCTGAATCGCGCGGAGTACGCGAACGCCGTTCGCGACCTGCTGGCGCTCGAGATCGACGCGGCCGCGCTGCTGCCCCCGGACGACGCCAGCTACGGGTTCGACAACATCGGCGACGTGCTGCGCGTGTCGCCCGCCCTGCTGGACGGCTACCTCGACGCGGCGCGCACGGTCGCGACGCGCGCGATCGGGGAGCGCGCAGCGGCGGTCGAGCAGATCACGCACCGCGTGCCGCCCGATCTGACGCAGGATCGCCGCCTCGACGGGTTGCCGTTCGGCACGCGCGGCGGCGCGCGGATCGAGCGCTACTTCCCGGTCGGCGGGGAGTACGACATCCAGGTGCGGCTGCAGCGCAACTTCATCGGCGGCCGCATCATGGGGCTCACCGAGCCGCACCAGGTCGAGATCACGGTCGACGGCGAGCGCGTCGAGCTCTTCACCGTCGGGGGGCCTCGCGCTCCCTCGGAGGCGGAGGCCGGGGACGCGGCCGCGCGGCGGAGGCCCGAGCGGGAGGCCGACGCCGGGCTCCGGATCCGCGTTCCGCTCCAGGCGGGGCGGCGCGTGATCGGCGTGAGCTTCCTCGATCGGCCGGCATCGCAGGTCGAGGGAGCGCGCCTGCCGTACCTGCGCAGCTTCGCCATCCTCGGCGAGGCGACCGAGGGGTTGCCGCACGTCGACACCGTGACGATCACCGGGCCGCACGGCGCGGCCGGCGGCGAGACGCCGTCCCGGGCGCGCATCTTCGCCTGCCGCCCCGCGAGCCGGGCGGACGAGCCGGCCTGCGCGCGGAGCATCCTCACGACGCTGGCGCGGCGCGCGTATCGCCGTCCGGTCACGGAGGGGGACGTCGCGACGCTGCTGGACTTCTTCGCGGCCGGGCGCCGCGACGGCGGGTTCGAAGCCGGCGTGCGCCTCGGGCTCCAGCGGCTCCTGATGAGCCCCGACTTCATCTTCCGCGTCGAGCGCGATCCTGTGGACGCCGAAGCTGGGACTGCGTACGTAGTGAGCGACCTGGAGCTGGCGTCGCGCCTGTCGTTCTTCCTCTGGAGCAGCGCCCCGGACGACGAGTTGCTGGCCCTCGCCGACGGTGGGAGGCTGCGGGAGCCGGGGATTCTGGAGGCCGAGGTGCGGCGGATGCTCCGCGACGATCGGGCGTCCGCGCTCGTCGACAACTTCGCCGGGCAGTGGCTGCACCTGCGGAACGTGCCGCACGCCGTGCCGGACACCCGCATCTTCCCGGACTTCGACGACAACCTGCGCGCGGCGATGCGCCGCGAGACCGAGCTGCTGTTCGAGACGATCGTGCGCGAGGATCGCAGCGTGCTCGACCTGCTGGGCGCGCGCTACACCTTCGTGAACGAGCGCCTGGCCCGCCACTACGGCATTCCCGGCATCTACGGCAGCCGCTTTCGCCGCATCCCGCTCGCCGACGACAGCGCGCGCGGCGGGCTGCTGGGCCAGGCCAGCATTCAGATGGTGACCTCGTACCCGAACCGGACGTCGCCCGTGCTCCGCGGCAAGTGGCTGCTGGAGAATGTCCTCGGAACGGCGCCGCCGGATCCGCCCGCGGACGTGCCGCCCATTGAAGAGACGACCGCGGACGGGCAGCCGCGCTCGATGCGGGAGGCGATGGTGCAGCACCGGGCGAACCCCGCCTGCGCGAGTTGCCACCAGGTGCTCGACCCCCTCGGCTTCGGGATGGAGCACTTCGACGCGGTCGGGGCGTGGCGCGACACGGATGGGCCGAACGTCCCCGTCGACGCCACCGGCACGCTGCCGGGCGGGGCACGGTTCGACGGTCCCAGCGAGCTTCGCGAGGCGCTGCTGCGCCAGCCGGAGTCGTTCGTGCGCGTCGTGGCCGAGCGGCTCCTCACCTACGCGCTCGGGCGCGGGGTGGAGCACTACGATCTGCCCGCCGTGCGCGCCGTCGCCCGGTCCGCGGCGCAGGACGACTACCGGTTTTCGACCCTGGTCATGAGCATCGTCGAGAGCGTGCCGTTCCAGATGAGGAGGACCCCGTCATGATCGTCACCCGCATGGCCCTGCCGCGGCGCACGTTCCTCCGCGGCGCGGGCGCGACGCTCGCCCTGCCGCTCCTCGACTCGATGGTGCCGGCGCTCTCGGCGCTGACCCGGACCGCGGGCCGCCCGGTGCGCCGCCTGGGGTTCCTCTATGTCCCGAACGGCGCCGACATGGAGACGTGGACGCCGGTCGGGGAGGGGGCCGACTTCGCCTTCTCGCCGACGCTCGGCCCGCTCGAGCCGTTCCGGCACCAGACGCTGGTCGTGAGCGGCCTCGCGCAGGAGCAGGCGAACGCCTTCAACGACGGCGCCGGGGACCATTCCCGGGGCACGGCGGCGTGGCTGAGCGGGGTCCATGCCAAGCGGACCGAAGGGGCGGATGTGCGTGTCGGCATCACCGCCGACCAGATCGCGGCGGCGGAGCTCGGCCGCGAGACGCAGCTCGCCTCGCTCGAGCTGGCCCTGGAGACGATCGACCTGGTCGGGAACTGCGACAGCGGCTACAGCTGCGCCTACATGAACACGCTCTCGTGGAAGACGCCGACGACTCCGCTGCCGGTCGAGACCGACCCCCGCAAGGTGTTCCGCCGCCTCTTCGGGAGCGGCGGCACGCCGGACGAGCGGATCGCCAGGCTGCAGGAGGACCGCAGCATCCTCGATTCCGTGCTCGGCGACGCGGCCCGCCTGAAGCGGTCCGTCGGCCCGCACGACGCGGAACGCCTCACGGAGTACCTCGATGCGATCCGGGACGTGGAGCGGCGCATCCAGCGGACGGAGCGGCGCAACCTGGAGGCGCCGGCCGATCTCGCGATGCCCCTGGGCGTCCCCGACACCTTCGAGGAGCACATCGATCTGATGTTCGACCTGCAGCTCCTCGCCTGGCAGGCCGACATCACGCGCGTCATCACCTTCCTGATCGGTCGCGAGCTGAGCAATCGGACCTATCCGGCCATCGGCATCCCGGACTCGCACCACTCCGTCTCGCACCACCAGAACAAGCCGGAGAAGCGCGAGAAGATTGCGAAGATCAACGCGTACCACATCCAGCAGCTCGCCCACTTCCTCGACCGGCTCGAGGCGACACCGGACGGCGACGGCTCGCTCCTCGACCACACGATGCTGCTCTACGGGAGCGGGCTGTCGGACGGCAACCGCCACAACCACTCGCCGCTGCCGCTCCTGCTCCTGGGCGGAGCCGCGGGGCGCGTGCGGGGCGGCCGGCACCTGCGCTACGCCGAGGGCACCCCGATGACGAACCTGCTGCTGACGATGCTCGACAAAGTGGGCGTCTCGCCGGAGCGGCTCGGGGACAGCACGGGACAGCTGCCGCTCGCGCCGCGCTACCTGTCGGACGTGTGAGCCGGACGGAGCTACGCGACCCACGGCCGAGGCCGCTCGGCGGCCGGTCCACCCCGACCGCAGAACCGGCACGGTCCGAGGCCGTGTCGTTCGCATCCGGCGGTGTGATATTCTCAGCACGTGAGCAGCGACACGAAGTGGATCATCGGCACGACCGTAGGGACCATGGTGATGGTGGCCGGCTTGCTGTCGGCGCAGATCAGCGTGCAGACCGGAGCCGTGAACCTGCGCGTCGATGATGTGGGTACACGCATCGATGACATGAACATACGCATCGATGACAGGTTCGATGCCGTCAACACGAGAATCGACGACCTGCGGGATCGCGTGACCGGTGAGATAGCCGGGCTCCGGGCCGACGTGCGCGGCCTCGACACCCGTCTGCGCGGCGTGGAGGTCGGGCTGGGCAAGGTGAACCAGCGCCTCGAAACGTTGGAACGCGTGCACCTGCCCGGTCCGGGCGCCGGCGGGGACTGACTGATTCCCAGTTTCCCCGGGCGGCCGCGCCGACACCTCCGGCGGCCATGCCGGACAACCCGACGGCCGTGCCGAAACCCCGGAGAGCGTCGCCGGGAAAAGGGGGGGGCGATCGAGGCTCGCGACCCCCTCGTCACGCGGCCGGACGGCGAGCTCGCCTACTGGCCGTCGTCCGCTGCTTCCCGCGCCTCCATGGCCCGGGCGCCGGAGAGCGAGCTCGCCATCGAGTAGTTGCCCTCGTGGCAGGCGTACTCGTAGAGCGGCTCCTCGGTCCGGGTCATCTGCACCTGCGCCGTCCATGGCCCGGCCCACGAGGTCGGGTCGCTGACCGTGAACTCGTAGATCAGCGTATCGGGGCCGGTGCGCCGGAAGCGCTCGATCAGGTGCGTGGCGGCGCTCGACCCGCCCAGGGAAGTCTCCCCCAGGAAGTTGCGGGTGGTGATCACGAGCGTGTCGCCATCCCAGCTCGCGCGCGAGTCGCCCGCCCACTGCCGCAGGTCGGCGCGCAGGTGCGGCCGCCCGTCGAGCGGGATGATGCGGGCGTTGTGCACCATCTCGTTCAGGACCACCACGTGGTCGGACGACTGGAAGATCTGGACGTTGTTGTTGTAGGCGCTCGGCGTCATGGGCGGACCGGAGTTGAAGCCGAGGAGACAGCGCTCGGAGATGCCGCGGTCCTCGGGGCCGTGTGCATGGCGGCCCCGCAGGATGCGGGTCAGCTCCCGTCGGGCCTCGACCTCGGGCCGCACGGCCGGGATGCGCCCGTTCGGAGGATCGACGACCAGCGAGGTGCGGCGCTCCTCGAGCGAGTCGCCCCACTCGAACCAGATGCGCACGCTGTAGCCGACGCGCGCCTCGAGCGGCGCGGTCTCGAGCTCCGACTCCAGCCCGGCGCGCTCGACGGCGAGGTTCGCCTCCCACTCCGCCGCCTCTTCCGGAGTCAGCGTCTCCTTCCCGGCGAGCTCTACCGGCCGCTCCATCGGCGTCGCCGTCGAGAAGTTCCATACGCCCTGCAGGTCGGGCTGTCCGTCGGGCGTCCGCGGAACGTCGCCCTGGGCGTGGACGACCGCCGGTGCCAGTGCCAGTGCCGCGCCGGC
Organism: Acidobacteriota bacterium; assembly: GCA_026708265.1. Taxonomy (GTDB): domain Bacteria; phylum Acidobacteriota; class Vicinamibacteria; order Vicinamibacterales; family UBA8438; genus JAGWAJ01. The sequence goes on from JAPOVI010000117.1 coordinate 11,046, forward strand.
GAGTCCGACGATGCCTGCGAGTACGAGAGTTCGGCGGGTCATGTGCATCCTCCTGACCATTCGCCACGGGTGACCGACGCATTGTACCAAACGAGTCCGGAAGCTCCGGCCTGGACGGTTGCGCGAGGCCGACCGAATCACGTACGATGCAGGGTCGGTCCCGGGGACCCAATCCGAAGGAGTGAACGTGTTCCGCATGAAGAGACTAGGACTCGTACTGCTCGTGTTCGCTCTGGCTGCCGCGCCGGCTTCCGCCGGCGGGGGGCAGCAGGCGGCGGCCCCCGCGGCTGACCTCGACCAACTGTTGGCGGAGTTCGGGCGCGCCGCCAGCGGCTTCGGAGCCACCTTTCTGCTCGTGCACCTGAACGACCTGACCACGGACGCCCTGTTCGACGCGCCCCTCAAGTACTCGCTCCGCGCCCAGGCCCGCACGCGGACCATGTTCTACGTCCAGGGCGCCGCCGACGCGGACACCGAGCTGAACCTCGACTTCCGCGTGCAGCAGGGGGCCGAGAACTTCGAGGCGCAGAGAACGAACATCGTCAACTTCGAGAACGGGCTGAGCGTCTCGGCCGGCGACGAGATCCGCGGCATCCTCGCGATCGAGGGGCTCTTCGACGCGCGGTCGACGATTCTCGTCTACTACGGCGGCCTCCGCGTCGAGTTCACGTTCCCGCCCGACGTCGTCGTCAAGATCGCCGGCTGACGAACCAGCCGTTCCCGCGCGGGAGGAGGTCGCCGAACGCGACGGCGGCCTCCAGGGGGACCGTCGCTCCGGTGGCGTTTCCCGGCACGGCCGGGGTTGTCCCGCCTACACGGCACGCAGCATGTCAACCCGTTCACGCCGGGTCGCCGCGGCGCCCTTCCTCGCGGCCGCGCTCTGGCTCGCGGCCCCCCCTGTCGCCGGCGGACAGACGGCGGAGGACTGGTTCACGGAGCGCGCCGAGGCCTCCGGTCTCGACTTCGTCCACTTCAACGGGATGTCGGGGGAGTTCTACTTCGAGGAGATGGTCGGGTCGGGGGTTGCGCTCCTCGACTTCGACAACGACGGAGACCTCGACGTCTACCTGGTGCAGGGGGCGATGCTCGGGGCGGGCAAGACGCTGGCCGACGCGCTGATCCCACCCGCGATGCCCCTGCCGCTGACGGACCGGCTGTACCGCAACGACCTCGTGGTCGCGGCCGACGGAACGCGGACCCTCCGGTTCACGGACGTGACGGCGGAGAGCGGCCTCGACGTGCGCGAGTACGGCATGGGCGCCGCGACCGGCGGCTTCGACAACGACGCCTGGCTGGCCCTCTCCCGGACCCGCCCCGGCC
>JAPOVI010000150.1:0-2692 GCA_026708265.1 Acidobacteriota bacterium
CGGGGGCCGCGGGCGGCGGCGGGGGCGGCGTGGCCGGAGGCGCGACCGGTTCCGCCGGTTCGACCTTCGCGGCGGGGGCCGGCTCGGGCTTCGCGGCGCGCGCCGGCTCGGCCGGTGGCGGCTGGACCGGAGCGGGGACAGGTGGCGACGGTTCGGCGCGCACGACCGGTTGCACGGGAGCGGCGGGCCGGGCGGGTCGGGGCGGAGGCGCCGGAGGTTCGGTCTCCACCCGGACCGTGGGCATCGGGAGCCGTCGCGGCGCGGGCGGAGGTACGGGCGGACGTGCGGGTGCAACAGTTTCCAAGGGGGCTCCATCGCCCGGCGAGGCCGGGGCGGGTGGCGAGTCGGGCTGAACCGCCGCCGGATCGACGGCCGCCTCGCCGGGCGTCTCGCCGTTCTGACTGGCCGCCGCCTCGGCCTCGGCCGCCGCGGCACGGGCTGCCTTGGCCGCCTTCACCAGGCGCGGCGGCCCCAGCTTCGGCCGCGCGGGCGGCGGCGGCTCCGCCCGCGGTCCGCCTCTCTTGCCGCCCCGACGCGAGAGCGGCTTCTGCGCGAAGGGGTTGCCGCCGGGAAGATCGAGATTGCGCTCCCTCGCGATGCGCAGTGCGAACTGCCGCGCCACGATCTCCTCGATCGTGCTCGACGCACTCTTCACCTCGATGCCGTGCGCCGTGCGGAGCAAGTCCATGACTTCCTGGCTCGGGATGCCGAGGACTTCCGCGACCTTGTAGATGCGTATCGTGGACACGTGCGTTCTCAGTCCCCCCTGTCGGTCTCGCCGGCCGGCGCCGGATCGGTGCCGGCGCCGGCACCTGTCGTCACCGCCTCGGCCTCGTCGCCGAGCGGCTCCATACCGACTGCGGCGGCGATGTCGTCTTCCGACTGCGCCGCCGCGGCCAGCGCCGCGCGCTCGACCGCCGCCACCTGCTCCCGCACGGCGGCCTGCAACTCTTCCGCCGTCGCCTCGTCGACCCCGGCTACGGCAGCCAACTCGGCGGGCATGGCCGCCAACAGGCTGTCCGCCGTGTCGAGGCCGGCCGCGCTCAGCTTGAGCAACTGCTCCTCCTCGAGGCCGGGGAGCGTCAGCGTGGCCGTCTCCTCCGCCTCGCCGAGCCCCGCGAGCTGGGCCTCGACCTCGCGGCGCTTCTCCTCCTCGCTCTTGATGTCGATCTTCCAGCCGGTCAGCTTCGCGGCCAGGCGCACGTTCTGGCCCTTCTTGCCGATGGCGAGCGAGAGCTGCCGATCCTCGACGACCACCTCGACCACCTTCTCGAGCTCGTCGACGATCGTCACGCGCTGCACCCGGGCGGGGCTGATGGCGTTGGTGACGAACGCCACCGGATCCTCGGACCAGTCGACGATGTCGATCTTCTCCCCACGCAGCTCGCGGATGATGGTCTGAACCCGCGTGCCCTTCATGCCGACGCACGCCCCCACGGGGTCGACGTCGCGTTCCCGCGAGTAGACGGCCACCTTGGCCCGGTCGCCTGCCTCGCGCACGGCGCCGCGAATCGTCACCGTCCCGTCGTAGATCTCGGGCACTTCCTGCTCGAAGAGCTTGATCAGCAGCACCGGGTCGGTGCGCGAGAGAATGATCTGCGGGCCCTTGGCGTTCTTGTTCACCTCGCGGATGACCGCCCGAATCCGGTCGCCGGTCGTGTAGTTCTCGGCCCGGGACTGCTCGCGTCGGGGCAGGAGGGCCTCGACGCGACCCGACTCCACGATGATGTCGCCGTTCTCGAACCGCTTGACGGCGCCGACGACGACCTCGCCGAGCCGGTCGCTGAACTCTTCGTAGACGTTCTCCCGCTCCGCCTCCCGGACCTTCTGGAAGATGACCTGCTTCGCGGTCTGCGCGGCGATGCGCCCGAGCACGTCGGTCGGCTTGGGGAACTCGATCTCCATGTCGACTTCCGCCTCGTCGCCGTACAGCTCTCGTGCCTCTGCCAGCGAGATCTCCGTCTCGGGGTCCGTCACCTCGTCCACGATCCGACGGACCACGAACAGCTCGACCTGACCGGTTTCGTAGTTGAACTTCGTGCGCAGGTGCTCCGTCGACTTGAACTCCCGGCTGTAGTACCGCCGCGAGGCCGTCAGTACGGCGTCCTCGATGGCCGTGACGATGACCTCCGGCTCGATGCCCTTTTCCTTGGCCAGGGCCTCGATCGTCTGCTGCAGCGGATTGCCCATTTCGGTCCAGGTCGCCGGCGCGTGCCGCGAGCCCGCGCCGGGCGCCGATCAGAACTCCACCTCGAGCCGGGCGCGGGAGACGGCGGACCACGGAATCCGGTGCACGCTCCGGCCGGTCTCGATCACGATCTCCGCGTCCGGCCCGGCTTCCGCGCCGGGTGCCGCCCCGCCATCCTCCACCTCGACGATGCGGCCGGCCAGATGCCGGTGCCCATCCACCGGGGCCGACGTTACGAACTTCGCCAGCCGCCCGCGGAAGCGCCGGCAGTCCGCGACGCTCCGCAGGGGCCGATCGAGGCCCGGCGACGACACCTCCAGGGTGTACGCGTGCTCGAACGTGAACTCCACGTCGAGCGCCGCGCTGACGTCGCGGCTGACCCGCTGGCAGTCCGCCACGCTGACGGACTCCTCGGTCGCAACGACATCCCGAGCGGCCGCCGGACGGTCTATGTTAATGCGACGGCCACCGCCGAGATCCACGCGGCGTAGTCGCACGATCAAT
>JAPOVI010000150.1:2702-12356 GCA_026708265.1 Acidobacteriota bacterium
CCGAGCGGCCGCCGGACGGTCTATGACGACCCGCAGCACCCAGCCGATCGCCTCGCGGCGCAACTGTACGTCGAAGAGCTCCAGCCCGGCGTCGCGCGCGAACCGTTCGGCGATCGACCGGGCCTGACGCAGCCGGTCTTCCTGCACGGTTGATCGCGGCCCGAACGGCGCCCCCAAAAAGCAAAAAGTGGGCAAAACGCCCACTTTTTTCGCAAATTCGGCGTCGACGTACGCGGGTCAATATACCACGTTGCGGTTGGAGCCGGCAACGCGAACGCGGCGTCCGCCGGGGGCGTTCAGGGCGTGAGGCGATAGAGCATCCGCGGGTAGGGGATGGTCTCCCGCACATGCTCGAGGCCGCAGAGCCATGCGACGACGCGCTCCACGCCCATGCCGAATCCCGCGTGGGGCACGGTTCCGTAGCGCCGCAGATCGAGATACCACTCGAACGCCTCGCGCGGCAGATCGTGGGCGGCGATGCGCTCGAGCAGGAGGTCGTAGTCGTCGAGCCGCTGGCCGCCGCCGACGATCTCGCCGTAGCCCTCGGGGGCCAGCACGTCGACCGAGAGCGACAACTCCGCGCGCTCGGGATCCGGTTTCATGTAGAAGGCCTTCGTCGAGCTCGGGAAACGGTGCACGGCCACCGGGCGATCGAAGGACTCGGCCAGCGCGGTCTCGTCCGGGCCGCCGAAGTCGCCGCCCCATTCGAACGGCCGCCCGCGCTCGCGCAGCATCGCTGCCGCCTCGTCGTAGCTGATGCGCGGGAAGGGCGCCTGCACGCGCTCGAGCGGTACCGTGTCCCGCTCGAGCACGCCGAGCTCCTCACGGCGCGCTTCGAGGACCCGCGAGACGATGGCGACGACGAGCGCCTCCGCGAGGTCGATGGCGTCGTCGAGCGTCGCGTACGCCATCTCCGGCTCGACCATCCAGAACTCGGTCAGGTGGCGCCGGGTCTTGGACTTCTCGGCGCGGAACGTCGGTCCGAAGCAGTACACGCGACCCAGGGCCATCGCGTTCGCCTCGTTGTAGAGCTGCCCGCTCTGCGTCAGGAACGCGGTTCGGTCGTCGAAGTAGGGCACGGGAAACAGCGTGGTGGTGCCCTCGCAGGCGGCGGGCGTGAAGATCGGGGTGTCGGCCAGGATGAAGCCGCGGCCGTTGAAGAAGTCGCGGATGGCGTCGATCACCTCGTGGCGCACCCGCAGGATGGCCTGCTGCCGGCGGCTGCGGATCCACAGGTGGCGGCGGTCGAGCAGATAGTCGACGCCGTGCTCCTTCGGTGTGATCGGATAGTCGTGCGATGCCCCGACGACCTCGAGGCCGGTGCCGTCAATCTCGTAGCCGCCGGGCGCCCGCGCGTCCTCACGGACCGTCCCCTCGACGATGAGCGAGGTCTCCTGTCCCAGGTGGTCGGCTTGGGCGAAGGCATCGTCCCCGACCGCGGCCTTCGACAGGACCACCTGGATGAAGCCGGTCCCGTCGCGCACGGTCAGGAAGTGGATCCGCCCGCTCGATCGCCGCCGATGGAGCCAGCCCCGGACCGTGACGCGCCGGCCCACGTGCCGCGCAATCTCGCCGACGTAAGTCCGCGTCGCATCCATAGCGCACCTTACTACGAGCCGATCCCGTCGAGGATCGGGGCCAGCAGGTCGTGCAGGCGCCGATAGCGGCCGTCGCGCCCGGTGGCGTCGCGGACGCAGTCCGCGGCGACGGGGACCGCCGCCCGATAGCGATCGTTGGCGCGCACGGCGATCTGATAGCCGAACGTGCCGAGCGCCTTGAGCGCCCGCTGGATCGTCGTGCGGCGGAAGCGTCGCCGCAGCGCGACCCCGTCCGCGATCCGGGCCAGTCCCTGGTAGTGGGCGATCAGGCGGTCGACGGACGCCGAATCCAGCGGCGCGTAGGCGTCGCGGAGCACGGAGACGAGGTCGTAGGTGTCCGGCCCCATTCGCGCGTCCTGGAAGTCGATGACGTACAGGCGCCCGTGGTGGACCATCAGGTTGCGGCTGTGGAAGTCGCGGTGGCAGAGGACGCGCGGCTCGTCGGCCATCTCCTCGGCAAGGGTACGGAACTCCGCCTCGAGCGCGCAGCGCGTCGCCGGGGCGAGCGGGAGCCGGCGGTAGCCGGCGACGAAGTGGTCCAGGAAGAAGCCGAGCTCCCAGCGGAGCTTCGCGGCGTCGAAGGCCAGGCGGAAGGGTGGGGCCGTGGTCGCGCCGGCGTCGGCCAGGCGCCGTCCCCCCTCCTGGATCGTCGCGATGAGGGCGATCGCTTCCCGGTACCGGGCCTCGCGCTTCGCGGCCGGGAGACGGGCGAGGAGGTCCTCGAGCGTCTCGTCCCCGAGGTCCTCGAGCACCACGATGCCGAGGCCTGCGTCCGTGCCTAGTACGGCGGGAACGGGTACCGGCAATTCGCGGAAGAGGTCGGCGACCGCGATGAGCGGCAGCGCCGCCGGGTCGATCGGACCCTTGTGCACCACGAGCACGCGCGAGGGTGCGCCCTCCGGAGTCACGCGGACGAAGCGCCGATCGGACGCGTCGCCGGCCAGCAGCTCGATGCCGCTCGCGGCCGGCAGGCGGGAGCGCGCCAGCCACCGCCGGGCACGCTCTGCCGCGTCGGGCCCCTCGGCGCTCATGCCGCTCACGACCCGGCCCCCGCGCCGGCGTCGAGGGGGGAGACCCGCGCGTTGCCGATAACGCGGGCCGGCGCCACCCGACGCGGGCCCGCCCGCCCGCCGCCGCTCCCCGGCACTGCTGTCCGGGCGACGCAGACGGCACCCCGCAGCTCGGTGCCGGCAGGCAGGTGGACGTCGTCGGTCACGATGCAGTCCTCGAGTCGACAGCGGGGACCGATGACCGCGCGGTTCCAGACGACGGTCCGTCTCAGGGCGGCGGTGGGGTGCACCTCGGAGCCGGCGCCCGGCGTCGGCGCGCGTTGCCCCTGCTCCTCCGCCACCGCCATGCACGCCGCGAGATAGTCGGACGGGGTGCCGACATCCAGAAACCGCGCGCTCCCGGCGCGCGCGCGGATGCCGCCCGGCCCGTCGCCGCCCGGGAAGCGGAGGAGGCGGTCGTACAACCCGCCGACGGTCGCCGCGGGCTGCCCGGCGGGGAGGTCGGCGAAGGCGGAAGCTTCCGCGACCTGCACGCCCACGAAGAGCGCCGCTGCTCCGCCGCCGGCGGGCGCGAACCCCCGGACACGTCCGTCGGCGGCGGCGAGAACGCCGCCGTAGCGCGCCGGATCGGGATGCGCGGTCACGCCGAGCGTCACCGCGGCCCCCGTGCGCAGGTGGTCTTCGAGCAGCTCCCGGAGGTTGAGGTCCGCGAGCGTGTCGCCGTTGACGACGAAGAAGCGCGGGCCGAGCAACGGCAGGGCCTGCCGGGGGCCTCCCGCCGAGCCGAGGAGGACGGGCTCCCAGGAATAGCGGACGCGGACGCCGGCCGCGGCGCCGTACCCGACGCTGCGGGTGATGGTTTCGGGGCGATGGTGCAGGTTGAGCACCGCTTCCTCGACGCCCTGCCCGGCGAGCCAGTCCAGGATCCGGAGCACCAGCGCCCGGCCGGCGACCGGAACCGCGGGCTTCGCCCGGATGTCGGTCAACGGGGCGAGTCGCCGCCCGCGGCCGGCCGTGAGCACGAGGGCCGGCGGCATCGGGGCGGGCATCGGGATGCGGGGCGACGGGGCGCCTGGCCGCCGTTCTACGGCGCGGGCTCCTGCTCGAAGACCATGTCGGCGACCGGCCGCCCGCGGCGCGCACAGTCGGCTTCGTAAAGCGTGCGATACGAGGCAACGATGTAGTCGTCCGGGGTCCGGCCCAGCGCGTTCGCGACCTGCTGCACGCAGCTCCTCGTGCCCTCGATCTCGACGAACACCCCGCACGGCGTCTCGTCGATCGCCACCACCGCCCCGGCGCACGCGAACTCCTCGCGGTGCTTCTGGTAGCGGAACCAGACGCGGAAACCGGCCCGCTCCAGCACGCGCAGCAGCAACGCGCCGTCTTCCACGCCGGTCTCGAGTTCCTCCCGGACCTTCATGACGTCGGGGCGCGGCGGGCCCTTGAACGTGACGGTGTCACCGGCCGGGGCGTCCAGCCGCCGCTCCAGGCGGACGCGGAGCGTCGAGCGCCCGTCGCGCAACCGCCCCTCGGGGGTGTCGAGCAGGTGGTCGTCCTGGAGACGCCGGGCGCGCAACGGCGCCGCCCCGACGGCGGCCACCGCGGCGCGGGCTTCCTCCGCCGACGCGAAGCGAATCTTCACCTCGCGCTCGAGACTCTCGCTCATCTCCGGCTCCCAGGCCCATCGTAGCACCGCCCGCGGCAACGCCGTCCCGGGCGGCGCTACGTCAAGCGCTCCGCGTGGGCGCAGCCGGAGAGGCGGGGCCGTCCCACCCCCTTGCCGAAGATCAGGACCTTGTGGGTGCTGCCGAGCCCTCCCGGCACGAGGAGCGACTTGTGGGCCAGCCGGCGGCGCAGGCCGTTCACCCCCTCGTCGGCCGCCACCCGGTCGAGGGCGCCCAGGCCGAGCAGGAAGTAGGTCTGATCGAGCACCCCCAGCGTCCTCAGGCCCTCACCCTCGGCCGTGCGCCGCACGGCGGTGAGGTCGACGTGGGCCGTGATGTCCCGCTCGCCCGGCTCCGCAAGCCACGGGGGCGTGCCGCCCGCGGGCTCGTTCCGCACGCGGTGGCGGCGATAGGTGGTCAGGGTTCCTGCGGCGTGGGTGGCCGAGTACAGCTCTTCCGCTTCGTGGCCGTAGTCGATGAGCGCCAGGAAGCCTCGCTTCAGGGCGCGAGCCGCGCGGCGCACCCAGGCGAGGGCGGCGGGGCAGATCTCCGCCCGCCAGCCCGGCTCGAGGCGGATGCCACAGACCGACACGTGTTCCCGGACCGCCGCGCCGGACAGCGGTCCGAGCCGTTCCACGAACCCGCCGCCCGCTCTGTCGACGTCGACATAGACCTCCCGCAGGCCGGCGTCGGTCATTGCCAGCACGTGCGGCGGGAGGGCGTCGAGCAACTCGTTGGCGAAGACGACGCCGGTCACGTCCCCGGGGACGTCGGGGCCGGAGGATGCGATCCGTGCCGCGTGCGGGCCGAGCGTGTCGGGCTGGGCGCCCCGGGCCGTGCGGCTCCGCTCGACCAGGTGGAGATCGGTCGCTTCGTAGAAGGCGGGATCGTGCCGCGCGGCGGCGTCGAGGACGTCCCGCGCGAGCCGGCCGCTGCCCGCCGCGGCCTCGACGAGCGCGAACCGTCCCTCGCCGAGCCCGCCGCCCCGGAGCCGCCGCCACATCTCGGCGAACTGCGCGGCCAGCAACTCGCCGAACAGCGGGCCGAGGTCGACGCTGGTGAAGAAGTCGCCGTCCCGGCCGGAGCGGCGGTCGGCCCGCGCGTAGTACCCCAGGTCGGGGTGGTAGAGCGCGCACTCCGCGTAGGCGGCGAAGGGCAGCGGACCCTGGCGCCGGATCCGCTGCCGGATCACCTCCCCGAGCCGCGTCACCGTCCGTTCGCCCCGGCTCCCTGGCCCGCGGTTCGTCGCCTACGGCAGACTCCTACTCCTTCTCCACCTGGAGGAAGATGCGGCTATCGCGCCGCTGTACGAGCAGGAACGCCCGCCGGCCGGACTCGATCGCGCTGAGCTGGTCCATGGCTTCCCGCGCCGACGCGACTTCCACCCGGTTCACGGACAGGATGACGTCTCCCGGCTGGAGGCCGCCCTGTGCCGCGTTGCTGCCGCGCGCGACGTCGGTGACCGCCGCGCCGACGGTGTCGGCCGGGACCTGCAGCCGGCGCGCCAGTTGCGGGGTCAGATCCTGCAGCGAGACGCCGAAGCCCTCGCTGACCTCCTCCTCGGCCTCGGCGACGCCGGCGATCCGGGCATCCTCGTCGAGCTCGCCGATGGTGACGTCCAGCGTCAGCGGCTCGCCGTTGCGGATGATGTCGATCGCCACCGTCGTGCCCGGCCGCGTCGAGACGACCCGGCGCTGCAGCTCCTCCGTGCGGGAGACCGCCTCGCCGTCGTAGGCGACGACCACATCGCCCGGCTGCATCTCCGCCTGGTCGGCGGGACCGTTGGCGGTGACCGCGCTGACGAGGACCCCGCCGGGGTCGCTCAGTCCCAGCAGCGCGTAGTCGTCCGGGTCGACGTTGGCGATCTGGATCCCGATCACGCCCCGGGTGACCCGGCCGCCCCGCAACTCGTCGAGCAGTTCGCGCACCGTGTTGATGGGGACCGCGAAGCCGACGCCGGCGTTGGCCATCCGGTCGCTGATGATGGCCGTGTTGACCCCGACCACCTCGCCGCGGATGTTGAGCAGCGGGCCGCCCGAGTTCCCCGGATTGATCGCCGCGTCGGTCTGCAGCATGTCCAGCTCGCGCCCGCGCACCGGGAAGAACGGCCGGCCGATTGCCGAGATGACGCCGACGGTGACCGTGTGCCCCAGGCCGAAGGGGTTGCCGATGGCCATCACCCAGTCACCGGCCGCCATCTGGCCGGAGTCGCCGAACGAGGCGACCGGCAGCTCCCAGTCGGGCCGGTCGACCAGCTCCAGGAGCGCGCTGTCCGTCAACGCGTCCCGTCCCAGAACGCGCGCTTCGTACAGGTCTTCCTCGTCGTCGCCGAAGAAGTCGATCCGAATCGACTCGGCGTTCTCGACGACGTGGTTGTTGGTCAGGATCAGGCCACTCCGGTCGATGACGAACCCGGTGCCGGCGGTGGGTACCGGCTCCGCGCGTTGCCGCGGCTGGCGGCGCGGCTGCCCGAAGAAGCGGTCGAACAGGTCGCCGCCGAAGAAGTCGTTGAGGTCCGTGGTCTGGCGGCGCGACACGACGCGGATGTTGACGACCATGCCCGTCTGGGCCGCCGCGATGTCGCGGAACGTCGTGGCGCCGATGTCGCCCGTGATCGGGGCGCTGTTCGCCGGCGGGATCTGCACCGCCTGCGCCGAGGAGGCCGGCGTCAGCTCGAAGCGCGACGCCAGCACCATGCCGATGAGCATGGACGCGGCCGCGATCACTACTCCCGAGAACAGGGTGGTCCTGCGTGTCGACATCGCTGATTCCTCCACCTTCCCCGGCGCCACCGTGGTGTCGCCGCAGACTCCTAGCCGAGGGCGACGATCTCCTCTTGCAGGGGGCCCGTGACGCTGGCGTCGTGCGCATCCACGTACACGTTCACCTCCGTACGGACCCCGAACCGGTCGAAGTAGATGCCCGGCTCGATCGTGAACCCCGAGCCGGCCAGCAGTCTTCGTTCGTCGTGCGTTTCGTAGTCGTCCATGTGCACGCCGTTGCCGTGGACGGCCTCGCCCAGGCTGTGCCCCGTGCGGTGGACGAAGTGCTCGCCGTGACCCGCCGCCTCGACCACGTCCCGCGCTGCGCGGTCGACCTCCCATCCGCGGGGCGGGGTGCCGGAGCGGGTCCGCTCGCGGACCAGTGCGATCGCCGCGTCGCGCGCGTCGCGGGCCACCGCGAACACCGAGCCATAGTCGTCCGGAACGCGGCGCCCGGTATACGCCACCCAGGTGATGTCGGCGAACACCGCCCCCCGCCGATCGAGCTTGCCCCAGAGGTCGATCAGGACCAGCTCGTCGGTCCGGATGGGACGGTGGCGCTCCGCCGTCGGCAGGTAATGCGGGTTGCCGCTGCTCTCCGCGGCCGCGACGACGGGCGGCGAATCGCTCACCAGCCGCTGCTCCGCGAACCAATCGCGCATGGCGCTCTGCACCGCGTACTCGGTCAGGGCGCCGCCGTGCACCTCGGCCGCCAGGAGGTCGAAGGTTCGGTCCTTGATGTCGTGCAGGCGGGCGGACGCGTCCCGGTGGCTATCGAGCGCCGCCGCGTCCCAGACCGCCTCGAACCGTTGCACGAGATCGCCCGACGAGACGACCTCGATCCCGAGCGCCCGGATGCCCTCGATCGTGCCGGCGTCGATGCGGGAGAGGTACGGGATGGCGCAGAGAGGCGAGTACTCCATGGCGAGCCGCGCCGTGCCGTCGAGGAGAGTCTCGAGCCCCGCCGCAAGCTGTTCCCGCCCGGCGTACTCCCGTCGGGCGCCCGGCAGGTGCTCCAGGCTCTCGCGCTCGATGCGATGCACCAAGCCCCGCGGCTCGCCCTGAGCCGGAATCAGGTAGTACCAGCGGCGCGTGGTCAGCTTGGCGCTCGCGTCCAGCCCCGCCAGCCGCCGCGCGATCGGATTCGATCCGTGAAAGTCGTACAGCAGCCACCCGTCGAGGCCGTGCTCCCGGAGGGAAGCCTGGATGGCGGGAATGTCGGGTGTCACCGTGGAGGTCCTGCCAGTTATGACGTCCGACGACACCCGAGAGTTGCCCGACCCGCCGGCCGGCACCCGAGAGTTGCGCGACCCGCCGAAGCGGCACGGTGGGCCCGGCCGCACGGGTGTCGGACCCGCTCTCGCCGCTTCCGGGGCGGGCCCGGTCGCCGACGGGAGCGGCGGACGCATCGACCGGGCGGGGGCGATGCGCCCGCGAAGGTCAGGGCGCCGCGTCGGCCGCTTCCTCGCCCTCCTCTTCCTCGGGCTCCGGCGGATCCTCGATCTCGTCGAACAGCGTCGCCTTGATGTCGCCGTTCTGGTGCGTGAACTCGTAGTTGCTGCGATCCATGCCCTGCACGCGCGGGACCCGCAACTCGATGTCCCGGATCTCGCCGGTCAGTATCGGCTCCCGGAACCGCACCTGGTCACCGGTCACCGTGTTGCCCTCGCGGTCGAACCAGTACTCGTCGACGGAGAAGCCCGCGATCGCGTTCTCCGCGAGGTTCTGGATTCGGATCGAGGTCACGATGAAGTCCCGCTCGCGGCGGGCCACCGGCTGCGTGTAGGCGATCTCGGCGAGCCCGCGCTGCGTCGGGACCAGCTCGAGCCCCTCGCCGAGGCGTGCCGCCAGCCGCCGGGCGGCTGCTGCGGCCCGCGGATCGACCTCTTCGACCGGGGCCGCCTCGGCCGCCGCAGCTTCCTCTTCCGCTGCGCCGCCGCAGGCCGCCGTCGCGGCGATCGAAACCATGACACCGAACACCAGGGCACGGCTCAGGTATTGCATCGAAAACCCTCCAGGTTCGAGCAGTCGTGAGGCGGGATCATACCACCCTTGCGGCCTCGGGTACCTGTTCGGTACGCGCGCCGAGCGGGCTACATCTCTCCGTTCCAGTCCTCCGGCTCCGGGCTCGCCGAGCGGAAGATCTCCAGGTGCCACTTGCCTCCGCCCCACGGCTCGATCACGTCCGCCGCGACGACGTCGACCAGCAGCTCCGAGAACGCGCGCCCGTCCGGGTCGCCCTCCAGGAAGTAGGCCGGCTCGTCCCAGCCGAAGCTCGGGTAGAGAATCAGGCTCAGGAAAAGGTCGTAGCCGTCGTCCACGACGATGAGCTGTCCGCACGGGCGCTTCTGCGTGGAGTGGTAGACGAGGTACTTCTCCGCGCTGTGGGCGCGTATGTAACGCTTCAGCGCGAACTCGCGGGCGACGACGTCCTCGACCGCCATCTTCTTGTCCCAGCAGTCGCGGCAGTACTTCTCCTCCCCGCGGGGTTCGGAAACGTCCTTCGCACCGCACAGCGCGCACCGGGCCTGGGCCGCGGACCGTGGAGCCATCCCGGCAATTCTAGGAGCTTGCGCCGCAGAACGCCAACGGAGTGCGTGCCGCGGCGCAAGCTCCTGGG
>JAPOVI010000002.1 GCA_026708265.1 Acidobacteriota bacterium
CGTCCCACGCCTCCGGATCGGCCACAACCTCCTCGACCTCCATGTAGAACTGCGTTCCGTCCTGCATCGTCGTCCAGACGAGACCGGCGAACGCGGCGCTCAATGCGCCGGCCGTCAACAAGAGCCTGAACATCCTCGCCCGCCTGGGCATGTCGTCCTCCTCGCGCCTACCGCGCGTGACGTGATCCGGACGCGTCGTTACCCTTCGGCTTCGACAACACCGGGCACCGTAGCACGCTTCCTGTCGAAGTGCAAGGAAAACGGGACCCGCCCGTTCTGCTCAAGCCAGAGCGACGCAGGATCGTGAAATCCTGGGTTGGAGCTGGAGCCGCTGGCCGGAAGGTCGCTCATGGTGCAGGCCGTAGAGGCCGCGAGCACCGCGTTCACGTCCCGTATCGCCAGCTCGAACGAGACCGAAACGCGCTTCCGAAATAGCTCGCTTCAGCCTCGGCTGGTGGCGCCCGGCGGTCGTGAGCTTGTAGAACTTCGGCTTCCGGTTAGTTCGCCCCCACGCCATGGTCAGCCGTCCCTGCTGCCTGAGCCGATGGAGGGCAGGAACGAGCGAGGGCGCCACCCGCGACCTCCCGGCCAGCGGCTGAGCTCCGACCCAGGCGGGCGGGTCCCTTTTCCTTGCACTTCGACAGGAAGCGTGCTAGGGTGCCCCTGTTGTCGAAGCCGAAGGGTAACCGGCGCGCAGGTTCACGGTTGCGCGCGGCACGCGTTAGGAGGGACCGGCCGGCTTGGTGACGCGTTCCACGTCGACCGGGGCGGAATCATGGCCAAGTGCCTTTCGAAGAACGAGGAGAAAGCCGTGCGCGGGGCGCGGATGACCAACCGCCGATCGTTCGCGGCACTCGTGGCGGCGGCACTTCTGTTCGCCGGCGCGCCCGTGGTGATCGCCCTGGCGCCGTACGAGGCGACGATGGGGCTCGTGGCCAAGATCTTCTACTTCCACGTACCGGCCTGGTTCATGATGTTCGGCGCCATCTTCGTCTGCGGCACCGCTAGTGGCATCTACGTGTTCAGCGGCCGGCAGGAGGCGGATCGGCTCGCAGTCGCCGCGGCAGAGGTGGCCCTGCTCTTCGGCCTCATGGGTCTGGTGACAGGACCGCTCTGGGGCCGTGTGTCCTGGGGCACCTGGTGGCCGTGGGACGTCAGGACGACGCTGGCGCTCCTCCTGCAGATGAACTTCGTTGCCTACCTGCTGCTTCGGCAGTACGGCGGCCCGGGGTCGGATCGCCTCGCCGCCGGCCTCGCCGTGTTCGGGATGTTCAACGTCCCCTTCGTCTACGTCTCCGTGAACGTGTGGCGGACGCTGCATCCGCAGACCACGGTCCTGCCGCAGCTGCCGCTGTCCATGGGGCTTCCGTTTCTCTGGTGCGTGCTGGCCTATCTGGCGCTGCTCTTCGTGATGCTCGAAGGGCGCCGCCGCCTGGAGGAGCATCGCGCCGCCGTCGATCGCCTCCGGCTGGCGTGTGACGACGGCTACTGGGATCCACGATGACTGCAGACTCGCTGGGAACGGATCGCCGACCGCACGACGGCGCTGGTCGCCGCGCCTGGGCGGTCTTCGTAGCGGCCGCGGTAGTTGCGGCGGGCGTGGTGGCGAGCGCGGGCGCCGCGCCGGGCTTGGGCGCTGCGACGGGCGCGGGTGCTGCAACGGGAGCCGGTGCTGCAACGGGAGCGGCGGCGATGCAGCCGCCTGGCGTCGAGGAGTTCGTCCCAATCGACGAGGTGCCGGACGAGGATCGATTGCCCGCGGCAGGCTTCCTTATCGCCGCGTACTCCATCGTCTGGATTCTTGCGTTCGGGTACTTCTGGGGCTTGTCGCGGCGGCAGGCCGAGGTCGAAGGGGAGCTGGCCCGGCTATCCCGCACGCTGTCTGGACCGGACCACGGGGAAGGATGACCGCCGACCGCATCGACCTGCCGCAGGGCACGCTCGAGCTGTTGATCCTCAAGACGCTGGCGCTGGAGCCGCGGCACGGCTGGGGAATCTCCGAGCGGATTCGACAGGTGTCCGGCGAGGCGCTGAGCATCCGGCAGGGGTCGCTCTATCCCGCGTTGCACCGCCTCGAGCGGCGCGGGTGGATCACCGCCTCGTGGGGTACGTCCGACCACAACCGACGGGCGAAGTACTACAGGCTGACCGGGAAGGGACGCCGGCAACTCGAGTCCGACCTTGCGGCGTGGCGCGCGCTCACCGCGGCCGTCGGTCACGTGCTCGACATGTCCTAGGAGTCTGCGCTGCGGAACGTGCGATGCAGGATGCGTGCGCCGGCGCAGACTCCCGACGCGCCCGCGAGGGCGCGCTAGCCGCCGCCGATGCTGGATGACCTTCGGTTCCGGCTGCGCACGCTGCTCCGGCGGAACGCCGCCGAAGAGGACCTGGAAGACGAGCTGCGCTTCCATCTCGAGCGCGCCGCCGAACAGCACGTCGCGCGCGGCCTCTCCCCGACCGAAGCGCGCCGGCGCGCTCGGCTCGCGTTCGGACCCCTGGATGTCGTCAAGGACGACTGCCGCGGGAGCTGGGGCGTCCGGCAACTCGACAGCCTGCGCCAGGACGCGCGCCTGGCGCTGCGGTTGGTCCGCAGGCACCCCGCCCTGTCGGCCGCGGCGGTCGTCTCCCTCGCCATCGGAGTCGGCCTCAACACGGCCTTCTTCGCGTTGCTCGACGCCACGTTCCTGCGGCGGCTGGCCATCGACCGGCCGGAGCAGATCGTGGATGTCTACACGAGCAACGCCGGCGGCCAGGGCTGGTACGGCAGCTCGTATCCCGACTACCGCGACCTGAGCCGCAACGCCTCCGCCCTCGCCGGTCTTGCGGGCTACGTTCCCGCCATGGCCGCCGTCCGGACGGACGAGGAGTCGCGCTCGATGCCGGGCGAAGCGGTCACGGGCAACTACTTCCAGGTGCTCGGCGTTCCCGCGCGGCACGGCCGGGTGTTGCGCCCGGAGGACGAGCGCCCCGACGCGGCGCCGGTCGTCGTGATCTCGTCGGCGCTCTGGTCCACTGCGTTCGACCGCCGTCCGGACGCCGTCGGCCTCTCCCTCGGGATCGGCGGCCGCGAGTACACGATCGTCGGGGTGGCGCCGGAGCGTTTTGCCGGCATGACGGCGCCCATCCTGACGCCCGCCTTCTGGACACCGATGGCGCGAGTCGACGACGTGCAGCCGGTGATGATGCAGAGTGGCTCCCCGTCGCCCGGCTCCACGAGACTCGAGAGCCGCGGCCTGCGCTGGATGCTGCTGAAGGGGCGGCTCCGCGACGGGGAAACGGTCGCCGGCGCCGCCCACCAGTTGAACCGCGTGATGCGGGCGCTCGACGCGATCTACCCCGCTTCGAACCGTGGTCTCCGCGTGACGGTGTTTCGGGCGGGCGATGTGGCGACCCATCCGCTGTTCGAGGACCGCCTGCGCGCGGGCGCGGTCGGTCTCTTCGCACTGCTCGGCCTCGTGATGCTCATCGCATGCACGAACGTCGCGGGGCTGCTCCTTGCGCGCGCGTCGGCCCGGCGGCAGGAGATCGGCTTGCGTCTCGCGGTAGGTGCGAGCCGGGGGCGCGTGCTGCGTGAGGTGCTGGTCGAGGGCACGGCGCTGGCGGTGCTGGGCGTGGCAGGCGGCGTCGCGTTCGCCTGGGGACTCCTGCAAGCTCTCGGCACCGTTCGCATCCCCCTGCTGGTCCCCCTCGCGCTCGACGTGTCGTTGAATGGCCGCGTGCTCGGTGTCTCGGTAGTCGCAGCGCTCGGAGCGGGCCTCCTTGCCTGCCTGCTGCCCGCGTGTCCGGGTACCCGGTCCAGCTTGCGCCGCGCCCTCGACGGCCGGGGTCCGCGCCGCTGGGTCGGGGGGTACCGGTGGAACCTGCAGCAGGCGCTCGTGTCGCTCCAGATCGCGGCCAGCCTGGTGCTGCTGGTCATGGCGGGTCTGGTGGCGCGCAATCTTCAGGCAGCGGGCCGAATCCACCCCGGATTTCCGGTGTCAGCCGTCGCCTCGGTCACTGTGGGCCTGGGACTGCTCGGATACGACGCCGACGAGGCGGAGCAGTTTCTTGCGCGCGCGCGGAGACGGGTGCGCGGGTTGGCGGGCGTGCAGGCGGTCGCCGCGGCCAGCCGCTCGCCGCTGTCCCTCAACTACCGCCAGACGCGCGTTCGGACAACGCCCGGCGAGGGATCGGGCGCCGCCGCCCTTCCGGTCGAAACGGTGACCGTGGGCGACCGCTACTTCGATGTGCTGGGGGTGCCCATCCTCCGGGGGAGATCTTTCGACGAGGCCGTCGATACCCCCGCCTCGCCGCCCGTCGCCATCGTCAACGAAGCGTTCGCCCGACGCATGTGGCCCGGCACGAGCGCCGTCGGCCGCAGCATCCGGCCCTGGGACGCAGACGGACCGACGGTCACGATCGTTGGCGTCGTGAGCGACTACAAGGTCCGCTTCGTTCGGGAGCCGCCCACACCCTACATCCACTACGCCGCGTCGCAGCGTCCAGAGGACCTTGTGCTTGCCCCGATGTTGCTCGCCCGGACCGCGGGGGATACCGGGGCGCTCGGCTCGGCCATGCGGCGGGTCCTGCGGCGAATCGATCCGGGCGTCGTCTTCTGGGAAGGGCAGGCGCTGCAAGACAATCTTGCGTCCCAACTGCTGCCGGCGAGACTCCTGGCTACGACGCTCGGCACGGCTGGCCTCGTCGCGATCGAGCTGGCCACCATCGGCCTGTACGGCGTCGTCGCCTTCGCGATCGTGCGTCGGACTCACGAGATCGGCGTCCGCGCTGCGATGGGGGCCGGCCGCGGTGACATCGTGCGACTCGTGCTCCGGCAGGGGGCCATCCCGCTCGGTATCGGCACGGTGCTCGGAGGAGTGTCCGCCTACGCGCTCGCCCACGCCACCGTCGGCGTGCTCCATGGCGTCGACGCGGCTGACGTGACGGCCTGGGGTGGGGCCCTCCTCACCCTCGTCGCGGTCGGCGCCGCGGCACATGCCGGTCCGGTCCTGTGGGCGGTACGGGTCCGTCCGGCTGCAGCTCTGCGCACGGAGTGAGCCGGCTCCCGCGCGTTCGCGGGGGGCTCGACCAGTCGCCCGGTTCTCCTACGCCGGTTTCTTCTACGGAGGTAGTCAGCGTTCCTGCGCACTTTCGTCGCGCGCACGTTCGTCGCTCGGCTTCGATCCCACGAACGTCCCCACCGCGCGCGCTTCGCTGCAGGGCCCCGCCCACGGGGTCGTGCGACGCGGTGCCAGCTGAGCAGGTTCGCCGCAGCGTCTCGAGGCCATCCTCGATAAGGTCGGTAAGTGCAAAGTCATTCTAGGGACACGCCACCAGCGCTAAGGCAGGGAGAAGACGAACAGGTTGTTGCCGACGCTGGGCCTGAGCTCCGGCGTCAGGTCGATGAAGCGCGGGGTGCCCGTGCTCACCGCGACGTACTGCCGGCCGTCGACGGCGAAGGTGATCGGGAAGCCGGAGACCGACGACCCGAGGTTGATCTCCCACAGGATCTCGCCGGTCCGATCGTCGAAGGCCCGGAAGCGGCCGTTGACGTCGCCGCCGAAGACGAGCCCGCCGCCGGTCGCGGCGAGCGACATCGTCGCGGCGCGCTGCTGGTAGTTCCACACCGACTCGCCGGTCTCGGCCGAGATGGCGTGGATGCTCCCCACCTGGTCCATGCCGGGCGCGATCTGCGAGCGCCAGGCGAGGGCGTAGAGGCGCCGGGCCTCGTCCGATTCGTCGGCGGCGGAGATCGACAGCATGCGCGCGCAGACGTTGCGCAGCGGCATGTACATGGTGTTGGTCAGCGGGCTGTAGGCGCCGGCCTCCCAGTCCTTGCCGCCACTGGCGTGCGGACAGGCCAGGACCTCCTGCCCCTGCGCGGTGAAGACCAGCTCGGAATTCTCCGAGACCGTCCCCGTGGCCCCGTCGATGCCGCTGACCACGTTCTGGGGGATGGTCGGCGTCGCCCAGAGGAACTCGCCCGTCTCCCGGTCGAGGGTGTAGACGATGCCCGTCTTGCCGGGAACCCCGGTCACCACGCGGCGCTCCTCGCCGGGGTTCAGGCGCGGGTTGATCCAGCTCACGGCGGACGCGTCGGGCCGCACCGCGGTGTCGACGAGCAGGCGCTCGAAGGGGTGGTCGAGGTCCCAACTGTCGTTCAGGTGCTGGTAGTGCCAGACGATCTCGCCGGTATCGCCGTCGAGGGCCAGGGTCGAGTTGTGGTAGAGGTGCGTCAGGTCAGTGCCGCCGAGCATGAACTTCGGCGCCGGCGACGTGACGGACGTGCCCAGGACGACCAGGTTCAGCTCCGGGTCGTAGCTCGGCACCATCCACGAGCCGACGTGTCCGCGCTCCTCGAACGGGACGTCGCCCCACGTCTCGTCGCCAGGCTCGCCGGGGGCGGGGATGAGGCGCGTCCGCCACAGCTCCTCGCCGGTCCCCGCGTCGTGGGCCGTGATGACGCAGGCGTGCGGCCCGCCCCGCGGGTCGCAGCTCCGGCCCGAGAAGACCTTCCCGCGGGCCGTGATCGGCCCCGAGGTCTGGTTGGCCGGGTTCACCCGGTAGTCGAGGATCTCGGTGTCCCACACCACCTCGCCCGTTTCCGCGTCGAGCGCGAAGACGTGGTCGTCCATGCTGGTGTCGATGATCAGCTCGCCGTGAATGGCGATGTTGCGGTTGGTCTCGATGAGGACGCCGATCATGTACTCGCCCAGGTCGTCCGGGCGGTCCCGCCGGTGCTCCCAGATGAGGTCGCCGGTCACGGCGTCGATGGCCTGGATGACGTCGCGCGGGTTGGGCATGAACAGCACGCCGTCCCGGACCAGCGGCGTTCCCTGCTGCAGCCCGGTCCCGAGCGCCCGGGTCCAGACCATCCGGAGATCGCCGACGTTGTCGCGGTTGATCTGATCGAGGGGGCTGTAGCCCCACCCGTTGAGCGTCCGGCGCCACATCAGCCACTCGTCGTCGCTCGGGTTCTCGAGCTCCGCGTCGGTGACGGGACGGATGCGGTCCGCCTCCTGCGCGAGGGCGGGAGGCCCGCTCGGGATCGCCAGCCCGGCGACGAGCATGCTGCCGGCTACCAGTGCCATTCGGATTCGCGACGTCCGTTCGATTGCGAGCATGATCACTCCCTCCGGCCGACCGCCGCCGGCCCGATTCGGGGCCGACGACGGACTGCCCACCGCTGCTGGCTGCGCCGGGGCGCGCGCTTCGCAACGGCGCTCAACGGTGCGCACGACCTTGCGCCAGGTGCACCCGGCGGGCGTCTCCTCCCGGTGTACGCTACCGCCTACCTCGAGGCGACGCCCGCGCCGGCTGCCCCCTCCTCCGCGCGTGCCCCCGCCAATATGTTCTCCAGGCCGTAGTTCCCCTCGTGGCAGGCGTACTCGTAGAGCAGCCCGTCGAGGCTCGCCATCGGAATCGACGCCGTCCACGGCCTCGTGTACTCCGTCGGATCGCTCACGGTGACACGGTAGTCGAGGGTCCCGTCGTCGATCCGCGTGACGCGCTCCACGACCTCGGTGGCCTCGCCCGCTCCGAAGACGGTCAGGGCCCGTCCGTTCACCGGTATGAGGTTGGTG
Organism: Acidobacteriota bacterium; assembly: GCA_026708265.1. Classification (GTDB taxonomy): domain Bacteria; phylum Acidobacteriota; class Vicinamibacteria; order Vicinamibacterales; family UBA8438; genus JAGWAJ01. The sequence continues at coordinate 7,563 of JAPOVI010000002.1, forward strand.
GTCTCGACGACCAGGGTGTCGCCTTCCCAGCGGCCGCGCGAGTCCCCCAGCCACTGCCGAATCCGGGGGTCCGCATGGGGCCGCCCGTCGAGAGGGATGATGCGAGCGTCGTGGACCATCTCGACCAGGATCACGACGTAACCCGGCGCCTGGAAGATCTGGTAGTTGTGGTTGTAGAAGCCCGGCAGCATCGCCCCGGGCAGGCTCCGGGAGATGCAGCGCTCGTACAGGTTGCGGTCTTCCGGCCCCGCCGGAACGCGGCTGCGGTACGCCTCGCGCCCGGGCCGGCGCTGGGCCTCCGCCGGCGTCAGCGGAGGCAGCCGTCCATCCGGCGGGTCGACGATCAGGGACGTGCGCGCCATCCTGACGCCCCGCTCGACCCAGAAGTTGTTGTACGACCCGGTCTCCCCTGTTCCCGGATCGATGCCGCGCTGCTCGCGGGCGACGTCTCCCGCCTCGTCGCGGGCCGCGCGCTCCTCGTCCGTCAGGAAGTCGCGATCCGCCAGGTCGGCGGGCCGCTCCAGCGGGGTGGTCGTCGTGTTCGTCCAGCGCCCCTGGAGGTCCGGATCCCCCCACGCGGTGCGCGGCGCCGCCGAACTGCCCGCCTCTCCCGCCGGCGGCTGGCCGGCAACTTCGGCCGGCGCCCCCACCGCGAGCGCCGTCACGACGAGCGCCGCCGCGAAGAGTCGATGGGTCATCGCTGCCTCCTGCCTTCGATCGTCCCGGCGCCTCGTCGAGCGCCGACACCGCTCGCTGGTCGAGCGACCGTGAGCTCGCGTGAACCACATCATGAACGTGGACCCGGAAGTGTGCAAGACCCAGGTCGAACGCACGCCGCGAGCCGGAGCTCGGCGGACGATGCGGCAGGAGCGTGGCCCGGAGCGCGCGCCGCCCGAGCGGGTGCAACCGCCGCCGAGGCGGAGGCCTATCAGAACAGGACGCGCAGGCCGAGCTGCGCCTGGCGCGGGGCGCCGACGAGCACGCTGGCGAGGCCGAACTCCGGGTTCGCGGTGACGCCGTCGTTCTCGAAGACCTCCTGCTGGTCGGCGTGTCCGACGCGGAAGGCGCCGGTGTTGAGGAGGTTGAAGACCTCGAAGAGCGCCTCGACCTGCGCCCCGCCCAGCCGGAAACGGCGGGTCAGCCGCAGATCGAGATTCGTCCACGGCGCGTTCCGCTCGCCGTTCACGGGCGCGAGCTCGCCGCCGACCACCGCCCGGGTCTGGGCGCCGTGCGGACCGACGGCGAAGCCGGGGTGATTGTGGAAGCCCACTGCCGGATCGAGCGCGGTATAGGCAGAGCCCGACTGGGCCGTGAAGATGCCGCTCGCGGTGAGGGCGAAGGGAAGCGCGAAGATGCCGCTCGCCACGAAGCGGTGGGGGATGTCGCGGATCGAGAGTCCGTAGTCGTAGTCCGGGTTGGTGGGGTCGGTCAGGGTCAGGCTGCCCGAGCGTTCGTTGTCGTCGTTCGAGCGGTCGCGCGACCAGGTGTAGTGCGCCTGGAACTGGACCGCGCCGCCGAAACGCCGGCGCAGCGCGGTGGTCAGGGCCAGGTAGTCGGACCGGGCCGGCGACGCGCGCACCAGGATGGGCCCGTAGGCGGGATCGATCCGCCGGCCGGAGTAGACCGGCCGCCCGTACGCGTCGTGCGTCGGCGCCGGCACGTTCGCGTCGAAGTTCGAGGCCAGCGAGTCGCTCCGCGCGTGCAGCAGGTCGATCGACGCAGCGAGGTTGCCGCCGAACTCCCGCTCGTAGCCGAGGTTGAAGCGGACGGTCCGGGGATCCTCGTAGCCGGGATCGAAGTGGCTCAGGGCCGGGATCAGCCCGCGCGGCGGGCCTTCGTTGTCGATCGGGTCGCCCAGGGGCACGAAGCCCGTCTCGCCGGGTGTCACGATCGCGTTGCCGTAGCGCGGATAGATGCCCGTATCGGTGTGGGCGGTGGAGAACAGGAGCGTCGGCGTGCGGGCGTAGAAGACGCCGCCGGCGGCGCGGACGACGCTCGCCGGGTCGGGCGACCACACGAGGCCCGCGCGTGGCGAGAAGTTGTCCAGGTCGTGGGGGATCTGGCGCCCGGCCGGGAGCACGTGCTCGATTCCCCCCGGGTTGAGGGTGCCGTCCCAGCGCCCGCCGACCTGCAGGGTGAGGCTCCGGTTCGGGCTCCAGGAATCCTGGACGTAGGCGCCGAGTATCTGCTGCGCTACCACGAAGTTGGGGTTCGCCATGCTTCCGAAGAAGAGGACGGCCCGGGCCGGGCGGTCGGCGGCGAAGTCGTGGAGCGTGTCGAAGTCGTAGCTCCCGTCCGCGTTCCCCGCGAAGAACTCGCTCAGGCCGTCGTGGCTCAGGGTGAAGCCCGCGCGCAGCTCGTGGTTCCCGGAGAGGAATGAGAACCGCTCCCGGATCTCGAGCTTCCGCTCGTCGTTGGTCACCGGCAGCCACCAGGGCTTGCCGAACGAGCCGAACGAGGGGCCGTAGATCCGGATGTTGGCCTGCAGCGCGCTCTCGGGCAGGTGCGAGCGGCGGTCGAAGTCGTCGTAGGCGTACTGCACGCGCAGCTCGTTGACGCCGCTCCGACCGACGACCGATACGAGCGCGCCCACCGTGGAATGGCTTCGCACGAAGCGCCGGGACTCCTCCCCGACGAAGTCCGACACCCGCGAGTAGCTCGTGAAGTTGTAGCGCAGCGTGAGCGAATGCCGGTCGTTCGCCCGGTGGCTCAGCTTGCCGAACAGGATCAGGTTGTCGGTCTCCCGCACGAACTGCCCGCTCGCGGTGCGGCCGCGCTCGGGGTCGGCGGCGGCGGCTCCGTCGTCGTTCGGCCGGTACCCGGCCACCAGCTCGGGGAAGGCCGCAAGGACCGCGTCGTACTGCCCGCGGCCGCGGATGTCCCGCAGGAACGGCTGCCGCTGGGCGGTCTGGTCGTAGGAGACGAAGAAGTGGGTGCGGTCGCGCCGGATCGGCCCGCCGAGGGACGCGCCCCAGTTGTAGCGGCGAAACTCGTCCACCTCGTAGCGCGGGTCGTCCGCGGGCACGCCGCGGGCGGCGTCGAGCGGCGACCGCGGCAGCCGCGCCGCCATCCCGTCGTCGCGCAGGAAGAGCACGCCGGAGCCGGAGAGGACGTTGGTGCCGCTCTTGGTGATCACGTTCATCCCGCCGCCGCCGGAGCGGCCGGCCTCGGCCGAGTAGCCGCTCGTGACCACCTGGAACTCCTGCACGGATTCCTGCGCCACCAGCGCCCCGCCGCCCTCGCGCGCCAGCCCGCCCCGCCCGAAGCCGAAGAAGGCGCTCTTCGCGTCGGCGCCGTCGATGGTGAACGCCGAGTTCACGGCGCGCTGTCCGCTCAGCGACAGCCGTCCCTGCGCGTCCACCTGCACCGTCGGCTTGAGGAGCGCGAAGCGCACGAAGTCGCGGCCCGATATGGGGAGGTTGGCAATCTCTTCCTCGTTCACGTATGCCGCGGCCCCGGACCGCCCCACCTCGAGTAGCGGCGCCTCGCCGGTGACCACCACGGTCTCTTCGACCGCGGCGAGGCCGAGCCGCAGGTCCAGCTCGAAGCTCTGCCCGACGAGCAGGCGGACGTTCTCGCGCCGGGTCGTGCGGAAGCCGGCCAGCGATGCCTCGAGGTCGTACTCCCCGCCGGGAACCGCCCGGAGGGCGAAGAAGCCCTCCCGGTTCGTGACCGCCGTCCGGCGCTGGCCGCGCGCGCGGTCCACGAGCGCGACCGTCACTCCCGGCAGGCTCGCGCCGGTGTCGTCCGTCACGAAGCCCTGCACCGACGCCAGCGACTGGGCCGCGGCCGGCGTGGCTACACCGAGAGCGAGGGCGAACGCGACGGTGGCCAGCGTGCGGCGCGGGCGTCGGCGACCGAGGGCGCGACGGAGCTTCCTACGTCGGGGCGGCGGCTGGTGACGGTCCACGGAACGCGACGATACTCCCTCCGCACTCACACGCGCAGCAGAAGATCGACGCCCTCGCGGCGGACCCGCCACCGGCGCGTGTTCTCCGCCTACGGGACGCACTCGATCCCGGGCCTCAGTGCGAAGCGCCTGTGGCAGGTGAGGGCAACGGCCACGCCGCGGCGCTCCATGACCGCCAGGTGGAGACAGTCGCGCGCAGACAACGCGTGCTGTTGGTGCGCGATCGCGCGCGCCGCTTCGACGTCGTCGCGGGAGATCGGAAACACGTCGATCACCGTTTCGTCGAGGAGCCGAAACGCGTCGTCGATCGCGCCGCGGCGGTCGATGGCAACGTAGCGGTGCACAATCTCCTGGTAGACCTCGGCGCTCGTGACGTAGTCCTCGCCGGCATGCGCTCTCAGATGGTCCTCGATCCGGTCCCGATTCGGATGGGGCGCACCCACCAGGTACATCGGCACGTTGGAGTCAACGAAGACCACGGCCACGCTCGATCTCGGCGAGCATCTCGTCGACGTCGCCGGTGGGATGGTTGCAGGTCAGGGCGCGATCCAACGCGTCGAGTCGGCTGTCCGGGCTCGGACCCGCCTGGGCGTCGCGGGCAGCGCGCAGCGTCCGCCGCGCCCACTCGCTGACGGTCAGGCCGGCCCGCCGGGCGGCCTGACGCAGGGAGGCCGCCTCGGCGTCGGACATCACAATCTGCAATCGCGCGCTCATACTCATGAGTGTACTACTGGCAGCGCGGCGGTGCCCAATCAGCCCGAACACCCTCCTGCAGCGTGGCCACGATCTCCTTCTCCACCCGCTGGATGCAGCTAGCCCGGATTTCTCACAGCTCTTCGAGATCCGCGACGACGGCGACCGCTAC